>DCVI01000030.1:10090-19077 GCA_002327315.1 Syntrophaceae bacterium UBA2192 | reverse complement strand
TCGGCGCCTCCATCATGGTGGGCGGAAACATCAAGGGCTACACGCGCGTCCTCACGACGGCGACGGTCATGGAGACAAGCCGGGGCAACTTCGACATCGCCATCGCCCTGGGGATCATCCTGCTTCTCTTTGCCTACGTGATCAATCTCGTCCTCACAACCGTCCAGCAGAGGGAGAGGCCTCGATGACGGCGATCCTGGAGGCAAGGAACCTGAAAGTGATCCGCGGGGGAAGCCTGCTGGTCGACGTCTCAGGCATGACAATCTTCGAGGGAGAGACCCTCTCGCTCATCGGGCCCAACGGCGCGGGAAAGACAACTCTCCTGCAGGCCCTGTCTTACCTGATGAAACCCTCGGCGGGAGAGATCCTCTTCCGGGGGCAGGCGGTGGGTGCAGAGCAGCGCATATTGGAATACCGGCGCAGGCTCGCCATGGTCTTCCAGGAGCCGCTGCTGTTCGACACGACCGTTTTCGGCAATGTCGTCTCGGGGCTCAAGATCCGCGGCATTGGCGGTGCCGAGGCCCGGCGCATGGTGGAAGCGCAGATCGAGCGTTTCGGCATTGCGCACCTCAGCGACCGATCCGCGAAAACGCTCTCCGGAGGGGAGGCCCAGAGGGCAAGCCTTGCCCGGGCCTTCGCCATCTCGCCGGAGATCCTCTTTCTCGACGAGCCTTTCGCAGCGCTTGACCCGCCGACGCGGGAAGCCATCGTCACGGACCTGGAAAAGGTCCTCGCCGAGACGAAGATCACCACGATCATGGCCACCCACGACCGCAACGAGGCCCTGCGCCTCTCGGGCCGCATCGCCGTCATGGAAGGGGGCCGGATCGCCCAGATCGACAGGCCTGCCGTCATCATGAATCGGCCCGTCGACGAGTTTGTCGCCTCCTTCGTGGGGACCGAGACGATCCTGGAGGGGGAAGTCCGGGGCGTGAACGAAACGGCATTGATGGTCCGCGTGAACGAATCCGAGATCGAAGTCGTGGGCAAAGGAAAGCCCGGCGAACGGGTGGTTCTCTTCATACGCCCCGAAAACGTCACCCTCTCCATGCCGGACGGGAACGTAAAAACAAGCGCCAGAAACGTTTTCCGCGGGCGGGTCGGCAGGATCGTCCCGCTGGGGCTCTTCCACAGGGTGGAAATTTCCTGCGGGTTCCCCCTGGTAGCCTACGTGACGACGCACGCCCTGGAGGACCTGGCGCTCCAGGAAGGTACGGAGGTGACGGCTTCCGTCAAGGCCACGGCCATCCATGTCATCCGAAAGAGCATTTCTTGAGAGACGCTCTCACCTTTTATATTGGAGGTCACACAGACTGAATGAAGAACATATATATCGGCTTCGACGACACGGACAACCTGGATGCCGACGTCGGCACGGGCAAGCTGGCCCGCCGGTTCGAGGCCCTGCTGCCCGAAGGCTGCAGGCTGCGGGGTGCCGTGCGGCAGCAGCTTCTCGTCGACGACCGGATCCCCTACACCTCGCACAACAGCTCCGCCTGCCTCATCGTGGAAGTTCCCGACATCGCCCTCCTGGAGACGCTCAGGGACAGGGCCGTCCGCCATATCGAGAAAGAGTCCCTGACGGGAAGCGACCCCGGGCTGTGCCTGGCCTGGGGCGATAACGGGGCCTTCGAGCCCCTCATGGAGTTCGGCCGCGGCTGCACGGAGCGGGTGGTCACCCAGGCGGAGGCCCTCAAGGCGGCCAAAGGCTTCCACCTCTCCGGACATGGCGGGACCAACGACGGGATCATCGGGGCGGCAGCCGCCGTGGGGCTCACGGCATCGGGCTGGAGCGGGCGGTTTATCGAATTCGCCCGCCTGAGGGATTTCCCGGACATCGTCACAGTCGGCGAACTCGAAGGACGTGGCCTTTTCGTAGTCTCCATGGACCGCGACGCCGTCTCCCCGCGCGCCGAAGACCGGGTGGACACGAAGGGATGGCTCCGGCCGCGCCTTTTGGGTCACAGGCCGGTCGTGCCCGTCCTACCCTCCGGCAATGGTTTGTGGTACACTCTCTGGGAAAAGCGTAGAAAAAAATCCCATGGGAGGTAACGATCATGCCAGGAAAAATTTTCTACCGTGAGCGCGGAAAGGTCGGCGAGGGGGAGAAAAAGCCCCGCTTCAAGATCGTGGCAGTCTCCGGGGTGGAGATCGATTTTTACTCCTACCATCTCCGGAAGAAGGAGCTGGAGCAGATCGCCAAGGCGGTCGGGGCCAAGCTCGTCCTGATGGAGAAGGGCACAAAGGGCAGTGAAGACGAAGTGGAAGTGGGTGAGCAGACAAAAAGCAGAAAGTCAAAAAAGTAGCAGAGCAGGCCGGACTTTCACGCTCACCCACGGCGACGAAACCCTTATCGAACCAATGGAGGCACCATGGCGCTGATCCGGGAGCGCGACGGGAAACGTCTGCACGTCAAGAGCAAGCTCATGGGGGAGAGTCTCGTCAGTAAGTCCTTCGCCGAGGAGTACGACGTGGCCCCGCAGCAGAGGCTCTTTCCGGACGTGCACGTCCTGAAGATCGGCGGGCAGTCCATCTGTGACCTCGGCAAGAAGGCCCTGCCGGCAGTCGTAAAGGAAATCGCCGCAAACAAGAAGAAACACAAGATGTTCCTGCTCACAGGCGGCGGGACACGGAGCCGACACATCTATGCCATCGGCCTCGAGCTGGGGATGCCCACGGGGATCATCTCCAAGTTCGGCAGCTCCATCTCCGAGCAGAACGCACTGCTGGTGGCCACGCTGCTTTCTCCCTGGGGCGGCATCAAGATCGGCCACGACGAGATCCTGAAGCTGCCCAATTACTTCGCCCAGGGATGCATCCCCGTCATGCACGGGATGCCCCCTTACGACTACTACGCCCTGCCGTCGCCGAAATGGCGGATCCCCATCCACCGCACCGACGTGGGCACCCTGATCGTGGCGGATCTCATCGGGGCGAAAAGCTGCATCCTCGTGAAGGACGAGGACGGACTCTACACGGACAACCCCAAGAAAAACAAAAAAACGAAATTCATCGCAGAGATCAGCGCCAGGGAGTTGATCAAAAGAAACCTCGACGATCTCATCATCGAGAGGCCCTGCCTGGAGATCCTCCAGAATAGTGAAGTCCTTGATCGCATCCAGATTATAAACGGTCTCAAGAAGGGAAATATCACGAAGGCCCTCAACGGCAAGCACGTCGGGACGATCATTTACAAGTAAGACATAGCCTCCAGGGGATCGTCGCCGCCCTCGATGAGAAGGATTTTCGGGAAAGCGCAAAGGCAGCGGGCATTCATGTCATCCGACACGGGAGATACGCGTTATCTTCATCGTGACTCAGGAGGATTTGCCGGAGAATCATTTCAATAGTAAAGGGGTATTGACCATGAAAAAAGGATTGCTTGTTTTCGCTATCGTTCTCACCGTAACCCTCGTTCTTTCGGGCATGCTTTTCGCCCAGGCCAAAAAGGGCCCCGCCACCGACGGCAAGGCCGTCTGGGACTTTGTCCAGAAGGGTAAATACCAGAGCTGGAAGATGTGGCCCGGCACCGAGGCCCAGTATGCGGGCCCCGAGCCCCACGGGGCGTTTCTGACGACCTACGTCAACCAGGTTGCCTTCGACTCCATCAAGGCCAAGAAGGGCAAGTTTGCCGACGGCGCCATGATCGTCCAGGAGAACTTCGGCAAGGACAAGAAGCTCAAGTTCGTCGACGTCATGTACAAGGTGAAGGGCTACAACCCCGGCGGCGGCGACTGGTTCTGGGCGCAGTACAAGCCCAGCGGCAAGGTGGACCAGGAAGGCAAGATCGACGAGTGCATCAAGTGCCACGAGGCGCAGAAGACCAACGACTACGTCTACACGAGCAAGATGAAATAGCGCAAGTCAGGGGGCGGCCACATGGAAATCGCCGCCCGCAGAACCAACGTAAAGAACAGATCATCACAAACGATCTCTCCGAGCAGCGTCACCTAAGGGCCCAGGCCTACGGTGCGCCTGCCGGAAGGGTGTGGCTGGAAACGGCCATGCCTCCCATGCGGAAAGGAGAGGCCGGTAGCGTGAGCACTGCGCGCGCCTGCCCTCGTCCTGCCGGGGCAGGCGTTTTTTGCCCCCGGCCGGACCGGGGTGGCTCGACAGGCCCGTTTACCGCACTCTCCGGAGTGCGGTTTTTTATGTTTCCACCGGCTGCGAGACTGGGGGAAGGAAGCAGGCGGGAACAAAATCATATGAAGGAGGAGATTTTATGAGAAGGGCAAAATGGCTGAAGTACTCTGTATTGCTCGTTGTTATTCCCGTCACACTGATGACGGCCCAGATCGTGCGCAGCGCCTATCACCACATGGGGGAGATCGATTCGGGTATCTTCCTGACGGTCTATCCGGAAAAGGCCGGGACGAAGCTCGACAACTGCAACCTCTGCCACAGCGGGGGCTCCTATGTCCAAGCAGGACCGCCACCTAAAACGGTCACGCTGGGAAGCTGCCAGTGGTGCCACTACAAATACGGATACGATGCAAAGGGAGATATCAATGAGACCCTGAATGCCTACGGCAAGGCATACAGGAGCGCAGGCCGGAGCACGGCGGGAGTGCTCGCCATCGAGAAGGATGACGCCGACGGCGACGGCTATACGAACAAGGCCGAGATCGCCGCCAACCGCTACCCCGGCGACGCCAATGACACGCCGGCCAAGGTACCGGCGCCTTACCGGGTCTACACCAGAGCGGAGTTGGAGAAGCTGCCCCAGCACACCCAGTTCATGCTCATGAACACCCACAAGTCGGCCGATTTCTACGCCGAGTACACGGGGGTTCCTCTCGAGAGCCTTCTCAAGAAAATCACCCTGCCCTCGGCCACAAGCATTATCGCCTATTCGCCGGATGGGTACAACCAGTACCACCCCCTCAACCCGGACCCCAATCCCATTTTTTACCATATCTTCGGTACCTACCCGGCCGCGCAGTTCTACTACGATCCCCAGGCCGATCTGGCCCTGTTCCCATCCAGCGGCTGGTGCGACTACAGCGCACCTTCCGTTGCGGGGAGGATCAACGGTCAGCCCATCATCAATCCGAAGGGGATGAAGACCATCCTGGCCATCAAGCGCGACGGACAGTACCTGATACCCGGGGTTCTGAATTCATCCAACAAGCTCGACGGCGAGGGTCCCTTCCGGGTGGTGCCTCCCCAAAAGATCCCCGGCCCCCCGGATCAGAAATCCTCCTCGAAAGTCCAGAACGTCATCTGGCCCTTCAATGACAACGCCGACCACAGCGCCGGTTTCTCTGCCCGGACCGTCACAATTATCAAGGTGGAACCCCTCCCCGCAGGGACAACGGATCCGGATCTGCTGGAAGCCGGATGGCCATACGCCGATGAGCTAAACCCACGTATCATGATCTACGGCGCCATCGATCCCGTGCCCACTATCAAGGTAAAGCTGGCGGGCCTCTCCTCGACGCTCTGGCACGGCAACAAGAGCTCCTTTACGCATTGGGGGTACCGGAGCGCCCTGGCCACCCGTGTCAACCTGGTCGAGAAGTGGGTCATGCTAGGGTGGTATTCAAAGGCCTACAACGACCTGAAGGGCCATGTCCTGATCCGGACCGACGGGTGCACGGTGGCAGGGGCCGCCGACAAGGACGACTGGGTGGCGGACTGCGAATTCCAGAAGCAGCTCTACTGGTCGATCAATGAAGTCCTGGTGCTGCTCGATATCGTAAACTGAAGAAATACAGCCATGTACCCTTGTGCGGCCGGCCCCGAAGCGGAAAAAGGCTTTCCATCGGGCGCCGGCCGTCTTATATTGTCCCCATGGTAAAAGCCCACCCCAAAATCGAGCGGGAGCGCAAAACCCTGGAGGCCATGATCCGGATTTTCTGCCGGGAGAGCCACGGCACAAAAGGGGAAATCTGCAACGATTGCGCGGGGCTTCTCGCCTATGCCGTAAAGCGTCTCGACAAATGCCCCTTCGGGGCGAAGAAGCCCACCTGCGCCAACTGCCCCGTGCACTGCTACAGGCCCGACATGCGGGAGCAGATCCGTGCTGTCATGCGCCATGCCGGCCCCCGGATGATCTGGAGGCACCCGGTTTTGGCCGCTCGCCACCTCATCGAGGGTCGACGCAAGGCGCCTTCCCCTTCCAGCCCCGGAGGCCGGGACGCAAATAAAACTTGACAATGACCGGGAAAAGCTTTAAGTTACTTGTGCTTTGAACCGGTTATGACGCATATTGTCCCCAGAGAGCCCGTCAAAGGCCATGGGGATTTTTTTTGGCCTGATCTATGCAGATTTTGCCGGTTCGCACAGGAGGTATATGGGAAAAAGAAATCACAACCAGTTCATCAAGCGACAGAAAGAATTGGAGCGCCTGAGAAAGGCAACCGAGAAGATGGCCAAGCGCCAGGGTAAGAACATGAGGAACGAGCCGGAAGTGGAGTCAGCCGGCGCGGAGCCCGCCCAGGCAGAGGCAGAAGCGTAAACAATCCTTAATCAACAATCAATCGCCCGCCACTGAGGCGGGCAGACCGGTAATGTTGCCGGTAGAAATATCAGAAAAGAGGTTTATCTGTTAATGAGTTTCAAGTTGTTCGAGTTACATCCACTGATTCAAGCGGGCGTTGAGGCCCTCGGCTACGAGGAGCCCACGCCGATCCAATCCGAATGCATCCCACTCATACTCCAGGGCCGGGATGTCATGGGGATGGCCCACACCGGTACGGGAAAGACGGCCGCCTTTGCTCTGCCGATCCTGCAGAGGCTGATGGCAGGGCCCCGCCGTCGTGTTCGTGTGCTCATCATCGCCCCCACCCGGGAGCTTGCCGAGCAGATCCACGAGGCCATAAACCAACTGGGCCGAAAAGCGAAAGTGAAGAGCGTTACCGTCTACGGAGGCGTCAAGCAGACGTCCCAGGTCAGAAAGCTTCAGGAAGGCGCCGAGATCGTCGTGGCATGCCCCGGGCGCCTGATCGACCTCATGGACCAGGGGGTCATTGACCTCACCCATCTGGAGGTCCTCGTCCTGGACGAGGCGGACCGCATGTTCGACATGGGGTTCATGCCCGATGTCCGTAAAATCCTGAAAAGAATCCCCGCCCAGCGCCAGACCCTCCTGTTCTCGGCCACCATTCCCGACGAAATCAGGCACCTGGCAAAGGAAGTGCTGCAGGACCCCGTCACCGTGCAGGTCGGCGAATCGACCCCGGTCTCCACGGTCTCCCACGCCCTGTACCCCGTGGAACAGCATCTCAAGACGGGCCTGCTGACGAAGATCCTCGACCGCACCGACACGGATTCGGTCCTCGTATTCACCCGGACCAAAGCCCGGGCAACGCGCGTGGCAACGCACCTGAAAAAAGCGGGGTTCCCCGTCGCCTCCATGCAGGGGGATCTGTCTCAGGGCCAGCGCCAGGATGCGCTCAACGGCTTCCGCACCGGCAAGTACCGGATTCTCGTAGCCACTGACATCGCCGCCCGCGGTCTCGACATCTCCCGGATATCGCACGTGATCAATTACGACATGCCCGATACGGTCGATGCATACACCCATCGTATCGGCAGAACGGGCCGCGCCGAGAGAACCGGCGACGCCTTCACGTTTGTCACGCGCGAGGACAGGGCCTTTGTCTGGGCCATCGAGAATGTCTTGGGCGAAGAGATCGAGAGGCGGACGCTGGAAGATTTCGACTATACCGCAGCGCCAAAGGAAAGCAGTAGCGGCAGAGGCGGGTTCCAGAGATACGGGGGCCGGGATCGTGAAGCGAGTCCGAAGGCTGGGCCGATGCGCCGCGAACTTTCATCCTTTGCAAGTGCGCAGGCGGGCTCCAACTCGACGGAGGGAGCGCGGAAAGTGACGCTTTTCTCCACGCCCCGCTCGAGATCGCGCCGGGCACGCAGTGTCCGCTGAGCAGGAAGCATAAAAGAAGGGGTCATGATTAGCATTGCAGTCAGGCCCGGTATGTGATAACGACTCGTTGAGTATTCGGAAAAGTCGGAAGAGTTTCAGGCCAACATCACTAGAACCATTAATTTTTCAGGAGAGGTCGATGAAGATTTACGTCGGGAACATGCCTTACGGTGTCACGGAAGAGGATCTGAAGCAGTCTTTTTCAGCATTTGGCGAGGTCACCTCCGTGTCGATCATCAAGGACAAGATGAGCGGGCAGTCTAAAGGGTTTGGCTTTGTCGAGATGGCCTCGGCGGAGCAGGGCCAGGCTGCCATCAGCGGGATGAATGGCAAGGAACTCAAGGGACGGAAGCTCAATGTCAACGAGGCGCGCCCCCGCCAGGACGACGGACGCGGTGGCGGCGGTGGTGGCATGAGGCGCCCCGGTGGCGGCGGTGGCAGACCCCGTTACTAGACTCCGGCTTTTCTCACTCGAAACAACAGTCCAAAAGCGGGGTCTCCCGGCAACGGGAGGCCCCCGACAATTTCATCGGCTCCCGTCCCGCTACAGGACCGCCCGACCGACGGCCGCAAGCATGTACGCGCATGCAAAGGCCACAAGTCCCCTTGACAAGGATCGGATGGGTGGCTTAATTATCGGAAAACGTTAGGGAGTTCTGTCTTGATTGTCAATGGATCGGGCGGCAAGCCTGATATCGCTTATCCTTGCCCCTGGGGCTACAAGGTCATCGGCTCGGACGTGGAGCGTTTGCGAAGCGCCATCGCCGAAGTGATCCAGGAGCGGCCCCACACCATCACCCCGTCCAACACAAGCCTCACGGGCAAATACCACTGCCTCGACGTGGAGATCGTCGTCACGAGTGAGGAGTGCCGCATCGAGATCTACGAGTGCCTTCGCATGCACCCGGCTGTCAAGGTCGTCCTGTAAAGACAGCCACAAGCCTCGAGCCACTAGGCAAAGAAAAACAGCCCTGCCGAGCTCGGTCAGGGCTGTTTTTTTATCCGCGCTCGGCGCTCCACGCTACTGCTGGAAATAATAGGTCCCCCCGTGCGGCAGGAGCGGCGCCTGCTCCTCCGTCAGGCCGGCTTGCCGGGCAGCCTT
>DCVI01000030.1:0-10002 GCA_002327315.1 Syntrophaceae bacterium UBA2192 | reverse complement strand
CGTCCGTACTCGGCAAACCCCGGGAAATAGCCCGAATCGCCGGCAAAGTAGACTTTGCGGTTTGACGACTCAACAAGCCATGAGCCCCAGAGGCGCCTGTTCGTGTCGAAGGGCGTTCGTTTGGTCCAGTGCTGGACAGGCAGCATACGGTAGGTCACCCCGCGAAATGTGTATTTTTGGAACCAGTCGAGTTCAATAACCTTCGCGCCGGGCAGAATGTCCTCGATCCACTCCCGGTAACCCAGCGGGGTCAGGTAAAGGGGGCCTGTTCCGAGTTTGCGGATGCTGTCCTTGTCGAGATGGTCATAGTGGTTGTGGGAGATGAGGACGACTTGCATGGGGGCCAGTTCCGAGGGCAGCAGGGGAAACGGGGCATAGCGGTCGATGACCCAGACAATGTCCCCGAAGACCGGATCCGTGATGATGTTCTGGCCGTTGACCCGTATCCAGAATGTAGCATGCCCCCGATAGGTGACGGAGTCGCCGCCATTCAGGATGGCCGCCACGTCGGGCCTGGTGACGGGAAAGTAGGGCTTCTTCTTTTTTTCCTTTCTGTAGGGGCTGGGACTCAGCTTCCATTCGATAAGGCGCATGGTCCTGCCCGCCTGTTCCTCTGACAGCCAGGGGTTGCGGAAGCCCGGATTCGTGTGATGCGCCCTCTCCAGCGCCAGTGTCTCGATGTCCTTCACCTGCCCCCAGGCCGGAGCGGTGCCGGAAAAAAAGGCAGCCATAAGAACTACAGAAACAATCCATGTCGATAGCGTTCGCATTGCCTTCTTTACCCTCTCCCCTTGCCCCTCTACCCTGCCCTTCTATCTTCTGCTTTTCAACCAGAATTCATCGATGAGGGACATATCCGTGTCGTAGACGCGCACCTCCAGGGTCTGCCCCGCCGTTCGCAAGACACAAAAGTGGTGCACGCTCGCAAAAATCCGGCCGTAGGGGTTTTGACGCAGCTTCAGATGAAGGGGCGCCCCGCCGCCCCCGGTTGTGACGTGGGTGATTCCGTCTTTGAAGGAGCGCTCGTAGACGTGCTCGTGCCCGACAAATACGAGATCGACCCTGTATTTCTCCAAAAGCGGCAACAGGCGCTTCCGGAGGTTTTTCTCGTCCGGGTAAGGTCCCGAGGAGATGATCGGGTGGTGGAAAACGGCGGCCACGAACTTGACATCCGGGGGGACGCTCAGAAGCTCCTTTTCCAGCCAGGCATGCTGGTTCGACCCCGGCCCGATGAGCCAGTTGCTGTCGAGCATCAAGAAAAGGATGGGGCCTTTGCGGACGGAATACCAGCGTTCGTTGCCGGGAAGCTGGAAGTTCTTGAAGTACAGGTCGGCATTGCGTTCGTGGTTACCGAGCAGCGGGTAGAATTCGGAGGTCTTGCGAATCGGCAAAACGATCTCGTTGAAAATGACCCATTCGTCCCGCACCCTCCCGTCGTTGACCTGGTCACCCGTCGAGAAAACGGCCTGGGGCCTGAAGGTCAAAATGTGTCCGACGATCTTTCGATGGATATCGTGATTGGTCCTGGCGTCGCCATAAACGACAATATAATCGGATGGTTCGGCTGCCGCCTGCGCGGCNNCCCTATCTTTTTGGCGGGTTATCCGGTAAAAAGGTCTCCATGCGGCAGATCCTTATTGCAGCCATCACGCTCGCCTTCCTTGCCGGGGCAACGCCTGCGCCCGCCGTCTCCGGGGCGGAGCCGGGTCTCGATGTGAAGGTCGGCCAGATGATCATGGTGGGATTTCGCGGGCTTTCCGTAAGCGACGAGCACCCAATCGCCCGTGATATCCGTCAGCGGCGTATCGGCGGCGTGATCCTCTTTGACTACGACGTGCCCTCACGCACCTACGGGCGCAACATCGAGTCGCCGAAGCAGCTCAAGGCCCTCACGGCCTCCCTGCAGCAGCGGGCAGGCATCCCCCTTTTCGTCGCTGTCGACCAGGAGGGAGGCAAAATCGGCCGCCTCAAGGAAAAGAACGGTTTCCCCCCGACCCTTTCCCAGAAACGGCTCGGTGTGCTTGACGACCTGAACAAAACGGCAAGGCAGGCGGAGGTCACGGCCAAGACCCTGGCGGGGCTTGGCATCAACCTGAACTTCGTCCCCGTCGTCGACCTCGATCTGAACCCTGAAAACCCCGTCATCGGAAAGCTCGAGAGAAGCTTTTCCCGCAGCCCCGCCACGGTGACCCGCCATGCGCTGGCCGTGATCGACGCTCACCGGCGCAACGGGGTCCTGACGGCCCCGAAGCACTTCCCGGGGCACGGAAGCGCCGCGGGGGATACCCATGACGGATTCGTCGACGTAACGGACCGGTGGTCGGCCGTGGAACTCGAGCCTTTCCGCAGCCTGATCCGCCAGGACAAGGCCGACTTGGTTATGACGGCCCATGTCTTCAACGGGAAGCTCGACCCCGTCTGGCCGGCAACCCTATCCCGGAAAACGCTGACCGATCTTTTGCGGCAGGAAATGGGGTTTGCGGGCGTTGTGATCTCCGATGACATGCAGATGAAAGCCATTGCCGCTCGCTACGGCCTCGAGACGGCCATCCGACAGGCGATCCTTGCCGGCGCGGATATCCTGCTGTTTGCCAACAATTCCGTCTACGAAGAGGACATCGCCGCCCGGGTCGCGGCGATGATTTGCGCCCTCGTCGAAAAGGGCGAGATCCCCCGTGAGCGGATCGACGCCTCATACGGGCGGATCATGAAACTCAAGGAACGACTGAAAAAACAGCGAACCGCACCGTAATACAAATCCCCCTTTGTTACCCTGTACCCTTTGCCCTGTACCCGTGTCCCTAATAAAACAACAGAATCGCATCCAGGAAATAGAAGAGCCAGCCGGACGTCGTCGCGAGGCCCAGGTACCAGAGCGCCTTTTTCTTCGTCAGGGCCGCAAGCGACGAAAGCATGATGGCGATCTGCAGGAAGATAAGGGCATAGCCGAAGTTGCCGGCCCGGGCAGTGGCTTCCTTTTTTTCCTTCGCGAGCGACTCCGCCTTGTCTTTGATCTCGTTTTTCTCGACCTCGTAGCGGTCCACGTTCTTGCTGTAGCGGACAAGCATCTTGTCGGCCTTCTCCCGGGCATCCTTCGAGAGCTTTCCCTTCTGGGCGAGCAGCTCCTGCTCCACCTTCTCCTTCTGCATTTCGAAGGCATGCTGTTTGATGCTCTTGGCCTGGTAGTAGGCCCACATATCCGTCTCCTCCCCCTGGTAGAGAACGGCACGGGAAGAGTATTTCCCGACGTAGAGCGTCGTGATGGCGGCAAAAACGGCCATGATGGCCGTGGTCAGTGCGATCCAGGTCATGAAGCGGTCCGGTTTCGTTTCTGCCATGGAATATTTTTCCTCCGAACGGGACGATGCACACACAAAATAAGGGCGTTTTTTACTTGATCCGCAGAGGCCTGTCAATTAAATTGAGCCATGCGGCCCGGCCCTTGCAACGGGACGTCGATCATTTGCTCTCGCAGGTAATTTTATCAAGGGCGGTGTCTCTACATGAATAGAATCCCGGCTGTCCTCACTGCAATCCTGTTCCTCTTCGCCTCCTCGATCTTCAGTCATGCAGCCGCTGAATCGGTCGACCTGACGATCCTCCACATCAACGACTTCCACGGCAACCTCCTTCCCAAGCCCGGCAAGGAAGGAAAGCCGGCAACGGGGGGCATGGCCTGGATCGCGAAGATGGTCACGGAGGAGCGGGAGAAAAACCCGGAAGGGACGCTCCTGCTTTCCGCGGGGGACATGTTCCAGGGAACCCCCATCTCGAATCTGTTCCGGGGCAAGCCCGTCATCGTGACCATGAACCGGATGGGGTTCGACGCCATGGCCCTGGGCAACCACGAGTTCGACTGGGGGATGGAGGCCTTCGGCGATCTGCGAAAGGCGGCGGCCTTTCCTTTCCTGTCGGCCAACATCGTCGACGAAAAGGGGGCGCTCCTGCCGGGGGTCAAGGCCTACGTCATCTCCCAGAGAAAGGGCCTGAAGGTGGCCGTCATCGGCATTACGACGCCCGAGACGCACTACGCCACAAAGCCCGGGAATCTCAAGGGCTACCGGGTGATCGCCGTCGAGAAAACGCTCCCGGCTCTCATTGAAAAAGTCAAAAAGGAAGGTGCCGGCCCCGTCGTCGTCCTGTCGCACATGGGTCTCGACGAAGACAAGGAGATGGCCTCGCGGGTCAGCGGGATCGACCTGATCGTGGGCGGTCACAGCCACACGGAGGTGAAGACCCCGGTGGTCGTAGGCGCCACGATCATCGTCCAGGCAGGCTACTACGGCCAGCAGCTGGGGGTCATGAAGATCACCGCGGATACCGACACGAAGAAGATCACCCGGTACAGCGAGCGCAGGATCCTGCGGAAGGTCAAGGCGGGCCCCAATGATGCCTATGACACCGCCGTGGCCGAGATCATCAAGAAATATGACGACCAGATCCGCGGGGAATTCGGCCGCGTCGTGGGGGAGACCCGTGTCGATCTCGCGAAGCGCCCCTTCGAGTCCAATCTCGGGAACCTCGTCTGCGATGCGATGCGCGAGTCGGCGGGGGCCGTTGCGGCCATCCAGAACAATGGGGGGATCCGGACGACAATCCCGAAGGGGAAGATCACCCTGGAGCAGGCCTACATGCTGCTGCCCTTCGACAACAATCTCATGACCATGGATCTCACGGGGGCACAGATCGTCGACATCCTGGAGCAAAACGCGAAAACGGAGGGCATGCTGCAGGTCTCGGGCTTGAAGGTGGTATACGACATGGCGGCGGCGGAAGGCTCGCGGGTGAAAGAGCTTACCATCGGCGGCAAACCGGCGGATCGGTCGCGCAGCTACCGGGTGACGACCAACGACTTCCTCGCCGCGGGCGGTGACCGTTTCGGGATGTTCCGGGACGGGAAAAACGCCGTCATCGGCGACAACGTGAGGGATGCCTTTCTGGATTACCTCAAGAAACACTCCCCCGTCTACCCCCGGACCGAGGGAAGGATTGTGGTGACGCCATGAGTGACGACAAGATGACCGTAACCGTAAACGGGCAGCAAGTGTCCCTTCACCGGGGCATGAAGGTGAAGCACGCCCTCATCGCCTGCGACCAGTCCCTCTATGACGCCGCCGAAGCGGGCGATCTGGCCGTGCGCGACGCCGGCGGTTTCAATGTGGGCCTCGAGGGCTCGCTGCGCGACGGGGCGAAGATTTATACCGGCAAGCCGGACGAGTGATGGCAGGTTGGTGAAAAAGGACCATCTGCGGCGTTGCCCTCGTCCTTCGTCGGTCGACGTACGTCTAGTACGCCTCCCTCCTCAGGACTTCGGACGCCTTGCATCTGGCCCTTTTTGACCAACCTGAAGAAGCAACCTTGATTGTACTGGCGGATGGTGCCGATGAACAGCCGCTTTGACGTGATCATCATCGGGGCGGGGCCGGCGGGGATCGCCTGCGCACAGGCCCTCGCGGGCTCGAGCCTGAGCGTTCTCCTCGTCGAAAAAAATGAGACCGTCGGTCCCAAGATCTGTGCAGGCGGCCTGACCCGCATGACCATTGAATTCGGCATCCCCGAGGATCAGGCTCGCACATTCCACATCCACACGGTGCACATCGATGGTCGCCCGCCCTGCCGCATCGCCCTGACCAACCCCCTGAAAACGGTGGACAGGACCTCACTGGGCCGGTACCACCTGTCGAAAGTCGCAAACGCCCGCAACATCGAACTGCTCACCGGGGCAAAGCTCACGGCCGTGGATAAGGGCTCCATCGTGACGACGAAAGGGGCTTTCCGCTACCGGCATCTCGTCGCGGCCGACGGGTCCCTCTCCCCTGTTCGAAAACACCTCGAGCTGCCCTCTAAATTCGGCGTCGGCCTCTACTACGAGGTGCCTCGGATTTCCGACGAAGTCCTGTTTCACTTCAAGCCCGGGATCGTCCGTTCAGGCTACCTCTGGGTCTTTCCCCACCTGACGCACACCAATATCGGGATCTGTTTCAATCCCGACACGTTCACGGCCGGCCTGGCGAAAATCATCCTGCAGCAGTACATCCGGGAAAAGGGATTCCAGCGGGACGGCGCCCGCCTGAAAGGGGGACTGATCAACCATCTCTATTGCGGTTTCCATTTTGGAGATATCTTCCTGGCCGGGGATGCGGCCGGACTGGCCTCCAGGCCCTCGGGAGAGGGCATCCACTTTGCGCTCGCGAGCGGCCGCGAGATCGGCCGGAAGATCCTCGATGCGGGGTATGCCATGAAAGAATTCAGCGCGCTTCTCTCCCTGAAGCGCAGGCAGGAGGGTTATTCGCGGCTCTTCGAGAGCGTGCCCCGGTTGCAGAAGCTATTCTTGGCAGGCTACTTCACGCTGATGAGGAGGCCGTGGATGCAGGCCCACATGGGCTATTGACGACCCATTCCTTAGTCTTCCTCTCCCCTCCGGGGGAGAGGATAAGAGGTGAGGGGGACTAATCCCCTTCCGCTTTTACCCTCATAGCGGCAGTGGCCACTGACCGGTGTAAGAAAAAGAAGGGACGAGGGAAGAAGTGGCCGGTGGCCAGTGATCAGTGAAGAAAGGGAAATCGCCCGGCAAAGTTCGTTATGAGAGAATCGTCGGAAAGCAAAGTTCGCTACAATCCCGGCAACCTCGGCGATCTGCTCAAGCACGGCTGGCTTGTGGAGATCGTGCGGTTTCTCCGCCGGCTCAAAGGCGGGGAGCCCCTTCATTATGCCGACACCTTCTGCGGCTTCGCGGAATATGACGTAGGCGACGAGGTGGCACGGCGCATCCGCGATCGGTTTCATGTCCTGACCTTCCGGAGGCTGCAGGAAACCTTCCTCGCCCGCGGGAAATATGCCGGGAGCGTCACCCTCGCGAGACTCGCCGCGGAGGGAAATCTCAGGGCCTCCATCTTCGACAGCAACCCGGAAGCCCTGGCAAGCTTTCACTCCGGCGAGGCGGAGATTCTGGAAATTCGTTCCGGCTGTGATATACTGGATTCAAAAGAACCCTACGACCTGATTTTCCTCGACCCCTACGACGATATCCGGGATGTCGCCCAGTTGGTTTTGGCAAAGAGCGCGGCCCGGCACCGCCTCTCATCGGTCCTGATCTTCTTTCCCGTCAAGACGGAGGCGCAGCGCGGCGTCCTGACAACTGCCGTTGACCGGCTCGGCGTCAACTGCCAGCTGGGGTTCGTGATGAACCCCGGGAGCCTGCAGGACGGGCGGTATCACTTCGCCACGGTTTTCCTGCCGGGTTCATCTCTGAACCTCGGCGCAGTGCTTGGCCTGTTCGGTGAGCTCAATATCGTCACGGCCCGTGTCAACGCCCTGGCCGCCGGTCCCTGACCGGGGCACGGTCCCTGCAACAAACTGAAGCTCCCCGCCCACAGGGCGGGGCTTCCCGGCAGGGAAAGAACCAAACATGAATGCGCGACGGAATATCTGAGGCAGGGCATCATTCACCCTCACCTCTGTCCTCTCCCCTCAAGGGAGAGGAAGATTAAGGAATGGGGTCTTTCACAGGCGCCCCCGGTCAAAAGAAGTCAGTAGATGCCCGCCATTGCGCGGTTGCAGACCCGGAGGAATGGATGAAGGAATACGAGGTCATTATCGTCGGCGGCGGCCCCGCCGGTATCTTTGCGGCCTTGACGCTGGCCGGGGGCGGAGCCAATGACGTTCTGCTGCTCGAGCAGGGAAAAGGCATCGGGGAGCGAAGCCGCCAGTGCGCCGGGGACATGCTCTGCGGCTGGGGCGGCGCCGGGGCCTACAGCGACGGCAAGCTGACCCTCTCCACGGAGGTGGGAGGGCACCTGGGAGAATTCCTCGACGACAAATCCCTCTTCGATCTTCTGACCGAGGCCGACGGGATCTACGTGGATCACGGCGCCCCCGACAGGCTCTTCGGCGATCTCACCCCCGAGGTGGAGGAACTGGGCGAAAAGGCGCGCCTTGCGGGCCTGGAGTTCATCCCCTCCAGGATCCGCCATATCGGCACGGAGAACTGCCTCGATGTGCTGGGCCGGATGTACGAATCGCTCGCCGGGAAGATCGAGATCTGCACGGACTGCCGGGTCCAGTCTCTGCTGGCCCAGGAAGGGAAGATCCTCGGAGTGAAGCTAGCCGACGGCGAGATCCGCTACGGACGCCAC
Source organism: Syntrophaceae bacterium UBA2192 (assembly GCA_002327315.1). Lineage (GTDB taxonomy): Bacteria > Desulfobacterota > Syntrophia > Syntrophales > UBA2192 > UBA2192. Next base: position 1,867 of record DCVI01000030.1, on the reverse strand, counting down.
GTGATCGTGGCGCCGGGCCGCTCGGGCGCCTCCTGGATGAAGGTCGAGGCCAAGGGCCTCGGGCTCCGGACACAGTCGAGCGCCGTCGATATCGGCGTCCGTGTCGAACTGCCCGCGACGGTTCTCAAGCCGCTCACCGACGTGAGCTACGAATCCAAGCTTGTTTACTACTCAAAGAGCTTCGACGACCGGGTCCGCACTTTCTGCATGAATCCCTTCGGCGAGGTGGTGGCGGAGAGCAACGACGGGCTCGTCACCGTGAACGGCCACAGCTACGCATCGAAGAAGTCCGCCAACACCAATTTCGCCATCCTGGTGAGCAGCTCCTTCACGGAGCCCTTCGACGACCCCATCGCCTACGGCCGCTACATCGCGCAGCTGGCAAACCTCCTGGGCCAGGGGGTCATCGTCCAGCGGCTGGGCGATCTTCTGCAGGGGCGTCGATCCACGAAGGAGCGCATCGCCAAGTGCCTCACGCGGCCCACGCTCGCCGACGCTACCCCGGGGGACCTGAGCTTCGTATTCCCCTACCGGCACCTCAAGAACATCATCGAGATGCTCCAGGTCATGGACACCCTGGCGCCGGGCGTCAACTCCCGCCATACGCTGCTCTACGGCGTGGAGGTCAAGTTCTACTCAAACCGCATCGAGGTGTCGAACGAGCTCGAGACGAAGATCGCAAACCTCTTTGCCATCGGCGACGGGGCCGGGATCACCCGCGGACTCCTCCAGGCCTCGGCCAGCGGGATCCTGGCCGCCAGGGCCATTGCGGTTCGCCTCGGCCACAGTGCATAACAAGGGAAAGACGGGCCATCTTTTCACGGATCTCCGTCAGGCCGATCGGGGAGGGTCATCGTGCTGCTGAAAATATTGGGCATCCTTCTTGCGGTTTCGGCCCTCGGCGGTCTCTACATGGTCTTTCTGGCTCTCCGGGCAGGCGACGTCAGCGGCGCCTTGCTCTTTTTCGGTTTTGTCCTGCTACTCGGCCTTCCCGCTTTTGCCTGTCTCCGGCGATGGAATACGGCTTGCGCTGTCGATGCCACAGAGGAAAACGCCAATGCCCCAGTCCGGTTTGTCCCGCACTGGTTCATGATGGCCGCACTGATCCTCACCGCCCTGGCCGTCCTGGCGGCCCTCGTGATCCCCCACGTTTTGCGTTAGGCAGCCCTGCTCGACCACGGATCGGCATCCACCCATCGAAGAGGGTCCCTGACGGCCCTGTTGCCGCATCCGTTCAGTTTTTTTCTTTCTTTTCAAAGGCTTCTTCGGTATGCTTTTCGACGATTGCTGCTAGGACGAACAACGTCATCCAAGGAGGGAGGAAGATGAGGAAAGTCGGATTCGCGCTTGGGTTGGTTGTGGCATTTTGCCTGGTGATCTCATCGGCCTGGGCGGCAAGCCCGGACGTCATTGTCGGGAAGTGGTGGAATCAAGAGAAGGAATCTCAGATAGAGATTTATAAAGCTGAGGGAAAATATTTTGGAAAGATAGTCTACCTTAAGGAACCTGAATATCCTGCCAATGATCCAGGAGGGATGGCGGGGAAGACAAAGGTTGATCGGAAAAATCCTGATGTCAACAAGCGGAATGTGCCATTGTTGGGGCTACTCATGCTATGGAATTTCACCAACACAGGAGACAACCTCTGGGAGAATGGATTCATTTATGATCCGCGAGACGGCAAAACCTACAAATGCAAGATGACCATGGAATCACCGGATATTCTCAATGTCCGAGGTTTTATCGGTATCTCCCTGCTTGGTCGGACGAATACATGGACGAGAATAAAATAAAAAAGGGTATGAAAAAATGCCAGCAAACAACATAGCCCGCTTCTGAAAGCCGCATGTTGCAGGAAAACTAATTA
>DCVI01000037.1 GCA_002327315.1 Syntrophaceae bacterium UBA2192 | reverse complement strand
CCGCATCGAAGAGTCTTGACGCCCTCCCCGACCTGTTTCTCAAGGTCGCCGAAGCCTCCTGGGACACCTGCTTTCAGATTCAGAAGGGCAACATCGAGAAGGCCGGCAAGATCGGCAGGAAGGTCGAGGCCTACCACTTCGAGAACCTGGACCAGGAGTTCTTCAAGACGCTGAAGGACATCTACGAAAAAGAGATCCGTCAGTTCTTTTACATCCCCCAGCTGGGTCTGACCCGATTCTATCAGGAGCGGATGAACCTGCTCTTCGACAAGCTCGCCTTGCTCAAGGCAACGAGCGCGGAATTCTTTTCCCTGCTCAACCTCCCCTTCGAGCAGACCGCCAAGGTGATGCAGCAGGAGGTTGAAAAACTGGCGCAGCAGGGGAAGGTTCCGAAGCAGGCCAAGGAGTACTACAACCTGTGGGTCAAGATCCTTGAAGGCCATTTCATGACGCTCTTCAAGTCGCCGGAGTACAACCAGGCACTCGGCGAGATGTTCAATCAGCTGTCGGAATTCATTATCGCCAAAAACGAGGTTGTTCAGGATATCCTGCAGCTCCTGCCCGTGCCCACCCACAAGGAAGTCGACGCGCTCTACCGGGATCTTCACCAGTTGAAAAAGCGGGTGCGGGAGCTGGAGAGGCAATTGAACCCGGATTGAGGGTGCGCGGCCGCCCGGCGAGGAGAGACGCTTATGGATCAGCCCAAGATTCCCCTCGATCTCATTCTGGCCAGCCTGGCCGAAGATACGGAAAAGGCGCAGGCGCGGGTCACCAAGGTGTCGGAGGTCCTGCTCAGCGAGCTGTCGACCGAGATCGCGTCCACGCCCTATGACGTCGTCTACGAGGAAGACCGCGTCAGGCTGAAGCACTACCGCCTCGAAGGCGAGGCCAAGCTCAAGACCCCCCTCCTGGTCGTTTACGCCCTGATCAACCGCGAAACCATGCTGGATCTCCAGCCGGACCGGAGCGTGGTCAAGAACTTCCTCCGGGACGGCATCGACCTCTACATGGTCGATTGGGGCTATCCCTCCCGGAAGGACCGGTTTCTCACCATCGACGATCACGTCAACGGCTATCTGGATCATGCGGTGGATTTCATCCGCAGGAAGCACAACCTGCCCCGGATCAACCTCATGGGAATCTGCATGGGCGGTTCGTTCTGCGTCATGTACGCCGCGCTCCACGCGGAAAAGGTCAAGAACCTGATCACGACGGTGACGCCGACCCACTTCGACACCGACACCGGCCTGCTCCACATCTGGATGAAGGCCCTCGACGCCGACCGGATCGTCGACACCTTCGGAAACATCCCGGCGGATCTGATGAACCTGGGGTTTCTGCTGTTGAACCCGGCCCGCCTCATGATCGACAAATACATCGGTTTCCTGGAGAACGCGGACAACAAGCCCTTCGTGGAAAACTTCGTCCGCATGGAGAAGTGGATCTTCGACAGCCCCGACGTCCCCGGCGAGACCTTCCGGCAGTTCATCAACGACTGCTACAAGAAGAATCTCCTGATCCAGAGCAAGATGAAACTGGGCGGCAAACGGGTCGATCTCAAGAAAATCACGATGCCGCTTCTGAACTTCTACGGCATGTACGATCACCTGGTCCCGCCGGCGGCCTGCGAACAGCTCACCCGGCACGTCGGCAGCCGGGATACGGAGGACGTCAATCTCGATACCGGCCATATCGGGATCTATGTCAGTTCCAAGAGCCAGCGGGAATTTGCACCCAAAATCGCGCGCTGGCTGATGGAAAGGGACGAGCCGGACGCCCGGCCGGCATCGAAAGGGGCGGCGATCGTCAAGTTCACCCCCGGGAAAGCGGCGCGGGGGAAGGGCCGGCCGGCCCCGGCGCGCCCCCCGAAGAAAAAAAGGCTTCAGGGGGAGAGACTCCGGCCGGCAAAGCGGGCGGTGAATAAATAAAGCGGTCTTTAGAGGGAAGCCTTCCCCCCGCAACGGATGGCAGAAACGAGACAGGAGAGATCCCATGACCAAGCAAAACAATTATTTCAGGACCATCGTCAAGATCGGCCTGGCCCTGGGAACGACCCTGGAACGGGACAAGATCCTGCAGCTGATCGTTCAGGGCGTCCTCGAGGCCATGGGGGGCAAGGCGGCCTGCCTTTTCCTGATGGATGAGGAGAAGGGAACCTACGTCCCCGTCGCCCAGACGGGCCTTTCAAAAAATTATGTCCATGCGGGACTGGCGCACGTCAAGAAGGAAATCCCCCTCCTCCTGAAAAAGGGGTACCTCCACTTCCGCGACGCCGCTTCCGATCCCGGGGTGGAAAACCGGGAGACGAAGAGGGCGGAGGGCATCGCCTCCATTCTGGTGGTTCCGGTCCGGGTCAAAGGCCGTTTCATCGGCACCCTCTCGCTGTATACGGCCAAGGTGAGGGATTTCTCCGCCGAGGAGATCGAATTCCTGACGGTTCTGGCCGAGCAGGGCGGGGTGGCGGTCGAAACCGCGCGGCTGGTCGAAAGGCTGCGGGAGAACACCCGAATCTTCCTCGATCTGGCCGCCAGCATCAACTCCAGCCTCGACATCAAGGACATCCTCCAGACCCTGAGCTGCGAGGTCTCCCAGGCGATCGGGGTCAAGGCGGCCTCGATCCGTCTGCTGGACGAGGAGAGCAACACCCTGAAACTCGTCGCCAGTTGCGGACTCAGCGAGAAGTACCTCAACAAGGGGCCGATTTCCGCGGAGAAGAGCATCGCCGAAGCCCTGAGGGGAAAGCCGGTGGTCGTCCGGAACGCCTCGACGGACAAGGGCGTCCAGTACAAGAAGGAAAAAAAGGCGGAGGGCATCGTCACCATCCTGAGCGTTCCCATCAAGTCGAAGGAACGGGTGATCGGCGTTCTCCGGCTGTACAGCGCCGTGGCCCGCGAGTTTACGGAGGATGAGATCCTGCTGGTCACCGCCCTGGCCTACCAGGGGGGACTGGCCATCCAGAACGCCGGCCTCTACCTGATGCTCAAGAGCGACATGAAGGAACTCAAGGATGAAATCTGGAGTCACCGCTGCTGGTTTTAGGCGCGATCGGGAAAGGGGGACAGGGGAACATGAACGGTAAGTCGATCGATCGGATCAAGGTGGGCGACGCCGCCGAATTTTCGAAGACCGTGACGGAAACGGACATCTATCTTTACGCCGGGATCACGGGGGATCTGAATCCCGCCCATATCAACGAGGCCTACGCCAAAAACACCTTCTTCAAAACCCGGATCGCCCACGGCATGTTCACCGCCGGCTTCATTTCGAACCTGCTGGGCATGCAGCTCCCCGGCCCCGGCACGATCTACCTGAAGCAGTCGCTCAGCTTTCTGGCGCCGGTCCGCTTCGGCGACACCGTCACCGCCCGGGCGGAGGTCATCGAGGTGCTGGCCGAGAAGAACCGTATCCGCCTGAAGACCACGTGCGCCAATCAGGACGGCGCCGTCGTTCTCGACGGCGAGGCCCTGGTCAGCCCGCCCAAGGCGAAGCCATAAGACCGACCGACCGCAGACCCCCGAAGCGGCAGGACGCGAGGCCCGGACGTTCGCCGTTCAGGATGTCGGGGGCCCTTCAAAGAGATCGGAAGCGGTCTTCATGAGCGACTGGAATTCCTCGTTCTGCTTGCGGATGACCTCCCGGAGCTGTTCCACCGTTTCCTCCGGGGAGGCGCCCGCTTTCCTTCCGCGCCGCCGTTTCAGGCCCGCGATGGTCTTTTCCTGGCTCGCGACCTTTTCCTTCAGGGCCGCGCATTCGTCCCGCAGGGTCCGATAATCCTCCCGGGAAACCACGTCGAAGAGGGCGAGGAAGTCCCGAAGTGATTTCTGAAAGGCCTCCGCCGACGCCTGCCACAGCTCCCCGCCCGGCAGGTCGCTTTCCGGCCGGCGCCCCCCTCCGTCCATCCCGCGGAAGAATTCCGCGAAGGCGTCGGCGCCGCCGGCCCCCGGAGTCTGCCCGGGGAGCAGCCCCTCCCATGGGTTCCGTCCCCGCGCCAGGGACGAAAAAAACCGGCCCCAGAACTCATAGAATCTTGCGTCCATGACGTTTCCATCCTCCGGCAGAGCGGACATCCGGCGGTGCGACGGCGGTCGTCGCCGCGATGCGGGGAAAGACCCTCGTCATCCCCCCGTTGGGAGAGGGTTGCCGCCGGCGACCCTAGGCGCTCTTGCCCTTCTCCAGGCCGGCAAAGAACGCTTCGACCTTCTTGTAATTGTCGTCCGCCGCGGCCTTGAAGTCCTCGCGCCCCCGCTTGTAGGCCTTGAGCCAGTCATACAGGGCCTTCTTGCCTTCCGCGGGCATCCAGGCGCTCTGCTCGATCACGCTGTTCATCATCTTCTCCGCCTGATCCTGCAGCACCGTCATGGCGTTAAAGGTGTTGTCGAAAGCGGCCTTGTTGAACTGCATCATCTGCTTCGCCATCTGTTTCGGTTCCATGTCATTCTCCTTTCGCCGGTTTTGCCCCCCTCCGGCCATCGCTTCCCGGGCGGAGGTTCGTTACGCGATCTTATTTGCCCGCCTTCGCCTTGGGGGCCTTCTTCTCGATGGCGCCCAGATATTCTTCCACCTTCTTGTAGCTTTCGTTGACGCTGTCCTTGAACGTCTCTCGCCCTTCCTTGTAGGTCTTCAACCACTCGTTGACCGCCTGCTTCCCCTCGGCCGGGAACCACGGCGACTGGTCCAAAAACATGCCGACCATCTTTTCCGTCTGCTCCTGGAGAATCTCCACGGCATTGAAGGTGTTGTCGAACGTCGTTTTGTGAAATTCGATCATCTGCTTCGCAATCTTTTCCTGTTCCATTGTTGTTTCCTCCTTTTTGCTTTTTTTTCATTCCTGCCCAACGTCGGCCCTAATATAGCGCACCCGAAAGATTTGTCAAGCGGAAAATGTTGCATTGCAATAACAAGATTTTCCAACTCTCCTCTTGTGATTCGAGAGGAACATAATTTAATATCCATCATATTATCGAATGGATAAATGAGTTGATCGCTCCGGAGACGGAAAATATTTTCTCGCCCGACGATATTTTTTTGTTGCATTGTAACCGATTCTCCGCTATGAACGCCAAGAGAAAGGAAAAGGACGATGGCCGAAAAACTGCGCTTGAAGAAATATACCAACAGACGCCTCTACGACACGGAGAGAAGCGCCTACGTGACCCTGGACGACGTCATGCAGGTCATCCGGCAGGGGCGTCGCGTGGAAGTCGTCGATGCAAAAACCGCCGAAGACGTCACGGCCTTCACGCTCACCCAGATCATCCTGGAGGAATCCAGGAAAAAACACAGCCTGCTGCCGGTTCCCCTGCTGCACCTGATCATTCAGTACGGTGAAACCGTTCTGGTCGAATTCTTCGACCACTATCTCGAGCAGACGCTGAAGAACTACCTCTCCTACAAGTTGGCGGCGGACGAACAGTTCCGGAAATGGCTCAGCCTCGGGATGGACCTCTCCAAGATGACCCAGACGTCGATCGCGTCGCTCCCGGCCTTCCAGTCCTTTTTCGACCTCTTTCACGACACGGACAAACCCGCCGGCAAGGGGGAGGCCTGAACCCCTCCCGGGGCGAAACGATCCGGAGACGATCCCGCACCGGGGCCGGAGGTCGTCCCGAACGGGCGCCGATATTCGATTGACAAGCCCCGCCGACCTTTTTATAGTTCCTCACCGACCGGGAAAAGAAATCGCTTCAGGAGACCCCTCAAGGAGGAGGCCATGCCGGACATTCAGCACCCCCTGCACCGGGACCTCGCCGCGGGCATGCGGCGAGGCAAGAT
>DCVI01000010.1 GCA_002327315.1 Syntrophaceae bacterium UBA2192 | reverse complement strand
CAGTGTCGACTTGCCGGCGCCGTTGACACCGAGCACGGCGGCGCGGTCGCCCCGCTCGATGGTGAGCGAGACCCCGTCGAGCACGCGAGTGTCTCCGTAGCGCTTGTCCACGCCCTCGAGCTGCAGGACGTGCCTGCCCGACCGGGGTGGCGTTGGGAAGCGGAAGGCAATCTCCTGTTCATCGGTCTCGAGCTCGATGAGATCGACCTTCTCGATGCGCTTCAGCCGGCTCTGGACCTGTCTTGCCTTCGTGCTCTTGGCCCGGAAGCGCTCAACGAAGCGCTCCGTCTCGCGGATCATCTTCTGCTGGTTCTCGAAGGCCGCCTCGAGGAGTCCGCTCCGCACTTCCTTCTCGCGCAAATAGTCGGTGTAGTTGCCCGCGTACTCCGTCCCCCTTCCCTGGGCGATCTCGACGGTTCGACGGACCAGGTTGTCCAGGAAGCGCCTGTCGTGCGAGACGAGCAGAATGGCCCCCGCGTAGGACTTCAAATAGGCCTCGAGCCACTCGAGGGATTCGATGTCGAGGTGGTTTGTCGGCTCGTCGAGAAGCAGCACCGAGGGCTCCCTCAGCAGAAGCCTTGCCAGTTCGATCCGCATCTGCCAGCCGCTGCTGAATTCCCCCGAGGGCCGGTGCAGATCCGACTCCCGGAAACCGAGCCCGAAAAGGATCTCCTTGGCCCTGGCCTCGATCCGCCAGCCCTCGCCGTCCTCGATGCGGTGCTGGATGCGACCCATGTCGGCCAGCAGTCCCTCGATTGCCGGGCCGGTTTCCCCGGCAGCGGTCCTGGCCTGGATCTCCATGGAGATCTCGTCAAAGCGAGCCTGGAGCTGCTGCAGATCCTCAAAGGCCTTCAGGGTCTCCTCGAGGAGCGTCAGGCCGGCGTGCCCGATGAGCTCCTGGGGCAGGTAGCCGACGGTTGAGAAGCGGGACTTGTGGATCGCGCCCGTGTCGGCCTCGACCTCGCCCGTGACGATCTTCATCAGCGTCGATTTGCCCGTCCCGTTGGACCCGACAAGGGCAATCCGGTCGCGCTCGCCGATAAACAAAGAGAAGCCCTCGAAGAGGACCTTGGGGCCGTACTGCTTGGAGATGTTGTTTAATGAAAGCATGGCTTATGGCAAAGGGCTTATGGCTTAAGGCAAAAGACGAAGGGCAAGATTACAATTTCTCTTGAGCCTTATGCCTTAAGCCCTGAGCCCTACGCCGCGAAGGTCAAATAAAAGGCGGGGTTGATGATCCCCGCCCTGTGGATTCTGTATGCGTTCATCGATGCGACGTCAGGCGTATTCCGTGTTCGAGGTCAGGGTCGCCAGGGCCCTCTCGCCGATGAGCAGCACCCGGGTGTGATTGAGCCTCGATGCAAGCAGCCTGGAGAGCCCCTTCATGATCTCGAAACCCATCTGGCAGTCCTCCTCCATCAGGGCCCGCATCTTGCCGCCCTCGAAGACAATCATCTTGGTCGGCTCTGCAATGAGAGCGCTCAGGGTGTGGAGATTGGGCTCGACGAAAGCGGACCATCCGAAGGCCTCCCGGCGCGTCACCACGTCGATGATGACCTGCATGGGGGGCCGGGTGGGTCCCATGTCGCATTTCATTTCCAGAAAGACTTTCCCCTGCTGCACCAGATACAGGTGGGTCGAGGGGTCGCCTTCCTTGTAGAGCAGGGCCCCGGTCGGATAGGCTTCTTCTTTCGCAATCGCGGCGAGCTTCTCGATCTGCGCGTCGTTCAATCCCTCGAAGACATTACTCTCCTTTAAAAAAGCCGCTGATACCATGGGATCTCACCTCCTTTTCAGAATGAGCGATGGAAAATGAATGCACGTAAGACGAAATGTATTTCTTTTATATCAGCCTTTCGACATGAATTCTATCAGAAATTTCCGGGCGCCCGCCGATCGGGGCCCCCGAAAATAAAGAGGCGGCACCGGGAAGGCGCCGCCTGCTTCTGGGCCTTTTTTTTTCTCAGATCATCTCCACGTTCTTCGCCTTCGGGCCCCTGTCCGTCGTCTCGACCTCGAACTGGACCCTCTGCCCCTCCTGCAGACTCCTGAATCCAGCGGCCTTGATCGCCGTGTAATGGACGAAGAGGTCACCGCCCCCGTCCTGCTGAATGAAGCCAAACCCTTTTTTCTCGTTGAACCACTTGACGATTCCCTGCGCCATCGTGCTCCCTCCTGTTAAAAAATTCTCGATGACCGGGAGCAGACACTCTGACAGAAAAAACGGGAACCGCTGACAGACCCTTGATCACCGGCCCCTATTCCCTCCAGAATGGTCCCCCCCTTAGACCACACGGCGCAACATATCGTCACGCCTCGATGCCTGTCAAGCACATTTTCCGGATGCCGCGGGCACGGGGGAACGTCCGGAAACCCATGTCCGTTGCAGGGTTTACGGGTTTATGCCATACTCGGGTCATGATGTTCCCCCTTCGCATGACAGAGCGGGGCCTTGCGTGCGCGGCCGGCGGCTTCCACATCGACCCCTGGGGCCCCGTGGACCGCGCCGTCATCACCCACGCGCATGCCGATCATACCTGCAAGGGGTGCGGGCACTACCTGGCCTCGCGCGAGGGCAGCCACGTCCTCCGGACACGCCTGGGAAACGAGGCCACGATCCAGCTGCTGGAATACGGGGAGGCCATCGACCTCAACGGTTATCGCCTGTCGCTGCACCCTGCCGGCCACATCCTGGGCTCGGCCCAGGTGCGGATCGAGCACCGAGGGCACGTGACGGTCTTCAGCGGCGATTACAAGCTCCAGGCCGACCCCACCTGCACGCCCTTCGAGCTTCTCCGATGCCACAGCTTCATCACCGAGTCGACCTTCGGGCTGCCCGTCTATCGCTGGGACGAGCCGGCGCGTGTCTTCGAAGAGATCGGTGCCTGGTGGAGATCGAACCAGGAAGGGGGCCGCGTCAGCGTGATCTTTGCCTACGTCCTCGGCAAGGCGCAGAGCGTCCTCATGGGGCTCGATCCGTCCATGGGTCCCGTGTATACGCACGGCCTGGTGGAGGAGATGAACCGGCGCTACCGGTTGAGCGGCGTGGGACTTCCGAACACGCTCCCCGCGGAGAAGGCGACGAAGAAAAGTGATTTCAGCCGGGCGATCATCCTCGCGCCGCCCTCTGTGCGCGGTACGACCTGGACGAGGCAGTTCGGCGAGTGTTCAACGGCCCTGGCCTCGGGTTGGATGCGCATCCGCGGGATGAGACAACGGCGGGGCGTCGATCGCGGCTTCGTTCTCTCGGACCATGTGGACTGGCCCGGCCTGATGGAGACGATTGCGGCAACGGGGGCCGAAGAGGTCCATGTCACCCACGGCTTCGTTACCGCCGTCGTGCGCACGCTCCGGGAGAAAGGCATCGACGCCAAACCGCTGAAGGCCAGGTTTGCGGCCGA
>DCVI01000168.1:15426-19984 GCA_002327315.1 Syntrophaceae bacterium UBA2192 | reverse complement strand
GTTCTTCCTGCCGCTGACACAGCTTGAGTGCCACTACCTCTACCCGGCACGGTATGACGACGTCATCCTTGTCGAGACCCGGATCGAGTATTTTCGGCGCGCCAGCGTGAAATTTGCCTACGAGATCTGGGACGAGAAGCGGGAGAGGGTCCTCGTGGAGGGTTTGACGGTTCATGCATTCCTGAACCGGGAGGGGAAAATCGTCCGGGCACCGGCCCGGGTCGGCGAGATTTTTACAGCAATGCAAAAACCCTGAGAGAAGCTTGGGAGAGATCAAACATGGTTGCAGCAAAGATGGATAAAAAGGACCTGGAGCAGCCCGACGCCTTCCAGGAGTTCGTGGGGAAGGTCGCGTCCTATGCCCGGGAGAACCGGCAGAAGCTCTACGCGGCTGCCGGCGCACTCGCCCTCTTGATCGTACTGGGAGCGGGGTATTTCTTCTATTCGGCCCACACGGAGAGCGAGGCGGCCAGGCTCTATTTCGAGGCCCGGATGAAGCTCATGAGTGCAGACCCCATGGGGACGGGGCTTGCCGATCCTGCGGCCGCCAAGGCCTTCGAGGGCGTCGTGGAGAAGTATCCCTCGAGCGATGCCGCCCAGGGAGCCCGCTATGAGCTGGGGAACCTCTACTTCACGGCCGGCGAATTCGACCGGTCGATCCAGGTCTACCGGGTCTTCATCGACAAGGCGTCCGGGAAAGACATCCGGACCGTCTACGCCTGGTTCGGGATCGGATACGCCTACGAGGCGAAGAAGGAATACGACAAGGCCCTGGAGGCGTTCACCCGGGTGGCGGATTCGAAACCGGGAAATGTCCACGAGGGGATCAGCTACCGGAACATCGCGCGCGTCTACGAAGAGATGAACGATCGCGGAAAGGCGCTGGACTTTTATAGAAAGGCGCTTGAAAAGTCCAAGGACCCCGCGGCCTCGTCGCTGCTCAAACGCAAGATCGCGCAGCTGGGATAAAGGGAGACGGAGAACAACCATGCAGGAACTCATGTCGGGAAACGAGGCAATTGCCCGCGGGGCCTGGGAGTGCGGGGCCACCTTTGGCGCGGGCTACCCGGGGACGCCGAGCACGGAAATCCTGGAAACCTTCGCACAGTACAAGGGCGTCTACGCGGAGTGGTCGCCCAATGAAAAAGTCGGGCTCGAGGTGGCCATCGGAGCTGCCATTGCGGGGGCCCGGTCCATGGCGGTCATGAAGCACGTGGGCGTCAACGTGGCGGCGGACCCGCTCTTCACNNAGAACGAGCAGGACAACCGCAACTACGCGAAGTTCGCAAAGATCCCCATGCTGGAGCCGGCCGACAGCCAGGAGGCAAAGGACTTCATCAAGCTCGCCTTCGAGCTCTCCGAGAAATTCGACACGCCGGTCTTCCTGAGGACGACGACCCGCGTGTCCCACTCCAAGAGCGTCGTCCGGATCGAAGAGCCCGTGAAAGGCGGGGACCGCACGGAGATCCGCCATCTTCCTCTCAAGTACGTCATGGTCCCGATGAACGCCCGGGCCAGGCGCGTCGAGGTGGAGAAGCGCACACAGGCCATCCGGGAATGGGCGGAGACCTTCGCAGGAAACCGCATGGAGATGGGCAGCCCCGAGGTGGGGATCATCACGGCCGGCATGCCCTACAATTACGCAAAGGACGCATTCCCCGGTTACTCCTACCTCAAGCTGGGCCTGGTGCACCCCCTTCCCGAGAAGATGATCCGCGAGTTCGCCTCGAAGGTGAAGAAGCTCTATGTCGTAGAAGAATTGGACCCCTTCATCGAGGAACAGGTAAAGGCAATGGGGATCGAGGTGACGGGGAAGGCCATCTTCCCCTACACCAACGAGTTCGATCCCGGTGTCGTGGAGAAAGCCATCACCGGGACATCCTCGGCACCGGCCGTAACCCTGCAGACGATCCCGCCCCGGCCGCCCAATCTCTGTCCGGGCTGCCCCCACCGCGGGCTGTTCTACGCCCTGAACAAGACGAAGGCCTTCATTTCAGGCGACATCGGATGCTACACCCTTTCGTACATGAAGCCCCTGTCCGGGATGGACAGCTGCATCTGCATGGGCGCAAGCATCGGCATCGCCCATGGAATGAGCAAGGCCCTGGGCCCGAAAGGGAAGGGGAAGGTCGTCGGCGTCATCGGCGATTCCACCTTCATCCACTCGGGGATCACGACGCTGCTGAACGCGGCCTACAACCGAAGCGACGCCGTCTTCATCATCGCCGACAACCGGACCACGGCCATGACGGGCATGCAGGAACACCCGGCCACGGGCTTCACCCTCCAGGGCGAAAAGGCAAAGGAGCTCGATTTTGCAGCCCTGGGGAAGATCCTGGGGATCGACAGCGTCGAGGTGATCGATCCGCTGGATTTCAAGAACACGACAGAGGTGCTGAAACGGGAGCTGCAGAAGGAAGGGCCCTCGCTGATCGTCTCCCGCTCGCCCTGCGTGCTGCTGATGAGCAAGAAGGCCGCCAAGGCAAAGCATTTCAGCATCGATCCCGAGACGTGCATCGGATGCAAGGTCTGCCTCAGCTGCGGCTGCCCCGCCATCTCGTGGAAGGATTTCGAGAAGACGGGCATGCCCTCGAGGCCGGACCGGAAGAAACAGAAAGGGATCGCCGTCATCGACGAGACCCTTTGCACGGGCTGTACGCTGTGCGCGCAGCTCTGCCGCCAGGAAACGATTACCCGGGAGGAGCAATAACGCCATGGAAAACAGGGTAAAAAGCCTGCTGCTTGCCGGGGTCGGGGGACAGGGAATCCTGCTGGCAAGCGATATCATCTGCAAGGTCATGATGGACAAAGGCTACGACGTGAAGAAGAGCGAAGTCCACGGAATGGCCCAGCGCGGCGGCTGTGTGACGAGCCATGTCCGTTACGGAGAAAAGGTCTATTCGCCCCTGGCCAGGAAGGGCGACGTGGACATGATCGTCTCCTTCGAAAAGCTGGAATCCCTGCGGTACCTGGATTACCTGAAAACGGGGGGGATCATCCTCGTCAATGACGAGGAGATCTACCCGCCCTCCGTCAACCTCGGTGAGGCGGATTACCCGAAGGAAGTCTACGAAAGCCTCCGGTCCCAGTTCGGTCCCGACAACGTGAAAGTCATCTCCGGCCCGGAACTCGCCGCCAAGGCCGGCAACCGGAGGGCTGTCAACACGGTCATGCTCGGCGTCATCTCCCGTTTCATCCCGGAGATCAGCGCTGAAAACTGGAAAAAGGTACTCCGCAACGTTCTGCCCGAGAAGATTGTCCAGGCTAACCTCAAGGCCTTCGATCTGGGCCGGGCCGCGTAATCCATCGTCCATCGGGCCAAAGGGTCGCAGCCCATTGACGCAGAGCGCCTGCGAACCTATCTTAAGGCAGAATACAATGGCTCGCGACCCGTCGCGTGGGGCGCGGTTGGCGGGCATAATAGAAACTCAAAGGAAATCATGAGTTTCTGGATTCCCTGCACCGTGCTGAGAGGAATTTAAATTCACGCCTGAGGGGTTTGGAAGGAAGTCATGGCCGTCGACTATTACAAAACACTCGGTGTCGACAAGGGCGCCAGCCTCGACGACGTCAAGAAAGCCTACCGAAAGCTTGCTCTCAAGCATCACCCAGACCGCAACCCCTCCGACAAAAAGCGTGCCGAGGAAAAATTCAAGGAGATCAGCGAGGCCTACGCCGTTCTGAGTGATCCTGAGAAGCGTAAGCAATACGATGAGTTCGGCACAGACGCCTTCCGTCAGAAGTTCACCCAGGAAGACATTTTCCGCGACTTCGATATCAATGACATCCTCAGGGGGTTCGGATTCGGGAACCTCGGCGGGGAATTCACCTGGCATGGAGGAAGAGGGGGCGGAGGCAGAAGACGCACCTACACGACGCAGCGCAAAACCGACCCTTACGGGGATCTCTTCGGCCAGCAGGCCTACGGCCAGCGTGAGGCTCCGTCCGCAAGCGATCAGGACATCGAGTATAACCTCTCGATAACGCTGGAAGAATCCGTCCTGGGGGCTGAGAAGAAGCTGTCGCTGAAAAAGGGTGACGTGACCGAGGAAGTCAGTGTGAAGATCCCTGCCGGAATCTCGTCCGGGAAGAAACTCCGTCTGGCCGGAAAAGGACTTCATGGGCACTACAGTGGGTCGGCAGGGGATCTCTATCTCAACATCCAGGTGCTGCCCCACCCCATTTTTTCGAGGGACGGCGATGATCTGTATGTCGAAAAGACCGTCAGTTTCTCCCAGGCCTGCCTCGGCTCGACAATCGAGGTGCCGACCCTGAGCGGCGGACCGAAACGGCTGAAAATTCCCGCCGGGACCCAGAGCAACACGAAAGTACGCATGAAAGGATTCGGAGCTCCCCACCTCAAGGGCGAGGGGCGCGGAGATCAGTTCGTGCGCATATTTGTCGACGTGCCAAAAAAACTCACGGCCAGCCAATCCGCTCTGATCAAAAAACTATCCGAAGAGGGGCTTTAATTCCCCATCTACGATTTCCGGCTCCGTCTGTCCTGTTTCAGGATCATCCATAAAAAATATATCGATCTTGTAATAGATAAATATAT
>DCVI01000168.1:0-15417 GCA_002327315.1 Syntrophaceae bacterium UBA2192 | reverse complement strand
CGTTAAAATATATTGTTTAGGATGTCGACCAAGTGAAACGATATTTCTTTGATGCTGTTATGATGAGCAGGGATGCGATCAATATTCTCGCAACGAGGTGCCTGGCACTCAGATGCTTGAGGAATTCGAACATCGAGAAATGAGGGGCTGCGATTGAAGGATGGTCATGATGTTTGACCTGCGAATGGGACTTTTCAAAGAGTCCAAGATTATGCCGAGAGGACAATTGGGGCGCAGAGAGACATTGTGGCTAATGTCTGATAAGATATGTTATGTAAACTTAGCTTATGCGTTTTCGATGTCATACCCTTCTGAGCTCCATGTTGCCCTGAACGGCCAACGTATCGCCCGTTATGATCAGGACCCCCAGGACTCCCGGTATCGACATGGCCCTCTCAAGTCCCTTCTTTATGTCGGATTTCTTCCTGATGAGGTTCCCCACCGCTGTTGCGGCCGCGTCGGCAAGCGCAGTCGATTTCGATTTGATGCAGACCGCATCGGCAATTCCAAAACTCAAAGAGTGCCCTACCGTCCCCGATGACGTGCAGATTCCGACCGGAGTCTCCTTCGCTTCGATGCTCAAGGCGATCCTTCCTGTCAGCGGCGAGTCTCCAGCGAAGATTCCAATCAGAACATGATCGTTTACATTCAGATAGATATCTCCTCCGTTTTCAACCATTACATTGGCGCTTGACTTGAGAAGGTCCTCGCCGACATGTTCCGCGATGGCCCCGGCAACCGATGCCATGGGGCCGACGAAGGCCCTGCTGGAAGCCTCGAGCATATCCCTGACGATGTCGGGAGCGAGTTTGTCCCCTGCAATGGGAACGAGGGAGGTTCTGAATTCAGGATGAATCCGAATGTACTCTTCAATCTGAACCCGACATCTCAGGGCCGACTGGAATGCCGGTTCGGACAGGTCCGAATCGGCGAGGATATAGAGATCCGTTTCGCTGATTTTAACGGTAAAATGCGAATAATTACGTTGGGATGTTAATCTTCGGTAGGTCCTGTCTATGCGGCCTGTCAAGGTCACTCCAATAGGGTTAATGGGGTGCCATTCGATTTCAGTGCAACGTTGTCGATCCCGGGCCGAGCAGGCGCTCGACCTCTTCCTTCAGGGGCTGCGAGATGTTGATCTTGGACTCGTTGCCCAGATACACGACCGTCTCACTCTGATTCTGGAGGATGAGATGCAGGTAACAGTCGTGCTTGCCGGGGTACTTCCGGCATATTTCCCGTAAGAGGGCCAGGTGGCTGTCATCCATCCGGTTTGCATCGAAGACGATATGGATGGAACTGAAGCTTACCCCGTTGTACTCCGTGAGACGGTGGATTTCCGAGACGACGAGGCGAGCGCTTTCCTCGGTGACATCGAGGGTTCCCTTGAAGAGAAGCGGCTCGTCAGAATCGATCAAGTCCCTGTAATCTCTGTATGTATCGGAAAATACGATACCTGTGTAGGATCCTTTAAGGTCTTCGATGGTCACATAGGCCATCGTATCCTTTCTCTTGGTCGCAATCTCGCGTTTGTGACTGACAATCCCTGCCACGGTCACCGTGTCCTTGTCCCGCATCTCCGAGATGCGCTCCGAGTCGGCATCGGTGATGAGCTTCAGCTTGTCGGCGTACCTCAGCAGCGGGTGCCCCGTAATGTAGAACCCGATGGTTTCCTTTTCGTATATCAGGACTTGTCCGTGCTCCCACTCGTCGGTTTTGGGAAGAAGGTCTTTTTCCGTATGCTCCGGTCCCGCCGATGCACTTTCGGGCCCGTCGAAGAGGCTGACCTGGTCGCTGAGCTTCTGGTCCTGGGCCCTCTGTCCGATGTCCATGACCCGTTCGAAGTTCTCCATGAGCTGGCGCCTTCCGTAGCCCAGGGAATCGAAGGCGCCGCACTTGATGAGACTCTCCACGACACGCTTATTGATTTTGCGCAGGTCCACACGGGAGCAGAAATCTAGAAAAGACTTGAATGATCCTTCGTTATCCCTCGATTCAATGATGGATTCTATGGCGCTCTCCCCGACATTCTTGACGGCGGCCAGACCGAAGCGGATATTGCCCCCGTCAACGCTGAAGTCGAGGACGGACTGATTGATGTCGGGAGGCAGCACGTTGATGCCCATCTCCTTGCAGACGCTGATGTGTTTGATGACCTTGTCGCGGTTGCCTTTCTCGCTGGTCAGCAGCGCAGCCATGAACTCCACCGGGTAATGAGTCTTCAGGTAGGCCGTCTGGTAGGAAATCATCGCATAGGCTGCGCTGTGGGACTTGTTGAACCCGTAGCCGGCAAAGGTCTCCATCTGGTCGAAGATCTTTCGGGCCTTCGCCTCGGGGATCTTGTTCTTGAGGGCCCCCGCGAGGAACTTGGGCTTTTCTTTCTCCATCTCGGAAGAGTTCTTCTTGCTCATGGCCTTGCGGAACGTGTCTGCCTCGCCCATGGTGTAGCTCGCCAGGGCGCTGGCGATCTGCATGACCTGCTCCTGGTAGAGGATGACCCCATAGGTCTCCTTCAGGATGGGCTCGAGCGAGGGCACCTCGTAGGTGCTCTTTGTCTTGCCCTGTTTGCGGGAGATGAATTCCTGGACCATGCCGCTTTTCAGGGGTCCCGGGCGGTAGAGGGCAATCAGTGCGATGATGTCCTCGAAGCAGTCGGGTTTCATTCCAACAAGGATCTCTTTCATGCCCCGGCTTTCCAGCTGGAACACCCCGTCGGTCTCTCCCTTGGAGAGGAGCTGGAAGGTCTTCCGGTCGTCCAGGGGGATGTCGGAGATGTCGATCCGGGTGCCCTTCCCCTCCTCGATGAACTTCAGGGCATCGCGGATGACCGTGAGCGTCTTGAGGCCGAGGAAGTCGAATTTTGTGAGCCCCGCAGCCGAGAGGTCGTTCATGGAAAACTGGGTCACAATATCGTCATTGGGGCTCTTGCACAGGGGAACCCTCTCGACGAGAGGCTTATCGGAGATGACCACCCCTGCGGCGTGGGTCGAGGAATGGCGGTTGAGGCCCTCCAGGGATCGTGACAGAACGAGGAGCCTGCGGACCTTCTCGCTGTTCTTCTGCTCCTCCCGCATCCGGGGTTCCTGCTTGATGGCATCGTCCAGGGTGATGTTCAGGACGTTGGGGACGAGTTTGGCGATCCGGTCCACTTCGCCGTAAGGCATGTTCAGTGCGCGCCCCACGTCGCGGATGACCGCTTTGGCCTGCATCTTTCCGAAGGTGATGATCTGGGCCACACGGTCGGTGCCGTATTTCTCGGAGACATACCGGATGACCTCGTCGCGGCCCTCCATGCAGAAATCGGTGTCGATGTCGGGCATGCTCTTGCGGTCCGGGTTCAGGAATCGCTCGAAGAAAAGGCCGTAGCGGATCGGGTCGATCTCGGTGATCCCGATCGCGTAAGCCGCGAGACTTCCGGCCGCGGATCCGCGGCCGGGGCCGACGGGGATATTGCGGCTCTTTGCGTAGTTGATGAAGTCGGAGACAATGAGGAAGTAGCCTGCAAACCCCATGGATTTGATGATGTCCAGCTCCCGCTCGAGGCGTTTTTCGTACTTCTGCCTCAGCGAGGGGTCATGGCCCTGGAGGATCTTTGGCAGGAGCTTCTCGAGGCCATCCTTGGCCATTTCCCGCAGGTGCTCATCGAGCGATCGTCCCTGGCCGATTTCGAAGTGCGGCAGGAAGACCTGGTTGAAGTCGAGCTTGAGATTGCACTTCTCGGCGATGGCCACGGTGTTCTCGATGGCTTCCGGGCAATAGGAGAAAAGCTCCTTCATTTCATCGGGAGACTTGAGATAGAAGGCATCCGTGGAGAACCGCATGCGCCCGGCGTCGTCCATCGTCTTGCCCGTCTGGATGCACAGGAGCACCTCATGGGCCTCGGAGTCGGTCCGTTCGAGGTAGTGGCAGTCGTTGGTCGCAACGAGGGGGATGGACAATTCCTTCGAGATTTCCATCAGTTTGTTGTTGACGAGGGATTGCTCGGGAATCCCGTTCTCCATCATCTCGAGGTAGTAATTTCCCTCGCCGAAGATCTCACGATACTGCCTGGCCGCAGCCTTGGCCCTCTCGATGTCCCCTTTGAGGATACAGTCGGCAACCTCTCCGTGCAGGCACGCACTCGCGGCGATGAGCCCCTCGCTGTGCTTAGTCAGGAGCTCCTTGTCGACGCGCGGGCGGTAGTAGAATCCCTCGAGAAATCCACAAGAGGTGAGCTTGATGAGATTTCGGTAACCCTGCAGGTTTTTGGCCAGGACGATCAGGTGCCGTGCCGTCTCCCCCGGTCCCTCGGAGGTTTTGTCGAAGCGGCTCTTCGGCGCCACGTAAAGTTCGCAGCCGATGATGGGCTTGATCCCGGCCTTGTAAGCCTGCTGGTAGAAGTCAACGGCTCCGTACATGTTGCCGTGGTCCGTGAGGGCCACTGCGGGCATTTTATAGTCCCGGGCTTTCTTGAACAGGTCGGCAAGGCGGATGGTGCCGTCGAGGAGACTGTACTGGGTGTGGAGGTGGAGATGAACGAAATCGACGTGCTTCATGAACTTTTAACCTGTTGAATTAAAAGGATATATTAATAAAGTGGATACCGAGCTGTCCTCTCGATCATACACCAGCCGCGCAAGAAAAATCAATCCTGGAGCAACAAAAAAGCGAGGTTCCGATCCGGGGTACCCCGCCTCTTGATCCTGCCTGGAGACGCTGACGGATCAGCTCTCAGTCCATCCGGTAATTCGGAGCTTCCTTCGTGATGATCACATCGTGAACGTGGCTTTCACGGAGTCCGGAAGGCGTGATCCGGACAAAACGGGCCTTCTTCCGAAGCTCCTCGATGCTCACGCAGCCCACATATCCCATGCCCGCTTTCACACCCCCCATGATCTGGTATATGCTGTTCGAAAGGGAGCCGCGGAAGGGCACCCTGCCCTCGATGCCTTCCGGAACGAGTTTCAGGGAGCTTTCAATGTCGTCCTGCATGTATCGGTCCCTGCTTCCTTGTTTCATGGCCTCGAGGGACCCCATGCCCCGGTAAACCTTGTAGCTTCTTCCCTGGAAGAGAACGGTTTCGCCGGGACTCTCCTCTGTGCCCGCAAAGAGGCCGCCGATCATGACGCAATGAGCCCCGGCCCCCAGGGCCTTGGTGATGTCGCCTGAATACTTGATCCCCCCGTCGGCGATGATGGGGATCCCGTATTTTGCCGATGCGCGGGCGCATTCCATGATGGCCGTCATCTGGGGCACCCCGATACCGGCCACAATCCGCGTCGTGCAGATGGAGCCCGGCCCGACACCGATCTTGACGGCGTCTACGCCGGCCTTGATCAGGGCCTCGGCCCCCTCGAAGGTTGCCACATTCCCGGCGACGATCTCGCAGGCGGGGAAATTCCGTTTCGTGTCACGGACGGCATCCAGAACTCCCTTGGAGTGTCCGTGGGATGTGTCGATGCAGATAACGTCACAGCCCGCGTTCAGGAGTGCCTGGACCCTTGCTTCCCGGTCCGTGATCCCCACGGCGCCGCCGACCCTGAGGCGCCCGAGCTGGTCCTTGCAGGCGTTGGGGTACTTCTGGATCTTCTCGATGTCCTTGATCGTGATGAGGCCTTTGAGGCTGAAATCCTCGTCGACGACGAGAAGTTTTTCGATGCGGTGCTTGTGAAGGAGTTTCTTCGAGTCCTCGAGGCTGATGTTCTGGGACACCGTCACGAGCTTGTCTTTCGTCATCACATTGGAAACGCGCTGTTCGAGGTTGGTCTCGAACCGGAGGTCACGGTTCGTCAGGATCCCAACAAGCCTGCGGCCCTTCACGACGGGCACCCCCGAGATCTTGTAACGGCTCATGAGCTCGAGGGCGTCCTTTACCTTCTGCTCCGGCTCGATCGTGATGGGGTCCACGATCATGCCGCTTTCCGATTTCTTGACCTTGTCCACCTCGAGGGTCTGCCGCTCGATGCTCATGTTGCGATGGATGAATCCGATTCCGCCTTCACGGGCCATGCAGATGGCAGTCTGGGACTCCGTCACGGTGTCCATGGCTGCGCTGACGATGGGGATGTTCATGACGATGTTGTTCGTCAGGCTCGTCTTCGTGTCCACGTCCTTGGGAAGGATCGTGGACTCGGCCGGGACGAGCAGCAGATCGTCGAAGGTCAAGGCCATTTTTATTTCTGGGTCCATCATGGGTTCCTCCAGCAGATACCGTTTCTATTCAGGCAAGGGATTTGCGCCACGTTCCTGCCCCCCGGGGTCAGTGGCGGCCGTGATCCTGGATGGTATACCGCGCGCCGTTCAAGGGCAGGAAGTAGGAATCCCCGGCATCGTCGTAGTCGAAAAACTCTGCGATCTGGTAGTAGCTCGTCCGCAGAAACCGGGCGACATGGCCATCGGCTTTGACGGTGCAATAAAGAATGTTATCGTCTCCGATCCGGAGGGATTTGCAATCCAGTTCCTCCAGGGTTTCGTCATTCAGGAGGACGGAGATCCGCTCGTTGCCCTCGGCCGGGGAGCCGAGTTTGTAGACGGCTGTCACGACGTAGGCCGTGTCCTCCACTTCGAGGGACGCCAGGTCGTTCTCGAGCTCGATGTAATAATTCCCCGATTCGTCCCGCTTCAGATTCTGGTAAAAGAGCTTCACGATGTCCTTGCGAAACATCTCGTTGCCCTTGTAGTACCAGACCCCCTCCTTGTCGATACGGATATAGCTGGGAGGAAGCTCATCCGCTTTGATCTTCATGGTCACCGTTTCTCTTATCTCCTGCTGTCCAAAAGGATAGTGACCGGCCCATGGTTGACGAGCCCCACGTTCATCATGGCCTGGAACTGTCCCTGCCCGACCTTGGTCACCTTTTCCCTCGCCTTCGACAACATGTATTCATAGAGCCTTGTGGCCGTCGCCGGTTCGGCCGCATCCGTGAAGGAGGGTCTCCGTCCCTTACGGCAGTCCGCCAGCAGGGTAAACTGGGACACCACGAGGAGTTCGCCGGATACATCGAGAAGGGAAAGGTTCATCTTTCCCTCGCCATCCTCGAAAATGCGAAGTTGGATCATCTTGTCGAGGAGAAAATCGGCGTCCTTCTCGCCGTCACCCTTCTCGACCCCGAGCAGGACGAGAAGCCCCGCGCCAATGCGGGAAATCTCGATCCCGTCGATACTTACCGATGCATGGTCGACTCTCTGGATGACGGCTTTCATAAGACCGCGCGGCGGAAGGTTTCAGCCGCTCGGGACCCCCTGTCGGTCGTTGCGGCATGTTAGCAAGGTTCCTTTTTCCCTTCAAGCCTTTTCTGGAAAAAGTGTCGTTTCTTGCCGGTTTCAGGTTCCCCTGATATACTCCCGGATCCTGTCATCAGGGACGTACGAGGATGGAGCACCGATGCAGAATAAAAAGATTTACCTCCTCAACCCATGGATTCACGACTTTTCCGCTTACGATTTCTGGGTGAAGCCGCTGGGTCTTCTCACCCTGGCTGCATTCCTGCGCCGGGCCGGGTTCAAGGTTCAGGTGATCGATTGCCTGGATCCCGGCCTGGCGGTCCGGGTTCCAGGGGTTCCATCCGGGAGCCGCAAGCGTCAAGATTGTGGTTGTGGGAAGTTCCCCAGCGAGGAGATTCCGAAGCCGGAGGCACTCCGGCCGATCCGCAAGCGCTACCGTCGGTACGGCCTGTCCCCGAACGTGCTCCGGGAGATTCTTGCAACCACCGACAGGCCCGACCTCGTGCTGGTCGGCTCCATGATGACCTACTGGTACCCCGGTGTCGTCGAGGCCATCGGGGAAGTCCGGACGGCGTGGCCCGGCGTACCGGTTTTTCTGGGCGGGAATTATGCGACCCTTTGCCCGGAACACGCCCGGACCTTCTCGGGGGCCGATGTCGTGATTGCCGGCGACGGGGAGTTTGCGCTGCCCGCCGCCCTGGGAGATCTGTTCGGCGCACGCGTCGATTTCGACTTTGACGGAAGCGATCTCGACAGCTACCCCTACCCCGCACTGGATCTCATGGGCCGGTTGGATGCAGTCCCCATCCTGACCTCGAGGGGCTGTCCCTATCGGTGCAGCTACTGCGCCTCGAAGCTCCTCAACCGGGGGTTCCGAATGCGGGACCCCATGCGGGTCGTCGACGAAATCGAACACTGGGGCCGGACCCGCGGCGTCAGGAATTTTGCCTTTTACGATGACGCCCTGCTGGTGAACTCGACGGACAGGGCAGCCCCGATGCTCGAGGAGATCGTTCGACGGGGCCTGGAGGCAAACTTCCACTGCCCCAACGGCCTGCACCTCCGGGAGATGACCCCCCGCCTGGCGAAGCTTCTCTTCGGGGCCGGGTTCCGGACGATCCGTTTCGGCTTCGAGACCGCTTCAGCGGCAAGACAGGCCGCTACCGGGGGCAAGGTAACGACAGAAGAACTGCGCCAGTCCGTTGCGTACCTGCAGGAAGCGGGCTATGGGCAGGCCGACATCGGGGTCTATCTGCTCTGCGGCCTGCCGGGGCAGGAATCCCCGGAGATCGAAGCGGGTATCGACCTCGTGCGAAGACTCGGGGCAAAGCCGATTCTCGCCGAATATTCACCGATCCCCGGCACGCCCCTGTGGGACGAGGCCCTCCGCCACGCACGGTACGACATCGGAAAAGAGCCCCTGTTTCACAACAACTCCCTGCTTCCCTGTTTGAGATCCGACATCTCGACGGCGGACTTTCAGGCTTTGAAAAGCCGCACGAGGCTTGCGCTGCAGGAAAAGGGATTCCATTGAAAAAGATTGAATTTTATCTCCCGCTTCGTCATAATGGCTGAAAAATTAAACCAGCCCCGGCGGGGAGTTCCGGTTCAGCCGGGAAACCCGGCGCAAACGTTTATGATGATCCAGTGCATCCGTAACATCCTGATCGGCGTCCTTTCTTCGTTTTTTCTGTTCTGGGGGATCACCCTCCTGCTTTCCGCCTACAGCCTGAAGAATCCTCTGGAGTTCATCATGCTCTTTTTCTCGTCCAATTTCATCATCCTCATCAGCGGCGCAGGCATTCTTTATGCGGCCTTTCGCCTCTGGAGAAACTGCAAGGAGAACATCAGACCGTCATGAGCCGATCGAGTCAACGTCCAAAGGCCGTTTCCCGACGTTTCGTCACCTTCCTTCTGCTGGGGTCGATTCTTGCCACCGCATCTCCCGGCGCGCTTCATGCCTACAATCTGGAGGATCGCGTTCAGAGGGTCACCCTGGAAAACGGCATGCGTGTCCTGTTGGTGGAAAGGCACACCAGTCCCACCGTATCCTTATACATCCGCTACCTCGTGGGTGCTGTCGACGATGGAGAGGGCAAGACGGGCGCCGCCCACTTTCTCGAACACATGCTCTTCAAGGGCACGTCGACCATCGGGACAAAGAATTTCAAGGAAGAAGAGAGGGTCCTGAAAAAAATCCGCGAGGCGGGGGCGGCACTCGACCGTGAACGGCTGAAAGGGACCCGCGCCGACGAGGCCGCGGTCACGAGACTGGCCAGGGAGCTCAAGGAGCTCCAGAGCGAGGCCAAGGAGTGGATCGTCGAGAACGAGATCGATCGGCTCTACTCGGAAAACGGGGCCGTGGACCTCAATGCCTCGACAGGTCAGGATGTTACGACCTACAAGGTGAGCCTGCCGGCCAACCGGATCGAACTCTGGGCCCGCATCGAGGCCGACCGGATGACGAACCCCGTCCTGAGGGAGTTCTACACGGAGCGCGATGTCGTGATGGAAGAGCGCCGCCAGACCTACGAGTCGGTCCCCTCCCGCAAGCTGATGGAGCTGTTCCTGGCCACGGCATTCACCGCAAGCCCGTACCGGCGGCCCGTCATCGGGTGGGCGTCGGACATATCCTATTTGACGCCGGACTATCTGGAGGCATTCTTCAAGCGGTACCATTCACCGAACAACACGGTCATCGCCATCGTGGGAGACATCAACACGGTCAAAACGATGGAGATTGTCAAAAAATATTTCGGCGCCATCCCCTCTCACAAGCTCGAGGGTCAACATGTGACCGAGGAGCCGACGCAGGGCGGGGAGAAACGGACGGAACTCGTCGCCGCGTCAAACCCGTATCTCATCATCGGTTGGCACAAGCCGACCCTGCCCTCCTTCGAGGACTATGTCTTCGATGTCATCGAAGCCCTCCTTTCAAAGGGCCGAACCTCCCGCTTCCACCGATCCCTTGTTCAGGGCAAGCAGATCGCCGAAGATGTGAGTGCCGCCAACGGGATGCCGGCCAGCCGCTACCCGAATCTCTTCATGGTCACGGGGACACCGCGACACCCCCACACGGCGGACGAGCTGGAAAAGGCC
This sequence comes from Syntrophaceae bacterium UBA2192, assembly GCA_002327315.1. Lineage (GTDB taxonomy): Bacteria > Desulfobacterota > Syntrophia > Syntrophales > UBA2192 > UBA2192. Next base: position 5,115 of record DCVI01000168.1, on the reverse strand, counting down.
GTATACGAAGATATCGACAAGCTCAAGAAGGAACCGGTGAAGAAGCAGGAGCTCGAGAAGATCATCAACCAGCTTCGGGCGGAGTTCATCCGCGATCTCAGCTCCAATTCCGGCCTGGCGAGTCGGCTGTCCTACTACGAGATCATCACGGGCGATTATCGATACATGACGCGATACGTCGAAATGATCGAAAAGGTCACCCCGAAGGACATCATGGCGGTCGCCGGGAAATACTTCACTGAAGAAAACCGGACTGTCGCTATCCTCATCAAGAAGGAGAAACCGTGAAGAGAAACCTCGCCCTCAGCCTTGTCATCCTGCTGATTTCAACCGGCATCGGCCTGGCCGAACCGGTTGAAAAGCCAAAACCCCTGCCCTGGGCGGACCCGGACCGGCTCAGCTACGAGGAAATCAAATTTTCTCCGCCCAGGCCGGAGAGGGTCGTTCTCGAGAACGGTCTCACCGTTTACTACCTGGAGGACCGGGAGCTGCCGCTGGTCAACATTTCCCTCATCGTCGGCGCCGGCTCCGTCTTCGAGCCCCCCGGAAAGGAGGGACTTGCCGAGATGACGGGCGACGGGATGCGGACCGGCGGAGCGGCAAAGCTCTCCGGAGACAAGGTCGACGAAGAACTGGAGTATCTTGCCGCCCCGATCTCCATCGGCCTGGGCATGGAATACGGCACGGGAAGCCTTACCGTTTTGAAAAAAGATCTGAACAGGGCCTTCAAGATCTTTGCCGATATTCTCCGCAACCCCTCCTTTGACGAGGCCAAGCTCGACCAGGAGAAGAATCTCAAGATCGAGGAGCTTCGCAGGGTCTTCGACAAGCCCCAGAGGCTGGCATTCCGGGAATTCAAGAAAGCCATTTACGCGGACAACCCCCGGGGGCGGCTCCCCGAGATCGCATCCATCGAGAAGATCGAACGGGACGATCTGGTGGCTTTCCACAAGGCCCACTTCTTTCCCCGAAACCTGCGGATTGCCGTCACGGGGGATATCTCGAAGCAGGAAGCCATCGATCTGATCAGCCGTCATTTCGGGGATTGGGACGACGAGGGTGACTTCGCGACGGCGCCGCTCCCGAAGCCGCAGGGAAACGCCCCCCTGTACTACTATGAGAAGAAAGTACCCCAGTCGACGGTGATCATCGGAGCGATCGGCCCGGGAAAGGAGTCGCCCGATTTCTATCCCTTTACGGTCCTGGATTACATCCTGGGCAGCGGCGGATTCCGTTCCCGGATCTTCCAGGAGGTGCGGAGCAACCGAGGATTGGCATACAGCGCGGGGAGCTTCTACGAAGGACGCCAGGGCTACGGCTCCTTCGGGGCCTATGCGATGACGAAATCGGAGTCCACGGGCCAGGTCCTTTCTCTGATGGAAGGGATCCTGAAGGATGCCCGGGAATCGAGGATTCCGGCTCAGGATTTGCACCTCGCGAAGCGATCCATCGTGAACAGCTACATCTTCTCCTTTACCTCGTCCCATATGATTGCCTTCCAGTACATGATGCTCGAGTTCCAGGGGCTCCCGACGAAATTTCTTTCTGAATACCCCGCCAGGATCGATGCGGTGAGCCGGGAGGACGTCCTGAAGGCGGCGGAGAGATATCTCGATCCGGACAAAAAAACGATCTTTGTCCTCGGGGACCAGAGCAAATTCGATGAGCCCCTGAAATCGTTTGGCGAAGTGAAGAGGGTGAAGTAAAGGCACGTCATGATCGACAGCGCAACGTTTCAGCGGATTTCGAAGCGGATCGAAGGGTATGAGCCCGACATGATCCGTCTGCAGTTCGCCCTCACGGCCATTCCGGCACTGGCGCCGGAAAACGGCGGTGACGGAGAAATGGAGAAGGCGGTGTTTCTTGCCGGCATCCTGCGCGACTTGGGGTTTCCCAGGGTGGAGAGATGCGACGCGCCTGACGGAAGGGTATCCACGGGCCTGAGACCGAACGTCGTCGCATGGATCCCGGGCAGGAAGTCAGATTGCACGGTGTGGGTCATGACCCACACGGACGTTGTGCCTCCCGGGGAGATCAAGCTCTGGGACCGGGACCCCTACGAGGGCTACGTGCGGGACGGTAAGGTCTATGGCCGGGGCACCGAGGACAACCAGCAGGACCTTGTCGCCTCCCTGTTCGCCGCCAAGGCCTTTGTGGACGAGGGGATCGTGCCGGAGTCGTCCATCGCCATCCTTTTGGCCGCCGACGAGGAGACTGGAAGCGGATACGGTCTCGATTATGTCATCGAGAACCGACGCAACTGGTTCCGGAAGACGGATCTCATCGTCGTGCCCGACGCGGGCAACGAGGAAGGCTCCATGATCGAGGTGGCCGAAAAAAGCGTCCTGTGGCTGCAGGTCCGCACGTCGGGCAAGCAGTGCCACGCCAGCCGCCCCGCGCTCGGCAAGAACGCTTTTCGAGCCGCTTCGCATCTCGTGGTCCGGCTGGACGAACTGGCCGGGATCTTTCATGCCCGGGACCCGCTCTACGAGCCCCCCGAGAGTACCTTCGAGCCGACGAAAAAGGAGGCCAACGTCCCCAACGTGAACACGATACCCGGGGAGGACGTTTTCTATCTGGACTGCCGTATTCTGCCGGTTTACCCTGTCGAAGGAATCCTTACAACGATCCGGGGCATGGCCGACGACATCGAAAGGACGTTCGATGTGAAAATCGACCTCACGCCGGTACAAAAGTCCGATGCCCCGCCGCCGACGGCACATGACGCGCCCGTCGTGCTGGCCCTCGAGGAGGCCGTCCGGGATGTCTACGGCGTGCAAGCCCGGCCGAAAGGGGTCGGAGGGGGAACCGTCGCTGCGGTTTTCCGCAGGTACGACTACCCGGCGGCAGTCTGGTCGCGATACTGCCACATGGCCCACCAGCCCAACGAGTACTGTCTGATATCCAACATGGTGGGCAACGCCAAGGTTTACGCGCACCTGTTCCTTCAGAAATGAGGACAATGGTTTGAAGCACGAGACGACCAAACCACTCACTTTCCCCGACCCAAACGCGTTCAAGACACTTCTCGGAGACGGGGACAAGAATCTCCGGCTCATCGAAAAGCTGGCAGGGATCCGGATCACGGCACGCGGGGACAAGATCACGCTTACCGGCGAAGCTCACTCCGTCGATCTCGTGGAAAATCTTCTCGGGCAGATCTGCCGCCTGATCCAGAAAGGATTTCCCGTTTACTCCACGGATATCGGTTTTGCCCATCGCATTCTCTCGGAGAACCGTTCCGTGCGGCTCGAAGAGATTTTCCTCGACAAGGTCTACATCTCTTCGAAGAAAAGGGTCATCACACCCAAGAGCATTGCCCAGAAGCAATACATCGACGCCATCCGGAAATACGACATGGTCTTCGGGATCGGCCCGGCGGGAACGGGGAAAACCTACCTGGCCATGGCCATGGCCGTATCGTATCTCATGGACCGCCGGGTCAACCGGATCGTTCTCACAAGACCCGCCGTCGAGGCCGGCGAGCGGCTGGGGTTTCTGCCCGGGGATCTCGTGGAGAAGGTGAATCCCTACCTGCGGCCCGTCTACGATGCGCTCTATGATATGATGGACTTCGACAAGGTCCAGGCCCTGATGGAAAAAGGGATCATCGAGGTAGCGCCACTGGCCTTCATGCGCGGGCGGACCCTGAACGATGCCTTCATCATCCTCGACGAAGCCCAGAACACGACGTCGGAGCAGATGAAGATGTTCGTCACGCGGCTCGGCTGGGGCGCCAAGGCCGTCGTCACGGGTGATGTGACCCAGATCGACCTTCCCTCCGGCAAGACCTCCGGGCTCGTGGAGGTAGAGCAGATCCTGGGCAGAACGGAGGGGATCCAGTTCGTCTACTTCTCCGAGATTGACGTGGTGCGGCACCCTCTCGTTTCGGAAATTATCAAGGCCTACAATCACCTGAGCCGCAAGAAGACAAACGGCAGGGAAGAATGAAGATGTGGCTAGTGATCTGTGACTAGTGTCTAGTGATGAAGAAAATAATCAAAACACAGAAAATGCGAAAGGCGGGGAAGGTCCTGATCGCCAGCAGCCAGAAGCTGGTGAAGCTGGATCGCGCGAGGCTGCGCCGGGATGTCCGAAAGATCCTCGAGCTGCTGGGAACCGGGCAGCAGGAGCTGAGCCTCACGATCGTCGACGACGAGGGGATCCGGACGATCAACCGGGACTATCTCCGGAGGGATCGGCCGACGAACGTGATTGCCTTCTCACTTGCGGAGGGGGATTTCGGCGATGTCAACCCGGGTGTGCTGGGGGATGTGGTCGTCTCCGTGGAGACGGCGTTTCGAGAGGCGCGAGAAGCGGGGATTCCTGTCGAGGATGCCGTCCTCTATCTCATCCTTCACGGCATCCTGCACCTTGCAGGCTATGACCACGAGGGGCCCAAAGGGATCGCCCGGGCCCGCATCATGTCCGCTGTCCAGCAAGCCGTCTTCTTCGAGATCCGGGGCTACCGGCTGGACTTTACGCTCTAGCCGCTTCGGATCAGCCCCCCGTTTCCGCGTTCGGGTTCTTGATTTTGAGAACCTGGCCGCTCCTGAGCTGAGTCCCCGAGAGACTGTTCATCTTCCTGATCTCCGCGGTGCTCGTGTTGTAGCGCTTGGCGATCTGGGTCAGGGTTTCCCCCTTCTTGACCGTGTACTTGATCAGGGCAGGCTCCGCGGCGGCCGATTTCTTGGATTTTCCCTTTTTGCCCGATGCCACCTGGGTTGTCTTCTCCCGCTGCTTTACGGGGATCTTGAGGATCTTTCCTTCCGTCACCTGGCTTTCGCTTTTCAGGCCGTTGGCGGCAAGCAGGAACTTCGATGACGTGCCATATTTCTTTGAAATCGAAGCGACCGTGTCGCCTCTCTTCACTTTGTATTTGACAACCTTGGTCTTGCGCTCGCGCTCCGGCGGTGCCGGCGGCCTCGACTCCTTGATCTGGTCCGCGACGAGCGCGTACTGCTGCCCCAGCCCCTGGGGGATCTTGAGGTCGTAGGGGCGATCGGGCGTGATCTGGTGCCGAAGCTCGGGATTCAGCATGACCAGGGTGTCCGTCGAGATGCCCATCTGGCAGGCGATGTCGAAGAGCTTCATGGACTTGTTGGTCTTGACCGT
>DCVI01000192.1 GCA_002327315.1 Syntrophaceae bacterium UBA2192 | reverse complement strand
AGGCAATGTTGCGCGTGTGGTCATCCTGGTTGCGGGCGATGACATTGAAGGCCATCCGCCGATACATTTCCTGCATGGCCGGATACCCGAGGTTCAGCTGCTGGATGACGGACAGCGCCTGTTCATAGCCGTATTCCCCCGCGGCGTTGAAATCGTAATGTGCGATGGCGCACAGCGACTGCATGTGGATTTTCTCTCCGCGGGCCGTGCGATCAAATCGGCAGGTCATGAAGTGTGCACGGCCGTCTTCCTCCAGGAGCCGGCAGTCCGACATCTCGATGCCTGCCGCAACGGCCATTCGATGGTAGGCGTATTCGATTCGCCCGAAGCCCTGGGGGTCCCCCAACGATTTGTCGTCAACGCCATCGAACTTGAGAATCCAGGGCTCGAAGCCCTCTGGCACCGGAACCTGACCGGAACGGACCTCGTGTGTGGAGGGGTTCCACGCGATCACCGCCTTTGCCCTGTTGCCGCCGGCCGATGTGCTGACCCGGAAAATCGTGTTCAGTGCCGTCGAACGGGCCCCCTTCAGATTCACGGTCCATTCGGCGCGCTGGCGGAGAATGTCGGATGCCAGCTGCGTCAGTTCCGACACTTCGATCGGGACGGCCTTGCTTGCCCGGGGGCCAATGGCCGGTTTGAACTCCAGGGCGCCCATGCCGCGGGCGCCCACGTAGCATAGGCGCTCAAGCGGGGTGAAATCTTCCGGTGTGCGCCCGTGGCGTGCCAGCCACAGATCGATGATGCGATTGCCGAAACGATCGGGCAGGGAGTCTGCCAGCAGGCCCGGCAGGCCACGAAAGGTTTCGCGTCTCAGGGCAGGGAAAGAGAAGACGCCTGTCCGCAATGGGAGAACCAGTGGCGAGACGTTCAAGCCCCGACGGATGAAGTCGGGGTCATACTCGAAGAATCCCAGGTTGCGATCCCAAGCCAGAGCCCCCACGTCTTGGCCCCACAGCATGACGGTCGCAACCTGCACTTTTCGGATGCGTGCTGCCACGGCTCATTACTCCTTCGGCGGATGGCCGCCTCGCCGTCCGGTCGCGCGCAGGCGCCCGCGGCCCTTGGTTTTTGCCAATTGCAGGGGGCTTATTTCGGACTCCGGCAGAAATGCATCCAGCTGCCCCAGAAGGCCCAGCGCACGCAGAATGCGAATGAGGTTCTCCAGGGTGCATCCGTACCCTCCTTCCAGGCGCTGGACCAGCCTTCGCGCCACCCCGGACGCCATGGCCAGTTCTTCCTGCGTCATGTTCCGGTTCAGCCTCAGGCGGCTCAACCGTTCCCCTAATTCGGCCAGAATGGCCTTGTCGCTCATGGCATCGAAGTTCATGGTGCACTCCTCCGACAGGAACTGAAGAGTCCTGTTGCGATGTAAAAAATAGGTTAGTATTAAGAATATGTCAAGCATAATGCGTCATAAATGACGCATATAATAAAATAATGAACATATAGCGCAATATATGACGCTATATGAAAATAATTACTAATTGTCGGACTAGCCGTCTTCGGAGGGGTTTTTTGTTGCCCGATCTTCCTCCCTGCCTTTCCCTGACGCCCCGCCTTGAAGGCGGGATATATGCGGTTGTCGATATTCCTGTTGACATGATAGACATATGTCTCTATAATCTGGACAAAAGTCGAAGAAAGGATGAATACATGGCTATTTCTGCTGTAGCGGAAATGCTGGGAATTAAAGGCAGGGTCAACACCGAGATGGACCTGATGGCTCTGAGCGAAAAGGGTCTGCCGAAGAAGGTCGTTCCGCGCCTTGTGAAGCGTCTTTCCGTAAGCCTTACCGAAATTGCTCCGCTGCTGCTCGTAAGCCGCAAGACCGTAGAGCGCTATAAAACGAATCCGGAGTCGCCTCTCAGCCCTCCGGTGTCCGAACGCGTTCTTCAGATAGCGCTGGTCGTTAAGCGATGCGAGGAAGTGTTCGAAGATCCGAAACTGTGCAAAGAATGGCTGAAGTCGGAGAATCCGGCCTTGAGCGGTCGCATTCCTCTGGAGTTGCTGAAGACCAATTTCGGCATCAATATGGTTCTCAGCGAGCTTACCCGGATCGAACACGGCGTAATTTCCTGAGGATCTGCTTCGAATGATTTCGTACAGGATTTCCAAGATCAATTTCGCCCGCGATTTGACCGGAGAAGGAGCCCGACTTGTCGGCGGGCGATGGAATCCTATCGGTATCCCCGTTTTATATGCTTCCGAAACCAGGGCGCTCGCCGCGCTGGAATACTATGTTCATATTCCCGCCCCCCGCATTCTCCCCCGCCGGCTGGCGATCGTTGCCTATGAAGTGCCGGAAAGCGTAACAACCGAGACCGTATCGATCGCCGATATACCGGCCGATTGGAGGTCGCATCCCGCACCTCCGGTACTTCAGGACCTCGGCCGGGAATGGGTTCGCAGGGGCAGGAGCCTTATCCTTTGGGTACCCTCTGCGCTCATGCCGGCAGAAAACAATCTCATCTTCAATCCTGCGCATCCCGACATCCGGCTTTTGACAATCAAAGAAGTCCAGGACTTCGAATTCGATCGTAGATTGGCTACCCCAATGAAATGAACGAGAAGTTCATAGCACCTCAGCAGGTGAGTTCTACGAAATGGTCAATATCTTTTGCGAGCAGAAAAAAGGTGAAGGGCTGCTTGTCGAGGGGGCAGGGGCATGAGCACCGAAGCGGATGCCCGCATACTCATCGACAGGCTGCTGGAAAAAGCAGGCTGGTGCATCACCAATAAAGCGCAAGTCTCAACGGAGGAAGCGGCAGCCGACGAGGGATCCCGTCCCTGGGAGACTTCGAAGGCGAAATTTAAATCGGGGACTAAGCGTGTAGAAGCGGCAGCTGAAGGTTTCCGGACGCGGGTTCGACTCCCGCCGCCGAAAAATGAATTCCATCCGCCCAGCCCCGCGATGAGCGGGGCTTTTTTATTCCGGCTCCTGCCCGGTATCGGGGTGCCGGCCAGGGTTTGCCTTCTGATATATTTGTCGTAACGTCTTGCCGTCATAAAACCTTGACATTCCATCGTTATTCGGCTACCAAAAAGAACAGCGAAGATCTGCAACAATGTTCGTCTCTTAGATTCATTTCATAACTCTATCCGAGTATGCTCAAGGGCCTGATTTACGACACCCATTCGTGGATCCGCCGTGGGTCCGCTTTTCATAATCATCGCCAGGCAATATCCGTGTCTTCTCTATTTGCACGAGAGGGCAGTGAAAGAAGAACGTCTCGAGGACCGGCAGGGGAACGGAGAAACGGCTCGATCCGTCATTTCCCGTTCGGCACAAAAAGCGCATGTTGACGTCAGAGAGGAGAGGGTCATGAAGAAAAAGCTCTTGGGTGTCCTGCTTGTGTTTGCCTTTTTGATGACGACCGGTGTCGTTTCCGCGCAAGACATGGGCATCGTCACCGGAAGTACAAAAGGCACGTACTATCAGTTTGGCCTGAATCTGGCGGAACTGGTGAAACCGCGGGGAATCAAGCTGAGGGTCGACGATTCGGCCGGCTCCATCCATAACGTCTACGCGGTGTTCAAGGCCCCTCGCACCCAGTTGGGCATCGTCCAGTCGGATGTGCTGGCCTTTGTCGCCAAGATCGGAACGGATCCCGTCCTGCAGAGAATTGCGGAGAAAACGAAACTGGTTTTCCCCCTGTACAATGAAGAGGTCCATCTGCTTGCTCGCAGCGATGTGAAGGACTTCGACGATCTGGCAAACCGGGCCGTCGCGATCGGGGCCGAGGGAAGCGGCATCTATCTCACGGCACGCCTGCTCTTTGAGCTCTCCGGCGTGGAGCCGCGCGACATGGTCCCCGCGGGGCCCGTAGAAGCCCTGGCCCTTCTGAAGCAGGGTAAAATCGACGCCATGTTCTATGTGGCAGGCCTGCCCGTCAAGCTGTTTACGGAAGACGTGACCGCGGCCGACGGGCTCGCGCTGATTCCCATCACGAACAAGAGCATCCTCGAGTTCTATCCCGCCGTCCAGATCCCCGCAAAGACGTACGACTGGCAGGACAAGGCGGTCGATACCGCCGCCGTGAAGGCCGTCCTGATCTCTTATGACTTCCGGGGCGGCAATTGCGAGAACGTCGGGAAGTTCTCCAGAATTCTTTATGACAATCTCGCATGGCTGAGAGACAACGGCCATCCCAAGTGGAAGGCCGTCGATCTCAACGCAACGCTGAGGGGGTGGGAGCAGTACGATTGCGTCGTGAAGGCCCTTCAACCGTTGAAGAGCCGGGCGCCGGATAAATCCCGCGCCGTCAACCCCGTTTTGGATGCGGTCAAGAAAATGTTCCAGGACTAGGGCATGTATCTCACTCATTTCGGGTTACAAGATAAACCCTTCAAGGCAAGTCCGGACCCGAAGTTCCTGTGGCTCGGGGCGAGACAAAAGGAAGCCCTGGCCGCTCTGGTGGCCGGGATCCTCGGCGGCGAAGGCTTCCAGGTCGTGACGGGGGATTCCGGTACGGGGAAGACCACCCTGGCAAACGCCGTGTTGAAAGAGCTCGGTGATCGGGTCGTCGCCGTTGCGGTTCCCTGCCCGGAGTATGAAGGCATCGATTTTTTCAAATTGATCGCAAAGGCGTACAGAATCGGAGGTCCGCAGCAGGACCACGATTCCCTTGTCGCCGGGATTTCGGATTTTGTGCGCCGCTCCTACTCGTCCGGCAAACGGGTGGCGCTGATGATCGACGACGCCAACCGGCTGAATTCTCCGTGCCTGAAAGAGCTTCTCGACTTGTCCAGGATCAAAGAGAACGGCACCCGGCCGTTACGGATCGTCTTTTTCGGGGAGACTCGATTCAATGACATACTATCCGCTGAAGACAATCGGGAGTTATCACAGGAAGTAACCTCCCGCTACACGCTGGATCCGCTGACGAAGGACGAAACCGCGCAATACATCGTGCACCGCCTCAACATCGCCGGTTGCGAGAGAGGAATATTTACTCCTGAAGCGATCGAAGAGATATTCCATTACTCTCAAGGTGTCCCATCCCTGATCAACAAGGCCTGTGATGTCGCCCTGTCCAGGAACTTTTTCCTGGGGCAGAGCGTTGTCCTGCCGGAATCGATAAGGAATTTCCTGAAACTGATGCCGGAAGAGAAAACGGCGACTGCCGGGAATGTGCCTGACAGTGCGCCCGGCCGTAAAAGAGCGGCCGCAGGACCGAGCGCTAAGAAAGCGAGCGACGATGACCGGGCCGGGATCGCAATAGAGGACCTGTGGAAACGGCACGGGAACAGGATTGCATACGCCGCCCTGGGTTGTTTTCTGGCCGTTGCGGTCGGTTTTACTCTTTTTGCGATGCAAGGCGGCGAGCGGCCCGCGCCGGTGAAATTGGAAGCGAAGAAAGAGGCCCCGCCCCCGGTCAGCCCGCCGGCATCTGCGGGGACAATTCGCGGTTCTGAACCGACTGCACGGCCGCAAGCGTCGACTGCGACCGCGGAGGTCAAGGCTTCCGGGGGGACGGGCGCTCAAGCGGTGAGGGCGAAAAGACGGCCGGCGGCCGGTACCGGGACGGCGGCCGGGCAGGACAGGAGGGTGACGCGGGAGGCACCGCCGAAACGGGCTGCGGAAGAACCGGATCCGGACAAGGTCATCGACTGGCTGTTGAAAAAGCGCTCGGAACAGAGATAAGCAGCCGTGAACCGTGCAGGAACCCTCCAAGAGGGGTTTTTCTTTGTACCTGCCCATAAAAGACGTGATGAGCCGTGGAAGGAAAGGAGAGCGACATGAGGGTGAGCGAGTGCATTGCCGTAGTCACGGGAGGGGCATCGGGTCTCGGTGAGGCCTGCGTCCGGGAGCTGGCAGGCGCCGGGGCAAAGGCGGCCGTCTTCGACCTGGACGTTGAGAAAGGGCAAAAACTGGCGGCCGAACTGGGGGGGCGCATCGTCTTCGTCAGGGCCGATGTGACGAGCGATGAGAGCGTCCGGGAAGCCATCCGCAAAGCGATGGAAGCTCTCGGCGGTCTCGATGTGGTCATCAACTGCGCCGGCGTAGGCGTCGCCTGCAAGGCCCTCACGAAGAAAGGCCCCATGCCGCTTGCCGAGTTCAACCGTGTCGTGCAGATCAATCTCGTGGGCACCTTCAACGTGATCCGCCTTGCCCTCGAGCAAATGGTCAGGAATGCGCCAAACGGTGAGGGCGAGCGGGGCGTCATCATCAACACCGCATCGGCCGCGGCCTTCGACGGCCAGGTCGGCCAGCCCGCCTACAGCGCATCGAAGGCCGGTGTCGTGGGGATGACCCTGCCCCTGGCCCGGGAGTGCGCCGATTACGGGGTGCGCGTCATGACGATCGCCCCGGGTCTTTTCAATACGCCCATGCTGGCACTCCTTCCCGAAGCGGTGAGGGAGGCACTGGGAAAGATGGTGCCCTTTCCCCAGCGGCTGGGACGACCCGGGGAATATGCCATGCTTGCCCGGCACATCATCGAAAACCCCATGCTCAACGGCGAGGTGATCCGCCTCGACGGCGCCATCCGCATGGCGCCGAAGTGAGGGCATCGTATCCGGCTCAATGCCTGGAAAGAAAATCCCCCTGTATCCCCCAGTGAGCTGCTACGCAGCAGTAACTGGTTATTAGTTGACTGGTTGATAAGGGAGAAAGGGCAGCGCTCGGACAGGCTGTCTGTTCTTCCCCAATCAACCAATTACCCAGTCAACCAATTCCTGCAGCGAAGCTGCCATAGGAGGGTCGGGGAGGATTTTATAAGCTCTGCTTCAACAATATTTACCAAGACGAGTGGCGTAGAACTCATCGTATCAAAAGGGAGGGAGCTCAATGACAGGAAAAGACGACATCGTGATGGTCAGCGCCGTCCGGACGCCCTTCAGCCGGTTCGACACGGCCATGGCCGACATCCCCAGCATCGACCTCGGCGTCATGGTCATGCAGGAGGTGATCAAGCGTGTGGGGATCAAGCCCGAAGAGGTGGACGAAATCAATTACGGCAGCTGCATCCCCGCCGAGGTTGCCCTGGAGACGGATGTCCCGGCGCGCCAGGCAACCCTTCTTGCCGGGTTTCCCGCGGAGAACATCTCTCTCTCCCTGGACAGGGCCTGCTGCTCGTCGCTGACGACGCTCAGGCTCGGTATTCTCGCCATCCGGGCAGGCGAGGCCGTGATTGTCATGTCCGTGGGTTCCGAGAACATGCCCCGCACACCCCACCTGGCGCCGGGTCTTCGGAAGGGAAACAGGATCGGTCACATCCAACTGATCGATTGCCTTTTCGAGCTGGGCTACACATCCAAGGGGTTCAACCCATTCGCCCTGGATGCGGGCGAGGTGGCACTGGAGTACGGCGTGACGCGGGAAATGCAGGATGCCTGGGCCCTGCGAAGCCAGGAGCTCTGTGCAGAGGCTTATGCGGCCGGTAAATTCCGGATCGGCGAAGAGCTCATGCCCGTCGTCATCCCCCAGAAGCGCGGAGCCCCCATCATCATCGAAAAGGATGAATCCCCGCGGGTAACCACGATCGAGGCCCTGGGAAAATTGAAGCCCATCTACGGAAGCCCCACGGTCACCGCTGGGAACGCCCCGCCGATCAGCGCCGGAGCCTCGGCCATTCTCTGCATGACCCGTGCGGAGGCACTGAAACACGGCATTCAACCGCTTGCAACTGTTGTCACTTCTGTAGCCATGGCGGCGGAACCCCGCAAGATTGCCCAGATCCCGGCGTACACCATACAGAAAGCCCTGGGACGTGCCGGTCTGTCGATCGATGATATGGATCTCATCGAGATCAACGAGGCCTTTGCCGCAATGCCGCTCGTTTCGACAAAGATTCTTGCCGGCGGGGACGAAGGCAAGTGGAAGGCCCTGCAGGAGAAAACGAACGTGAACGGCGGGGCCATTGCCATAGGCCATCCCGTCGGTGCCAGTGCCGGGCGGATCGCAATGACCCTGGCCTACGAGCTTCGCCGCAGGGGCGGCGGCTACGGGGTGGCCTCCATCTGCGGGGGGCTTGCGCAGGGTGAAGCCGTGATTCTGAAAGTCTGAGGGGTACCGCTGACGGAAAGGGGGGGGCATGAATTTTCGACTCTCGGAAGAGCAGCAGATGATCCGGGACATGGCCCGAAAGTTCGCCGATGAGGTCATCGCGCCCCGGGCCGGGGAGATGGAGGCCACGGGCGAATACCCCTACGACATCATGGGCCGCATGGCCGGGCTGGGCATGATGGGGATCCCGTTTCCGTCTCAGTACGGGGGAAGCGGCGGGGACTGGACGGGGTTCCATCTCTGCATCGAGGAGGTCTCGAGGGCGGACGTCACGTTGGGGGGGCTTCTGGATGTGACGACAAGCGTTGTCGGGCAGGAGCTCTTTGTGTTCGGTACGGAGGTGCAGAAGCGAAAGTGGCTCGTCCCCATGGCGCACGGGAGGCAGATCGGCGCCTTCGGGCTTACCGAACCGGGGGCGGGCTCCGATGCGGCTGCGACACGGACCACGGCGCTGCTCGAAGGGGATCACTGGGTCATCAACGGCACCAAGCAGTTCATCACGAACATCGGTCTCGACAATGCCTCCATCGTGATTATCACGGCGCGGACCCAGGACGGGACAGGTCGCGATGCCATGAACACCTTCATCGTGCCGAAGGGCAGTGACGGGTTCACCCTCGGCAGGAAGTACGACAAGATGGGATGGACGCACTCGGCCACGCACGAGTGTATCTTCGAGGACTGCCGCATCCCGCGGGATCACTTCCTGGGGAAAGAGGGCAAGGGCTTTGCCCAGCACCTGGCCGTCCTCGAGACAGGGCGCATCTCCATTGCGGCCATGAGCGTGGGGCTCGCGAGGGCCTGCTATGAGGCATCGCTCAGGTATGCGAAGGAGCGCGTTCAGTTCGGCAAACCGATCTTCAGTTTCCAGGCCGTGTCCTTCAAAATCGCCGACATGGCCATGCACATCGAACTGGCCCGCAACATGTACCTGAAGGCGGCCTGGCTCAAGGACAGCGGTCTGCCGCACACGCTTGAGGCGGCCTATGCAAAGCTCTTCGCCTCGGAGATGGCCGAGCGCTGCGCGAGCGACGCCTTCCAGATTCACGGCGGGTACGGGTTCATGAACGAGTACGCGGTTTCCCGGTACTTCAAGACCAGCAAGATTCTTCAGATCGTGGAAGGGACCTCGGAGATCCAGCGTCTGATCATCAGCCGGAACCTGTGAGGCGGGTCGCAATCGCTCATTCATTTCCGGAAATGATCGAAGCCGCTTGCCGCGATTTCCCGGGTGGAACCATCGGATCCCCTGAGGGTGATCCCCGAGCCTTTGACGATCGTCCCGATCGGGTAGAATTTGCAGCCGGCCGACTCGAGGGCGTTTTGCAATTTGTCTGCGGATTCGGCGGGCACCGATCCCAGGAGCACGTAATCCTCGCCGACGTGGAGCATGAGCTTTTCACAGTCAAGGTGAAACTCGCTGCAGTAGCTCCGGAAGGTGTCAGTCACTGGGATCCTGCTTTCCACCAGCACCGCACCGACGCCGGATTCATCGCAGATGTGGCCCAGATCCGAGGCGACGCCGTCAGAGACATCGATCAGGGAGTGGGCAACCCTGAGTCCTGCGATGATCCGTCCTTCCTTGATCTGGGGCAGGGGGTTGTGGTGGGCTTCCAGCAAAGCGTCCCGATGAGAAAATTCCTTTCGCGAAAGGATCAGATCGAGGCCCGCAGCCGATGAACCGACTTCGCCGGTAAGAAATACCACGTCCTCCGCTTTTGCGCCGGAGCGGTACAGCACCTCATCCTCCTGAGCCCATCCCACCAGTGCGACGTTGATCACAAGATGCTGCGGTGAAGAGGTCGTATCGCCCCCCAGCAGGTTGACATCGAACTGACGGGCCATGGACTTCATCCCTTCGTAGAGCTGATCCAGGTATTCCACTTCGATTGTCCCCGGGATGGCAATCGAAATCACCGCCTCCCCCGGAATGCCCCCCATGGCGGCGATGTCGGATATGTTGACCGCCAGGGATTTTCTGCCGAGATCATAAGGCGTAATGGCATGCCTGAGAAAATGGATGTCCTCGACGAGCATGTCCGTGGTCAGCAGGGTGACCCTGTTTTCCGGCGTCCTGAACACGCAGCAATCGTCCCCGATCGCCTTGATCACGCCTTCCTTGCGGACCAGGCAGCCCGCCGTGATCCGATCGATGAACCGGAATTCCCCGAGCTCTTTCAGCTTCATCTGAAACCGTTTCCCCCATCCTTGTTTTATCTCGGCATGTCGGATGCGCCCGCCGTTCGGGCACATCTTACTTCCGCAGTCCCGAGAGGCCGGGCTAAACCTGTCGCCTGGCGCGCAGGATCTCCTGCATGATCTTTGCGGCGGCAGCACACGCATCCGGTTTGCAGCAGATCGCGGACACCACGGCAACTCCGTCCAGTCCGGCCCGGATGACCGAGCAGGCATTGATCTCATTCATGGAACCGATTCCGATGAGGGGCAGCCGGGTTGCCCGTCGTATCGGGCCGATCCCCTCCAGCCCGATCTGGTTCATCAGCTCCGGTTTGGTCGCCGTCACAAAGATGGGGGACAGCCCCAGGTAGTCCGCCCCCATGGCCTCAGCCTGCATGGCTTCGTCGGGCGTGAATACGGAAGCCCCGATGACCTTGCCGGGACCGAGGATTCTTCTCGCCACATCAATGGGAAGGTCCTCCTGCCCGAGATGAACGCCGGCGGCATCAATGGCAAGGGCAATGTCGAGCCTGTCATTGACGATCAGGGGGATTTCCCGGCTATCCAGAAATTCTTTGATCCCCAGTGCTTCCCGGTAGAATTCCCGGGAATCGACCTCTTTTTCGCGCAACTGGACGACCGTTACGCCTCCATCGACGGCCGGCTTGATCACCTCGAGAAGCGATCGGCCCAGCGAAAGCTTCCGGTCCGTGACCAGATAAAGAGAGTAGTCTATGGTGCGATTCTGCATGGCCTCAACCTTTTCAGCCTTTCTCCAGCAAGGCCCGCTTCTGAAAATCGCCCGGGCTCATCGCGTAAAGGGCATCGATCATGGCGATCATGAACGACCCGGGCGCCTGCGCCCTGGCTGCGGCCATTTCGCCCGCAAGGCCGAAAAAGGCAAGCCCGGCAGCCGCGGCTTCCATTGCATCGGGCGTAACCGCCGCGAAGGCTGCGATCGTGGCTGTCGCCGCACAGCCCGTGCCGGTGACTTTCCCCATCATCGGGTGGCCGTTGCTGCACCGGATGACC
Organism: Syntrophaceae bacterium UBA2192; assembly: GCA_002327315.1. Lineage (GTDB taxonomy): Bacteria > Desulfobacterota > Syntrophia > Syntrophales > UBA2192 > UBA2192. Next base: position 4,475 of record DCVI01000192.1, on the reverse strand, counting down.
CTTGTCCCGTCGGTAATCAGATCGACCTTGCCTGTAACGGCGACAACCGAGTTGATCTCTTTTGCCGTGGATTTGGCCATTTCCGCAACCTGTTCCACGTCGTGCAGCGAGTCGACCCCTTTGGTGACGGTCCCGGAAGAGGCAATGGACAGGATCTCCGAGGCATTTCCGCGTACGACCGTTAATTTCAGATCCCTGACGATCCTCCGGGTCGTGTCTGTCCTCAGGGAAGTGGCACCCGACCCGACGGGGTCGAACACGACGGGCACACCGTTGCTGTTGGCCTTCTTCCCGGCCAGGAACATGGCGTCGATCCAGGGGTCGGATAGGGTGCCGATGTTGATCACCAGCGCCCTCGCCAGCGACACCATCTCTTCAACCTCATTGGGCGCATGAGCCATCACGGGGGAGGCCCCCATCGCCAGCAGGGTATTCGCCGTGAAATTCATCACCACATAGTTGGTGATGTTGTGAACCAGGGGCCCTTCTTCCCGGATTTTGGTCAGCAGCCCTTTCAAGTCGATGTTTCGCATCGTCCCCCACCGTGATCCTTCATACGATCTTGATGAATCGATATGTAGACCGTTCCGAGACGTCTGTCAATCACAGCTCCCGGGCACTGCCAAACGTCCTTTAGGCTTGAGTTTCGCAACAGCGCCGGCAACCTGTGTCCGGATCGTGCGTCGCTAGATAAACTTTTCGAATCGGTCCTTTTTCGCCTTGCAGATGGGGCAGGGATCCGGGGGTTTCTCCCTTGCGCAGAGATACCCGCAGACCTTGCATCGCCAGACGGGATAGGGCAGTTTGGAAAATCGTCCGGTGCGTTCCTTCAATTTTCCGGCGGCCCTCTCTTCAGGTGTTGGCCGCCTTTCGGGGATGGAGGCCGCCGTCTTTTCCCCTTTGAGTACCGCGCCGGATACGTACAGCGCGCAATAGCAGGCGCCGTAATCGTCCAAATCGGGGTCCCTGTAATCACAGGGGCAGATGATATCGAGATCCTCGTCCTGAACGCCCGAGGCCAGCCTGCAGGGGCAGGCCCGATAACCGTATCGTCTTTCGTTTTCGAGCAGGCCCCGGATCAGATCTTTCGTGAAGGCCGTATCGGGATTGAGATGATATCCTGCGTGTTCTGCATCCTTCCGGAACTTCTCGTAGAGGGCATCGATCTGTTTTTCAAGCGTCGTCGATTCGCTGCTCATCAAGCGATTGCCTCCCTGATCTTCTTTTCATCGAACCCGATGATGCACTGGGAATTGTTGATGACAAGCGACGGGAAGGAACATCTCGGGTTCCATTGCTTGATCTCCTCCAAGGTTTTTTCCTTCGCATCCCCGGCCAGGTTGTCCACGTAGACGTAATCGTATGCTACACCCAGTTCCTGAAGCAGCAACTTCGTTCGGTTACACCACACACAGGTGCTCAATGCGTAAAGGGTGATCTGTCCCTTGTCGATTCCGGCGGTATGCTCCATGTCGGTTTCTCCTCTCTTCTTTTCGATCCGGTGTCACGGTCTTGACCGTCCCGAAACAATGCCATTTTCCCCGAAATTTGTCCATCCCTGTCGGTGAAGACGCTGATTCAGAGAAAAAACAACCAAGAAAAAAAGTGCTTGACAATTACGGATGAGTTGATTAATCTCCACTGAAACGATAGATATTATAGAGATAACATCAGCGTATCATGAAGCTGTCCACAAAAGGCCGATATGGTGTGAGATTAATGCTGGATCTGGCCCTCCACAACGGGGACGCGCCGGTACTCCTGAAGGATATTGCCAAACGCCAAGGAATCTCGGAGAAGTACCTGTGGAACCTGATCAACCCCCTCAAGGCCGTTGGACTTGTTCATTCCATTCGCGGCGCCCGCGGGGGATACAAACTGGCGAAAAAACCTTCCGAGATTTCCCTGAAGGACATCATGCGGGTGCTGGAAGGATCGTTGTGCCTCGTGGATTGTGTCGAAACGCCTTCGGCCTGTGAGAGATCTGCCTCGTGCATCACCCGGGATGTGTGGTGCGAGGCGTCGCAGAATTTCATGAAGACCCTGGAGGCCATGACTCTCGAGAAGATGGTCGAGAGACACCGGGGCAAGGCCGAGGCAACCGCCGAATACAGCATATGAGGAAATGTCACCGATGAAAAAACAATGTAACAGGGGAAGTGGCTGCGGCGGTATTATGGTCATGTGCGGGCTCATGTGCTGTTGTACCGGCTGGATGGAGGGTTCATTCATGTGAAGATGAACTGCATAGTCACATGACAACCCACTTGCCTGGATCAAATCGTCGGTCAGTGGGTTTTTTTTAAGCGTTCAATAGGAGGAATCATGTCAGACAGAAGATTGGATACCATCGTCGTTCATGCGGGCCAGGAAGCCCCCGATCCGGCCACGGGCGCAAGGGCAGTTCCCATATACCAGACCTCTTCCTATGTGTTCCGCGACACAGGGCACGCCGCAGATCTCTTTGCCCTGAAGGAATTCGGCAACATATACACCCGGATCATGAACCCCACGACGGACGTCTTCGAAAAAAGGATCGCCGCCATCGAAGGGGGAACGGGAGCCCTTGCCGTTGCCTCGGGGCAGGCCGCCATCACCTATTCCGTGCTGGCCGTCACGGAAGTCGGCTCCGAGATTGTCGCGGGCAACAATCTCTACGGCGGGACGTATCAGCTGTTCCACTACACGCTTCCCAAGCTGGGCAGGACCGTGAGGTTCGTCGACTCAGGAAAGCCGGACGAGTTCAGGAAGGCCATCACCGAAAAGACGCGGGCCGTCTATGCCGAGACAATCGGCAATCCCAAGCTCGACGTGCCCGATTTCGAAGCCATCGCGAAGATCGCCCACGACACCGGGGTCCCTTTCATCGTGGACAATACGGTGGGTGTGGGACTCGTGAGGCCCATCGATTACGGGGCCGACATCCTGGCCACCTCGGCCACCAAATTCATCGGCGGCCACGGGACCTCCATCGGCGGCATCCTCGTCGATGCGGGGAAATTCAACTGGGGCAACGGCAAATTCCCCGAATTCACTGAACCCGACCCGAGCTACCACGGACTCAGATTCTGGGACGTCTTCGGCAATTTCCCGGGACTTGGCAACGTGGCCTTCATCCTCAAGGCCCGTGTCCAGTGGCTCCGTGACATCGGGGCTACGCTCAGCCCCTTCAACTCGTTTTTGTTCCTGCAGGGGCTGGAGACGCTCACCCTGCGGCAGAAAAGACATTCCGAAAATGCGCTTTCCGTGGCAAAATTCCTCCAGACACACCCGCATGTCAGCTGGGTCAACTACCCCGGTCTCGAGGAGCATCCCTCCCACAAGACGGCGTCGAAGTACCTCAAGAATCATTACGGCGCAATCCTGGGATTCGGGATCAAAGGGGGGCTCGAAGCGGGGAAGAGGTTCATCAACTTGGTGAAGCTCCTCTCCCACCTGGCCAATATCGGCGATGCCAAGAGCCTCGTCATCCACCCGGCCTCGACGACCCATCAGCAGCTGACGCGAAAGGAGCAGAAGGCCACGGGCGTGACGGAAGACTACATCCGGCTCTCCATCGGCATCGAGGACGCAGAGGACATCAAGGAGGACATCGACCAGGCCCTGCGCAAGGCTGTGACTGAGGTTTAGCAACGTAAGCAATTGAAGGAGGATCAATATGAAGATTTATGAGGACATCACAAAGACCATCGGACGGACCCCCCTGGTCAGGCTGAACCGGATTACCGAGGGCATCAAGGCCCAGGTCGTCGTCAAGTTGGAATCCTTCAACCCCCTGTCCAGCGTCAAGGATCGCATCGGTGTGGCCATGATCGGCGATGCGGAGAAACGCGGCCTTCTGAAGAAAGACTCCGTAATCATCGAGCCCACGAGCGGCAACACGGGAATTGCGCTGGCCTTCGTGGCGGCGGCTCGGGGTTACAGGTTGATTCTGACCATGCCCGACACGATGAGCATGGAGCGCAGGCAGCTTCTGCAGATCTTCGGGGCCGAACTGGTCCTCACGCCAGGCGCGGAAGGGATGAAGGGGGCCATCAAGAAGGCCGAGGAACTGGCGGCATCGACGCCGAACTCCTTTTTGCCCCAGCAGTTCAACAACCCGGCCAACCCGGAGATCCATCGGAAGACAACGGCCGAGGAGATCTGGAACGATACGGACGGAAAGGTCGACATCCTCGTGGCCGGTGTCGGTACCGGCGGGACCATCACCGGGATCTCCGAGGTGATCAAGAAACGCAAGCCCGCCTTCAAGGCCATCGCCGTCGAGCCCGAGGCATCGCCGGTCCTCTCCGGCGGGCAGCCAGGCCCCCACAAGATCCAGGGCATTGGCGCAGGCTTCGTTCCCCAGGTGCTTGACCGGGCCATTATCGATGAGATCGTGAAGGTCTCCAATGACAACGCGGGGGTCATAGCACGGCGCCTGGCCAAAGAGGAAGGGATCCTTGCCGGAATCTCCTGCGGTGCCGCCCTCTGGG
>DCVI01000147.1:371-3340 GCA_002327315.1 Syntrophaceae bacterium UBA2192 | reverse complement strand
AGCAGCGAGAGCTGCCGGTTGCTCAGCGCGCAGCCGATGAGGAAGATGGAATTGCGCAGGGTCTTCGTGTACTCGATGTGCGTCGAGACCTTGAAGAAGTTCTCCGCCTGGCTGTCCTGGGCCTTCTCGGCGGCCGTGAAATCGGAGACCTTGATGTCGTAGCGGAAGTTGGTCCGCAGCTCCAGTTGCCGGTCTTCCTTCCCGAAGAGGGCTTCGAACATCTCGTAGTAAATGGCATCGCCCAGCTCGGTGCTTTTTGCCCGCGTCTGGAAGCAACGGCGGATGACGTTGTCGATTCGCGAGATCGACTTCACCTCGTCGGGGATGAAGATGCGCCTGAGCCGCGGCTCGACGCTGTCTGCCCTGCCCTTCTGGATGAAAACCCGGGGGGCCCGCTTGCCCAGGGCGCAGAGGACCTCGTAGCTGATCGTTTTCGCCTTGGCGGCGATGTCGTTTGCGGGGATATACTCGTCGCCCTGCCTGCCCAAAAGCACCACCTCGTCGCCCACCACGCAATCCGGGATGCGCGTTACATCCAGCGTGCACATGTCCATGGAGACGCGGCCGACGAGGGGCACGCGTTTGCCGCGGATGAGGGCCTCCCCCTGGTTGGACATGATGACACCGTAGCCGTCGCCATAGCCCACGGGGATCGTGGCGATCCGGGTCGGCTTCTTCGTGACGTAGGTGCGGTTGTACCCGATCCCGTAGCCCTTGGGGAACTCTTTCAGGAGCGCAATTTTCGTCTTGAAGCTCATCACGGGCAGCAGATCAGCCTTTGCCTTGAGGCTCTCGGCGGGGTAGATCCCGTAGGACATGATTCCGGGGCGGACCATGTCCATGTGGAATTGTTTGAAGTTCAGCAGGCCGCCGCTGTTGGCCAGGTGCTTTACGGGGATGTAGATCCGGTTCTCCTCGAGCTTCTTCAGGAGCGCCAGGAAGAGATCCCATTGCTTCTCGTTGTAGTCGTCCCCCTCTACCTCGCTCGACGAGAGGTGCGTGAAGATGCCCTCGACGGCGAGGTTCGGAAACTCGAGGAGCTCCTCGATCGTCCGGAAGGCCTCGCTGTGGATCGTGCCGCCGCGGCCCATGCCCGTGTCCACCTCGACGTGGATGGGCATTTTGGCCTGCGCTTTTTTTACTTTTTTCTGGAGCTCCCGGGCAAACCCGAGGTCGGAGACGGAGGGGGTGAGGTTGTACTTGATGATCTCGTCGATTTCGAGGCCCATGGAGGGGCTCAGGATGAGGATCGGCGCGTCGATGCCGCCCACGCGCAGTTGAACTCCCTCGTCGGCGTTGGCGACACCCAGGAAGTAGGCGCCGTTTTTCAGGGCCACGTTGGAGATTTCGATGGCCCCGTGGCCGTAGGCGTCGGCCTTCACCACCGAGAGGATCTTCACGTCGGGCCCAACGAGCCTGCGCATCTCGTTCCAGTTGTGCGTGAAGTTGTCCAGGTCGACCTCGACCCAGCTGCGGTAGTTCAGCCCGTCACCTTTTTGATTGCTCATGGCAAGCCCGTCCCGTCCTTAATCGGGTTGAGACCCGTAAGGGGTAGACAAGTTCCCCCCGATGGTCCGCCCGAAACGTTATCAGAAAAAAGGGGGATTGCAAAGAGTGAAGATAACCGGGGTGACACCATGAATATGCGAGGATATTCAGTGAGTTGAGGCCCTCCGGCCCGGCGGTGTTTCTGCCGATGTGACAGGACAGGGCCGCAGCAGGGCACAGGGCCCAGGGTATATACTGCAAAGCGGCCGAACTATCGAATCTCTCAGCAAAGCCTTTCGTCTTGACAAAGAGGGAGGGTTAGGTTTATATGTTTCCCTTCAAAATTGACGGCAGGCCGATGTAGCTCAGCTGGTAGAGCAGCTGATTCGTAATCAGCAGGTCTGGGGTTCGAATCCCCACATCGGCTCCAGTACACTTCGAGGGGGTTGGCTTAAAGGTCAATCCCCTTTTTTTTCACGAAGTTGCCCGTCACGCCTCTCGGAATCACCTCAGCCCTCTTTATGGACTAAACGCTTCTTACACACATTTTGTTCGAATCTGAGTAACAATCCGAGTAAAGTCAAACAGAGCAACTCAGCCGCATGCAGCTTTCGCAAACTCAGAACCCCCGTTGACTGGCAGAGGATTGTCGGCAAGAGTAAGTTGAGGTACATTATTCGGACTTCTTACCCTGACTTGTCTGAGGTCACCCGGGAAAGCGGAACATGTGATGGAGTGGCTATCCGATTGGAGGTTGGAGCTTCATGCTGCCAGTGATTGGTATCATCTTCTTCGTGGTAATCGTGCTGGCCCTTTACTTCAACAGTCGCAACTTTCCGATGCAGGGTGGACACTATGATGAGGTGGAGGATTTAAGACGGCAGGTTCGTGAACTCAAGGAGGAAATCGAAAACCTGAAGGGTGGCAAGAAGGGGTCATGGCAAGAAGGGGTCAGGTCTTGAATTATGGCAAGAAGGGGGTCAGGCAAGAAGGGGGTCAGGTCTTGAATTATCAGTTACGCTGTGATAGATGGCACTCATGTCTCGCCCGCTGCGCATAGAGTATCCTGGTGCAGTATACCATGTCACCGCCCGTGGGGATGCCCGCCGTAAGATCTTCTGTGATGATAAGGATCGTTTACTTTTTCTTGGCGTTCTGGCATCCATCGTGTCCCGGTTCCACTGGCTCTGCCACGCCTATTGCCTGATGAATAATCACTATCATCTGATTGTCGAAACCCCGGAGGGCAATCTCAGCCGGGGGATGCGGCACCTCAATGGAGTCTACACCCAGAGATTCAATCGACGGCACCGCAAGCCTGGACACGTCTTCCAGGGGCGATATAAAGCCATCGTTGTAGAGAAGGAGAGTTATCTGCTGGAGCTGTGTCGGTACGTGGTGTTGAACCCCGTACGGGCCAAAGCCGCAGAGATGCCTGAGGCATGGAACTGGAGCAGCTATCAGGCGACTGCCGGGTATAC
>DCVI01000147.1:0-359 GCA_002327315.1 Syntrophaceae bacterium UBA2192 | reverse complement strand
CGTCGAAGGGGAGACCATGGGATCATCTCAAGGGGCAAATCTACCTGGGGGATGATCCGTTCGTTCGGGAAATGAAGAGCCTGATACAGAGTTCCGATACACTTGCAGAAGTTCCACGCATTCAACGATACGCCGACAGGCCGGAGCTAAAGGATCTCTTCTATGCGACCCAACGCCATGAAAGAAACGAGGCGATCATTGCAGCGCATGTTAAATACGGTTATACCCTCAGCGAGATTGGCAGATACCTGGGGATTCATTACACGACAGTGAGCAAGATCATAAAGGCGCAAACGGAATACTGATAATTCAAGACCTGACCCCCTTTTGACCCCTTCGTCCGGGACGGAACCCGAAAC
>DCVI01000022.1 GCA_002327315.1 Syntrophaceae bacterium UBA2192 | reverse complement strand
TCCGAGATCGCCCACGCTCTTCGCAACGACACCCCCGTCATCGCGCTGAAAACCCCTTCCATAGATCTCCCCCACAGCGGACGCCTCACTGCATGCGACACGGTCGAAGACACCCTCGCCCAGATGGACAGCATCGTCAAAGTGACCAGTGGCCAGTGACCGGTGACTAGTGAAGACAATTCACTGTATTTCCCCACCATTTTCCCCCTCTGGCCGGCAGCGCGCCTGTCCTTGAGTTGGTCGCAAAGCTTGTCGGTCATCTATGGTTCGAAAATCGTTAATCTATTCTCTTCTTACCCGATGCCGGAAGCCTGAAGCCCGATGCCGGCCGCCCATCGGGCGGCCGGTGGCACCCCCCTTGCATTACTCCGATTGCCGGGCCGATTTGCGTGCATCGGGCAGAATAGTTGCAATTATAGGGACTTGCGCTGCCAAAATCCCCTTCAAGTTATGGCGGCAGCGACCGATATTAGATAAATGAAACCGTTGCAACGTTTGTCAGGATATTCAAAATGAATCTCACAAGTGAATTCCCCTGCCAGCCGAACCGTCGGGAGTATTCCCGGGTCAAGACCGTCGTGCCCTTCAGCGCGCGGGTCGTCCCCTCGGAAGAGCGGGAGAGCCTTCTGTCCAGGGTCTCCAACCAGACGGCCGTCGATCTGGGGGGGCTCCCCGAAATCCAGGATCAGGCCCTCGCCGAATGGCTCTCGATGATCAACCGCAAGCTGGACCTTATTCTGAACACGGTCGGCGCGCAGAAGCTGGGATTCAATGCGCTGCCGGTCCGGCAGATCAGCATCAGCGGAGGCGGTCTTTCGTTTCACTCGCAAGAGCCCTTCACCCGCGGCGATATCGTCGAAGTCATGATGGTTCTCTCAGCCGGCACCTCCGTGGCCCTCTATGTCTATGGGGAAGTGGTGGCGGCCGACCGGCGAAACGACAGTTTCGAAATCGGCCTGAAGTTCGTCGCCATGGGCGACGAAATCCGTGAGGAAATCTGCCGGTTCGTCTTCGAGCGGGAGCGGCAAATCCTTCGTGAGAAAAGGGGGTAACGCCGGCTTCCCATGTTTACCATCATCGGCTCCGCCATCGTCGTCGCCTGCGTCATCGGCGGTTTCCTCCTCGAGCATGGAAACCTCGCCGTGCTGTTTCAACCCGTCGAACTGCTCATCATCGGCGGTGCCGCCGTGGGCGGCTTCATCATCGCCTCGCCCATGAAGGTCATGAAGGCCGTTTTCGCGGGTATCATGAAAATGCTCTCCGGCAAGGGGTACACGAAGGCCGACTATCTGGAGGCCCTCACGATGCTGGGCGAGGTCTTTTACAAGATCCGCAAGGAGGGCCTGGTCTCCGTCGAAGGCGACGTGGACAACCCCAAGGAGAGTGTGATCTTCACCAAGTACCCCCGCTTTTTCAAGAACCACCACGCCCTCGATCTCGTCGTCGACACCCTTCGCACCGTCATGACGACCAAGATCGAACCCAACGAACTCGAGGCCCTCATCGACGCGGAGCTGGATAGCCACCACGAGGAACTGACGGCACCGAGCAAGAGTGTGGCCACCGTGGCCGACTCGCTCCCCGGCCTGGGTATCGTCGCCGCCGTTCTGGGTATCGTCCTCACCATGGGAAAGATGAACGAGCCGCCGGCGGTCCTCGGCCAGAGCATCGGCGCCGCCCTCGTCGGCACCTTCCTCGGCGTTCTGTTGTGTTATGGCTTCGTGGGGCCCATGGCGAAAAACATGGAAGGCTCCGCCTCGGAGGAGCTCCAGTACCTCATGGTTCTCAAGATGGCCATCGTGGCCTTCGTCAGCGGCGCTGCACCGCAGGTGGCCGTCGAGTTCGGACGGCGGGTCGTCCCTGCAGTCGACAAGCCCGCGTTTACTGAAGTTGAGGAAGCCCTGAGGAGAATCAAGAAGTAATGTCGGAAGCCATTCGCAAGGTCATCGTCAAGAAGGTCAAGAAGAGGCACGACGGGGGACACCACGGCGGGTCGTGGAAGGTTGCCTACGCCGACTTCGTCACGGCCATGATGGCCTTCTTCCTCCTGCTGTGGCTGCTCTCCATGGTGTCAGACGATAAGCGAATCGCCATGGCGGAGTACTTCAAGAGCTTCAGCCTCTTCAAGGAAAGCGGCACGAACTTCCTGCCCGGATCGGCCTTTGTCATCACCGACCACATCAAGAAGGCCGAGTTGAAACCCGAAAACATCGCCGCTGCCTTGAAGAGGGCCATGAAAAAAAAGGGCGGCGGCGAGGGGGAAAGCGACCAGGTACTCATCGATGCCATCGACGGCGGGGTCCGGATCCAGATCGTCGACAAGGAAGGCAGCCCCATGTTCCAGTTGGGAGGCGCCGAGCCTACCGAGAAGGCAAGGGAAATCCTGGCCGGCGTTGCCGAGGTGATCCGGGACCAGGACGCGAAGATCGCCATCGAGGGACACACCGATGCCGCTCCCTTCCGCGGCGATCAGATCACAAACTGGGAGCTTTCGACCAATCGCGCCTCTGCCGCAAGGCGGATGCTCGAGACCAACGGGCTCGACCCCTCGCGGGTGGCCCGCGTGGTGGGCTACGCAGACACGGACCTGCTCATCAAGGACCAGCCCAAGGACGCGCAGAACCGGCGGATCAGCATCATTTTGCTGCAGCCCAAGGACGGCCCCCCCCTGGCGGAAGGGCTGAAGAAGGAACTCCGGAGCTCATTCCAGCAGCAGGCACAGCCCGGCACATCAGGCCCGGCCGCCGAAGCCGCCCCCGACAGGGAAAGCACGATAAGGCAGTCATTCCAGGAAAAGAAGGCGGCGATGAAGAAATCGAGGAAGCGCGACGCGATCGGGCTCTGGGACTAGCGGCCGAAGGCCGCGGGTATCGGGTTTCGGGTCTCGGGCATCGGGAAAGAAAAAGGATCGGGGAGCATGTCGACTCGATCCTTTCGTTTTATGTTGGGCGGCTCCTGGCAATAGCTTGTCAGAAGCGTCATTAGCCGACAGCCTGCAGCCAAAAGATGTTGATCCAGCCCCGCATTCTTTTCACGAAGCCGCGAGACGTCGGCTTCCAACCACACCCTTTCCGACTAATTCCCTCATGATCGTCATGGTTTCCTTGGCTGCTTCTTTGGGCGGCAAGGCCGTATCTGCAATGTTGCACACCACTTTCGTAATGTCATGATCGATCTTCTTGTCAGCCCAGACCTTGCCCTTGGCAACGGTGATGTAGACCGAATAGGAGTGATGCATGGTTCCGGGCCGTTCACCGACGATGTGAAGAATCCCTCTATAACTGAGGGGATCTGCCTTTTCAAACAGCATCTCGCCGATCCGATACCCGGCCCGAACCCTTCCGTTGGCGATCACGATGATTTTATCGTTTATCGGGACGCCTGCGTCTGCAAGCAATTTCGTCATTTCCTCCAGGTAGGGCGCGAGATGACCCGCGTCCATAATCGCCTTCGAATTCAGGCCGTCGGAGACGACGATCTGGCCCTTGGGAAGATTTGCTCTCCATGAATCCTTCAGTTTCTCCATTGTCGCAATCGATTCAGGGCTCAGTCTTTCACCTGTCGCGGGATGGGAAATATAGTCATTGCGGTTCTTGGACAAGGTCTTGACCTGCACGACATTGGGGATGGTCTTTACAAAATCCGGGGTGAGCTCGGCCCAGAGACATTTTTTGGCGTCATCGTACAGCGTCTTGACCTTGGCTGCGAGTTCAGGGTTGAGATCCCACAGATGCCTGCCGTGGCCGGTGGCCAAATCGACGCCTCTCTCCTCAACCTCTTTCATTTTCTTTCGGCCTTCCGCGTAGACGGCGCCCCTGGATCGCCTGTCGCCTTTGGCCAGGCGATACTGGTAGTACACCCAGAGGGGGTCGCCGAAGTGTCGGGTATATCTGTTGTTCCTGTCCACGATCCCAATCCGTTTGTAGAACTCCCACATCCCAGCGTTGACCCTGTAGCCGAATTTCTGCCTCAGGCGGACATGGTCCTGAAAGGCCGTTGTCAGATAGCTCAGCATCGGGTCGTTCTTGGTGGGCAGAGCCATCAGGTAAGCGGGATTAGCCGGCATGATCTGATCCTGGCACCCGTCCAGGTCTTCCAGGGTGACGGCCATGTGCAGGGTGGAACAGATGTCAAGACCTTGGGTTAACCCATGGAGTTTGCCCATGGCGATATCTTCCAGGCAGCATCTCACCAGTTGCTCGCGGGCTTTGAAGACCTCCGGCCCGATGAATCCGGCCACGTCGTTGACATGAAGCCAGGCCCCCTCTGGTTGCACCTTGGTAAGCTCGATCCCCACCGCCCTGCTAAAACCGTACTTCCGGGACTCGAGCACCATCATGTCCACACCGTTTGCCGCGCCGTTGGTAAATTCAGAACCCTGGCCGGTCTCGAAGTAAAGCCCGTATCTTTCACCTTTCTTGGATTGTGCATACTTCAGGATCTTGTCAACCGTGACATCGAAGATCTTGTTGCAATCGTCCGTTCCGGCGAGGCTTTGAAACATCGTGGCAACCGTTCCTGGATATTTCTCACTCACCTCCGCCTGGACGTCGATATGGGAAAGCACGCACCAGGGGATCGTATCCTTCAGCGTGAAGGTATCGACGATGTCCTTGAGTGCCTTCTCAACCGCCGCTACGCTCTTGACCTGGCTGTCCACGGGGTTGGTCCCTATTACGATATCGCCCGTTGCATAGGAAAACGCGTCAAAGACCTGCCAGGCCACGTCCTCGGGATGGTCCGTGGGTGAATTGGGCTGGATGCGGGCGCCCAGGTAGCCTTTTGCTCCTATTTGGGTGCCCGGCAGCACATTGAAGATCTTCTGACCGAGGGCAATTAACTCTTCATTGCTCATCAACCTGGGGACACAGCCAATCGTGTCGCTGGTCAGGCCATGCATGATGCCCTTGATCTCGGCCTCGGACCTGGTCAAGAGAAATTCCTTCAACTGTCCCATGGTCCAGTCTTTGACCTTTGCGTACTGAGCCTGGTCGGTGGTCAGCCAGAGCAATTTTTGCAGGTTGTCCTCCAACAGAGGGTGCTCGTAGAGATCTTTGATCCTGGTGTTTGCCAGAAGGGCCCGGGCATTTTTCCGTGTTGCTTCATCATCGGCCCCGACCCCGATAGTCAGGTCTCCCTCCTTGAAGGCATTTGCAGCCCCTATCACCGTCTGATAGAGGGTCTGGTCAAAGCTTCCCTTGACTCTGCTGATGTACGCGAAGACGTCCTCGCCATGCTTTATCTCTTTGACCGTAGTGAGCTCGGCATCAGACGCCGCGTTCGCAACAAACGCATACCCTGCAAGGGTGACACCCGCAGCTCCCATCACTGATAGGAATCTTCGTCGGGACATACCCTCCGCATCGAACAACCGGTCTTTGTCCATGGCTTCCCTCCGGATCAAATCACTCGCATCATCTTACAGGGATTACATCTTTGATTTTGTTGTATTCCCCTTGATTGATGCCCTTGATACCTTACAGTCACATCGGTTGCGCCTATGCATATGGCAATCCAGAAGGTAATAGGGGAAATGGTTGGCTTGACTGGGTATTCGCACGGGGACGTTTTGAGTGAATATGCCCCTGATTACTGAAGGGGTCAAGGATATAGTGTGCTACGCAAAATGGGGCCCGTTTCATGCGCAACCCGAAGATTTGCGCCTGAAATGGATCGTTCTCGGAGAAATCCCTAAAGCCAGAACAGGAAGGAGTAGGCAACCTAGCCGGAATTTTTCGATGAATATCCCGTTTCTGGTGAGTACCTACAAAGTGTTAGGTGGCTACCAATTATGGATTTAATGATTACTAAGAGCCTATCCGTAAATAACTCCTG
>DCVI01000154.1 GCA_002327315.1 Syntrophaceae bacterium UBA2192 | reverse complement strand
CGGGTTTGATTGATTCCGTCATGACCTCGTCGCCCACCGCCGTGGACGGAAAATTTTGGGAAGTGCTGAAATATTACGAACCGTTGTTCATCACCGCCGCCACCGACATGGTGACGGTCAACCTGAAGGCCTTCCAGAAACTCCCCAAAGCCCAGCAGGACATCCTCGTGAAGATCGGCAAGGAAATGGAAGAAACCATGTGGGCGAACGTGAAGAAATGGGACAAGGAGCAGGAAGCCATCAGCAACAAGAACGGCATCGAGACCGTGGCCCCCTCCAAGCAGATGATGCAGGACCTCGAAAAGGTCACGCAGAACATCCGCGCCGAGTGGCTGAAGACGGCGCCGCCGGAGGGAAAGAAGATCTACGCGGACTTCCTGAAGAAGGTCGGCCGCTGAGAAGCGAAGCCTGACGGAAAAACAGCGGGGACCACGGTGCAGAAATTTCCGTGGTCCCTCGCTATTTATAACCGGTGTTCCAATCGGCACAATGGGACGCGATATGAAAAGATTGATCATCCTGATCGACAATCTGTCCGGCATCGGCGGCTGGGTGGCGGGAATCCTCATGGCCATCGGTCTCGTGATTTCCGTCGGCGAGATCATCTTCCGGAGTTTTCTGAACAGCACCCTGTACATCGCCGACGAGTATACGGGCTATCTCATGGCGATGCTCACCTTCGCGGGCCTTGCCTACACGCTTCGGGAGCGCGGCCACATCCGGATGATGTTCCTGCCCCACTTCATCAAGGGCAGGGCCCACGTTATTTACAACATGTTGTGCTTCATGGTGGGCTTTCTCTTCTGCATGGGGCTCACGCTCTTCACCTGGGAGTTCTTCTGGGACTCCGTCGTCAGCGAGTCCCAGTCCATGCAGATCTCGGAGACCTATCTGGCGATCCCGCAGGTATTCCTCCCTGTAGGGTCCCTGCTCCTGACCCTGCAGTTTGCGGCCGAGTTCCTGAAGGGCCTCGCCATACTGCGCCAGGACACGGAAGGGCTTCGGATCCTCGAGGAAACGGATGACCTGGGGCGCTAAATCGTTCGTATTCGGGAGTGACATCCATGCAACCTGATATGGGACCTGTAGCGGCAACGATCTGCGGGCTGCTCATCCTTTTCCTGGGCGGCTCCGTCTGGATCGGCATCTCCCTGTTCCTCGTGGGGATCGGCGGGTTCTTTTTCTACAGCGATGTCGCCTTCGGCTCGATCATCGCGAACGTGGCCTGGAACAACACGAGCGGCTCGGCCATGATGGCGTTGCCGTTTTTCATCTGGATGGGGGAGATCCTCTTCCGCAGCCGTATCTCGTCGGATTTGTTCCGGGGGCTGGCGCCCTGGATGGACGCGATCCCGGGCAGGCTCATCCACGTGAACATCCTGGCCTGCACCTTTTTCGCCGCCGTGAGCGGATCGTCTGCGGCCACGACGGCCACCGTGGGAAAGATCACCGTCCCGGAGCTCGAGCG
This sequence comes from Syntrophaceae bacterium UBA2192, assembly GCA_002327315.1. GTDB lineage: Bacteria > Desulfobacterota > Syntrophia > Syntrophales > UBA2192 > UBA2192. The sequence continues at coordinate 27,982 of DCVI01000154.1, read as the reverse complement.
GCGCAACTACGACCGCGCCCTCTCCATCGGGTCGCTGGCCGGTGCGGGGACACTGGGCTTCATGATACCCCCGAGCATGATGATGCTCGTCTACGGGATCATCGGCGACGTGAGCATCGGCAAGCTCTTCATCGCGGGCTTCATTCCCGGGTTCATGATCGCGGGCCTGTTCAGCGGCTACATCCTGATCCGGTGCATGATCACCCCGTCGCTTGCCCCGAAGGCCGAGGATCACTTCACCTGGTCGGACCGTTTCCAGGCCATCCCCGCCATCGCGCCCGTCGTCATCCTGGTGCTCATGGTGCTGGGGAGCATCTACATGGGCTGGGCCACGCCGACGGAGGCCGGAGCCGTGGGGGTTGTGGGGGCCTTCTTCTTTGCGGCCATCACGCGGAGCCTCACCGTGGAGGTCTTCAGGGTGAGCCTCATCAACTCCGTGAAGACGAGCTGCATGATCATGCTCATCGTCATGGGCGCCTCCTACCTCTCTAACGTCATGGGATTCCTGGGGATCACGAGGGCGCTCACGCAGTACGTCGTCTCCATGCAACTCTCCCCCTACATGCTCATTGCCATCCTGACGGTCCTCTACCTGTTCCTGGGGTGCCTCATCGACGGCTTTTCCATGATCGTCATGACGGCTCCCCTGGTTCTGCCGCTCGTGGATGCGGCCGGGTTCGACCTCGTGTGGTTCGGCATCTATCTCGTCGTCATGATCGAGCTGGCCCAGGTCACACCCCCCGTGGGGTTCAACCTCTTTGTCATCAGCGGGCTCAACAACGACGATCTCTTCACCATCGCCAAGGCGGCATTCCCCTTCTTCCTGCTCATGCTGCTGGCGACGGTGCTGTTGACGGTTTTCCCCGACATCGCCATGTACTTGCCCGGCAAGATGAAGTGAGAAGAGGGGGGCGCTGAGATGAAAAAGATCGATCTCAACTGCGACATGGGCGAGAGCTTCGGCGCCTGGACAATGGGTATGGACGGCAATGTGATCCCGTATATCACCTCGGCCAACATTGCCTGCGGCTACCACGCAGGAGATGCCCATGTGATGTACAAGACGGTCAAGCTCGCAAAGGAGCACGGAGTGGGCGTGGGCGCCCATCCAGGCTACCCCGATCTGGTCGGATTCGGAAGGCGCAACATGGATTGCACGCCCGAGGAGATCCGCGATTACATTGCTTACCAGGTCGGGGCCCTCAAGGCCTTCTGCGTCCTCCACGGCGTGTCTCTCCAGCACGTGAAGCCCCATGGGAGCCTCTACAACATGAGCGTGGGCAATGAACCTTTCATCCGCGCCATCGTCGATGCCATCGCGGGCGTCGATAAAAACGTCATCTATCTCGCCCTCGGCGGCGCCCAGGCGCCTCTTGTCACAAAGGTTGCTAGGGAGGCGGGAATCCGGGTTGCCTTCGAGGCCTTCCCCGACAGGGCCTACACGCCCGAGGGAAAGCTTGCCCCGAGAAGCCTTCCCGGCGCCGTCATCAAGGACCCCAAGGTGGCAGCCGAGCGGGCCCTTCGGATGGCGAAGGAGGGGAAGATCATCACGACCGACGGAAGCATTCTCGAAATGCAGATCGACACGATCTGCGTCCACGGCGACAACCCCTCGGCGGTGGAGCTGGTCAAGAATATCCGCTCCGCCATTGAGGGGGAGGGGATCGCCGTTGTTCCCATGAGCAAGTTCGTCAAGTGACCGGTGAAGGTAACAGGTAACAGGCTTCCTGCTGCCCGCTTCTTCTGACCTGCCACCTGATACCTCAATTGATTATGGTAGAAAAACCGGACTGGCTCGGCAGACTACATGACGCACCTCTACAGTAAACCCCGCATCCGCATCAGCGGCGATCGGGCCATGCTCGTGGAGTACGGCGATACGATCGATCTCGCCGTAAACGAGAAAGTGCGGGCCATGACAACCCTTCTGAAGACGAGTCTTCCCGAGGGTGTCGAGGCCGTCATCCCCGCCTATCGCAACCTGTCGCTGATCTACGATCCCCTGGTCACATCGCCGGAGAAGCTTCTATCGCTTCTGCTCGAGCTGGAAGCGAGACTCCACGAGGTCAAGATCCCGGCTGCTCGCATCGTCGAGATCCCCGTCCTGTATGGCGGCAAATTCGGCCCTGACATCGAAGTGGTGGCAGAGCACAACGGCCTGACCGCAGAGCAGGTTATCGCCATACACACGGGTACGGACTACCCCATCTACATGATCGGATTTACGCCCGGGTTCTGCTATCTGGGCGGGCTCGACAAACGCATCCATACACCCCGGCGGAAGACGCCGAGGACGCTTCTTCCAGGCGGCTCCGTGGGCATCGCCGAGGCCCAGACGGGCATGTACCCCGTCGACAGCCCCGGCGGCTGGCAGATCATCGGGCGGACACCGCTCAAGCTCTTCGCGCCCGAACGGGCAAACCCATTCCTCTATGAAGCAGGGGACCGCATCCGTTTTGTTCCCGTCACGGGTGAAGAGTACGGACGCATCCGCACAAAGGAGGGTTCCCGATGGACGCCTTCCGCGTGATCTCGCCGGGTTCATTCACGACGGTCCAGGACCGGGGCCGCTACAGTTTCATTGACCGCGGGGTTCCCCCGTCAGGAGCCCTTGACCTCTTCGCATACGACATCGCCAACCTCCTGGTGGGCAATCCCGCCGGCAGTGCCGTTCTTGAAATCACCATGATGGGTCCCGCACTGGAAGTCCTCGGTGAATCCGACATGGCCCTCGCGGGGGCCGACATGGCCCTCACGGTGAACCGGCAACCTGTCCCGATGTGGCAAACGGTGCGGTTGATGAAAGGCGACGTCATCCGAATCCGCCAGGCAAAAAGCGGTTGCCGGGCTTATCTTGCCGTCACGGGCGGCATCGACGTGCCCGTCGTCATGGGAAGCCGTGCCACCTGCGTGAAGGCAAAGATCGGCGGGCTCGAGGGCAGGACCCTGAAGAAGAACGACATGCTTGCCCGCATCCCTGCGGAGCTACTTGCCAGGCCCCGGACACTGCATGCGGAGATCATCCCTGTGTACCCACCGGATATCGTCCTGACAGCCGTTGCCGGGCCCCAGGAGGAAGCCTTCCGGTCAGGGCTCGAGACCTTCTTCGGCAGTATCTACGAGGTGACGCCCGAGGCGGACCGCATGGGCTATCGCCTCCAGGGGCCGCCCGTACACCACGATGAGGGCTTTCCGCAGAGTATCATCTCGGAGCCCACCGTGCCGGGAAACGTCCAGTTGCCGGCCGACGGCCAGCCCATCATCCTTCTTGTCGAACAGACCACCGGTGGCTACACGAAAATCGCCACGGTCATCTCGACGGACCTTTCGAAGATTGCCCAGGCCATGCCGGGCAACCGGGTGCGGTTCCATCCAGTGACCCTCGCTGAAGCCCACCGGCTCTGCCGCGAACAGGCCCTCCTGCTCCGGCAGATCGAAGCCCAATTGTCCACCAACCTCTAGCCCTCCCCGCGACCGCAAGCATTAACTGGTTGAATGGTTGATTGGTTAACTGGTTGACTGGTTAAATGGTTAATTGGGATATTGGGAACTGGGAATTGGGTATCAGGAATCCGTTTATTTCGCTTGTTCGTTCATTTCGTTTGTTTCGGTTTCCTTTCCAGCCACCTCTTTCATTTTCCCACTTTTTTCACTGACGCCCTTCCGCACTGACGCACTTCCATCACTGCCGCGCAGCGGCATTTTCCCACGATTCCCCCATACCCTACGCCCTGCACCCGACACCCTTTCTTCTTCTGTGTCAATAACATGGCGAGGCGCCGGGAAGTCCTCCGGAAACCCGACCGCCAAGAATCCCGCACGCACAGTTAACCAACTGTAATTACTGACTTATGCGGAGCGCTATTTTTTTTCAGGGCACAGGAATGTGGCATGGTACCTGCTAGTTGAGAGGTATTTTCAGGACATCGCCCATAAGATGCCTGTCCGGAGGGACCTGAACGAAACCATGACCGTGAACGTGCAGGAACTCAAGAGGATCTCCTTTGATCTGATCAGCGGCGGGATGAGCGATGATCTGGGGCGTGATCTGTCACGCAAAATCATCGTCTTCAACGCCTTCTCCCTGATCGGCATCCTCAATCTCGTCCTGCTGGGCACGCTTGCCCACTTCCAGAGAAACCCCTGGCTCGCCGCGCTGGATTTCTGCGCCGCATTTGTCCTCGCGTACCTGATCGTCTACCTGCGCAGGACGAAGGACTACAAAACGGCCTTCTACTGCGGTGTCGGTGTCATCGGGGTGCTCTATTATTACCTGCTCTTCACCGGCGGGGTGAACAACACGGCCCACGTCTGGTACTTCACCTTTCCCCTGATCGCGTCGTTTATCCTCGGCTCCCGTCCGGGGCTTGCCGCTACGCTTGTGATGCTCGTCCCGGCCGTTGCTTTCTTCATGTGGGAGAACCCGCCGAGCCCCTTCACGACATATTCGCGGGATTTCAAGCTGCGCTTCATCCCTTCCTTTCTCGTGATCACCGCATTCGCATACTTCTTCGAGAGGACTCGGGAGAAGGCCACGATGAGGCTCGAAGGCGTCAATACGGAACTCAAGAGCGCCGTGTCCGCCCTGCAGGATACCGAGGAGAAGCTGCGCAAGGCGGGCGAGCAACTCGAGCAGCGGGTCGAGGAGCGCACCGCGCAGCTCTACCGGGCGAATCTCCAGCTGGCCGGCGAGATGGAGGAGCGCAAGCGCTCCGAGGAGGCGCTCCGGGCGAGCGAGGGCAAGCTCAATGCCATGCTCCGGTCCGTCGGCGACAGCATGATCATGATCGACCGGGACCTTAACATCGTCTGGTACAACGACAAGGCAAAGGAGTCTTTTGCCCTCGGCTGCGACGGCAGGAAATGCCACGAGATGCTGTGCAACAGGGTGTGGCCCTGCGAACCCTATCCGTGCTACGCGCTGCAGACTTTCCGGGACGGTGAGATCCACAGCAGCGACACGACGCTTATGACCCGTCAGGGACAGGAGGCGTTCTTCCACTGTGCGGCAAACGTGGCCCTGCGGGATGCAGAAGGAAGCCCGGCGGCCGTATTGACCATCCTGCGGGACATCACGGACCGGAAGGCCGCGGAAAACGCGCTCACGGAATCGGAGAGGAAGTACCGAACCCTCTTCGAGGATTCCATGGAGGCGATGAGCGTCTCCCGCGACGGCAAGATGATCGACGTCAACCCGGCCTGGCTTGTCCTGCACGGGTACAAGGACAAGGGCGAGATCCTGGGCAGGGATGTTGTGGAATTCATCCACCCCGATGACCGCCACATTCTTGTCGAGCGCAGGGAGACGTGGCCGCACCACGATCTTCGCTCCTACCAGATCCGGGACATCCGGAGGGACGGGGACATCGTCGATATCGAGATCTGCGCAAGCAGGATCGCCCTGAGCGGGCAGGATGCGATTCTCACCACCATCCGGGACATCACGGAGAAGAAGCGCAGCGATAGGGAAAAGAAGGCCCTCGAGGAGAGGCTCGCCCGCTCGGAAAAGATGGAGGCCATCGGGACCCTGGCTGGAGGTGTTGCCCACGACCTCAACAACATCCTCGGCGGCATCGTCGGCTACCCCGACCTGCTCCTGATGGAACTGGCGGAGAACAGCCCCCTGCGCCGGGGCATCATCACGATCAAGAACTCGGGCGAGAAGGCCGCTGCCATCGTCCAGGACCTGCTGACCCTCGCCCGGCGCGGCGTGCCTGTCATGGAGCCCGTGGGACTGAACCGCATCATCACGGACTATCTCCGGAGCCCCGAGTTCCAAAAGCTCCGGTCGTTCCATCCCGCAAGCGTAATCGAGAGCGACCTTGCCGGGGACCTGCTCCCCATCCAGGGCTCCCCCGTTCACCTCTCCAAGGTCGTGATGAATCTCATCTCCAATGCAGCCGAGGCCATGCCCTGCGGTGGCACCATCAGGATCGAGACCGCAAACCAGTATGTGGACACGACCATCCGCGGCTACGACCAGGTTGCCGAGGGCGAGTACATCGTCATGAAGGTCTCCGATACGGGCATCGGGATTGCGCCGAAGGACATCAAGAAAATTTTTGAGCCCTTTTACACGAAGAAGATCATGGGACGAAGCGGCACCGGCCTTGGCATGGCCGTTGTCTGGGGTACCGTGAAGGATCACAAGGGCTACATCGACATCGAGAGCGTGGAAGGGAAGGGGTCGACGTTCAGCCTCTACTTCCCCGTGAACCGCGCGGCAGTCAAGCCGGAGGACCGGAAGGTACCCATCGAGCAATTCCTGTCGAGGGGGGAGACCGTCCTGGTCGTCGATGACGTGGCGGAGCAGAGGGATCTCGCCTCGGCCATGCTGCGCAAGCTGGGTTACTCGACGGAGACCCTTGCGAGCGGGGAAGAGGCCGTCGAGTATCTGAAAAACAAGCAGGCGAGCCTCGTCATCCTGGACATGATCATGGACCCGGGCATCGACGGTCTCGAGACCTATCGGAAGATTGCGGAACATCGTCCGGGGCAGAAGGCGATCATCGTGAGCGGTTTTGCCGAAACGGACCGCGTCAAGGAGGCCCAGAAGCTGGGCGCAGGGCAGTATCTGAAAAAGCCGTACACGCTCGAAAAGATTGCCATTGCCGTCCGGATCGAGCTCGACAAGGCGGCCTAGGAAAGGGATGTCCAACCACACTGCGGGAGAGCGATTCGTGGAAAAAAATGAAATGATGACACGGGAAGAGATTCAGGACTTCGGAGTCCAGATTGTCTACGAGGAGATGGCCAGGGACGGCTACGAGATCCTCGGCGCGAACCCATCGCTTGCCATGACCCCGCAGATCGTGGCCAGGAAAAACGGCCGGCTGTGCTTCGTGGTCGTTCGGACCGATGTCTACCCGAACAAGGGGAAGCTGGCCGATGACAGGGAGGCCTTCTACAACCTGGAGCACGCCGAACGAAACAACGCCTTGTGTTACTTCGCAAGCGTCGGGATCTGCAACTCGGCGGCCGCCGAGGCGGGCGATGAGAAAGCGATGGGCACCCCCGTCAGGGACGGTGGTTTTTTCGTGGACTTTGAAGGGCTTAAGGTGCTGACGACCATCGACCGCATCGGGGTCGCGAACGGCAACGGCCAATGAAAACGGGTATTGGGGATTGGGTATCGGGTGTAAGAAAAGAAAATGAATAAAGGCGAGGAACTCGTTTCTTCGCCTTTTTACTACTGTAGCCTGTGGCCTGTCGCCTTTAGCCTGTCCCTAGCGGTCGTCTACCATGTGGGCGAAGAAACCCAGTTCTTTCGATCTCCGGTTGAACTCCTCCTGCGACATGTCGGCCGTGCCCGATTCTGCAACGACCAGGGACTCCTGGACGCAGCCGGGGATCCAGTATTTCTCGTACCCTGGAAGAGGGGGCTTGAACTCGACGCCGGCGCGGCCGATGGCGACCTTGTAAAATCTGACCTCGCCGGGTTTGACGGTGATCCGGGGATGGGAGTCGTCGATCAGGATCGCAGACTTCTTCAGGTTTTCGTAGTAGGGGACCACGTCATCGCCCCGGGGGGTCTGGACCACGATGAGATCGGCCTGTTTAAGCCTCGCCATCCCTTCATTGCAGAGTTCAATGCTTGTCTCCGTGATCTTGATGTCGATCCCGAGGGCCCGGTAGCCCTTTTCCTCCAGGTTCCGGATGATCTCCTCGCCGATCTCGCCCACGCCCAGGATGGCGACGGTGGTCCCGGCCCTGGGAAGGTTGTGCATTTCCGCCACGCGTTCCACCGTCTCCACGACGGAGAAAACCCTGCCCTTCAGGCCGTAGACAAAGGGCTGCTCGTAAGGGAAATGGGACTTGAAGAACCGAGGACCCTGTCCGGCGACGGCGATCGTTTTTGCGCCCGTCACGGTCTTGGTGAACTTGAGGCGTTTCATGATGTTCCCGACCAGTTTACGATCGGCCTTGAACTGCTCTACGGTGTTTGGAACGGCAAGGACGAGGCCGCGCCCCAGTCCGTTACCGGTTGTGATGACCCCGGCGACGAAGGGTTTGCCCGAAGCGAGGTGCTTCGCCCACTTGAACCCGGGCGGCAGGTATCCATCGATGTCCTTCTGGGAGCCGGGATAGACGGTGAAGATACAGTTGAATTTGAATAGTCTGCACGCGGACAGTGCGACCAACAGGGGCCCGCGAAGAAGGATCATGATCAGACCCATGATCTGCCTGGACAACCTTCTCGTGTAGATGGAAACCACCTCCCCTAGTCAGCCCTCCATGTCCCGTGCTGAATCGGGACGACGTGGAGGTGCTGGTCCGGTAATCATCCTGCGTTTCTTCTACATCCTATCTGCATTTCGATTGCATCGTGCGCAATGCAATTATCTAATATTACCAAAGCAACGTAAGTTCAGTAATAGTGTTGATGATTTTTGTCAAGTGAAATTTCCGTAATAATTCAGGGCATGATCACCTATTAGCTTTTTCAAGCGTCGGAAAATTTGACATGCAGATTCTTCTTACATCCGCTTGACAATCCGGCCCGTCCAGATTCATATGGACAACAGGAAAGCGGGGTCGCCCTATGAACTTCGTGCATCGAATTGTCCTGGTCTGGATCATTGCCGCGGCAATACCTCTCCTGGCGGGTTGCCAGGACGGTGACGTCGTGCGGCTCAAGGACCGTACCGCGCTCCCCTTCGACCGGATGGTCGGGGAGGCCTCGAAGAGCCGGGTCATTATCGTCGGCGAAACCCATGACAATCAGGCTCACCATGACCTGCAGCTCAAGATCATCCGGACGCTGCACGAAGGTGGAGCGCCGCTGGCCGTGGGTATCGAGATGTTCAGGGCCGAAAGCCAGGAGCTGCTGGACAAGTGGTGGCGCTGGGGGATGCCGACGGAGCAGTTCGAGGCGCTCTACCGCGAAAACTGGGGGATGCCCTGGCTGCTCTACAGGGACATTTTTCTCTACGCGCGCCAGAAGAGGATCCCGCTTGTGGGACTTAACGTGCCCCGGGAGATCATTGCCAAGGTGGCCCGCGAGGGCTACGGATCGCTCACGGGGGCCGAGAAGAAGAGACTCCCGCCGGGGCTTACGTGCAACGTCGACGAGGCCTACCGGTCGTTTATCCGGAGGACCTACACGGAGCACGCCCACGCATCGGGGCGCTCCTTCGACCATTTCTGCGAAGCACAGATGGTCTGGGATACGGCCATGGCGATCTATGCCCTCGATTACCTGGACAAAAACCCCGGCAGCCGGATCGTCATCCTTGCGGGGTCGGTGCACGCCTGGAAGCGCTCCATCCCCCGCCAGATCACGACGATGAGGCCCGATGTGACGGTCTCGGTCATCCTGCCGGATCCCGACGGGAAGGGGGGACTTACGGTGGAGGATGCGGATTTTATGGTCCGGCATTAGGGACCAGGGACAAGGGGGTAGGGACGAGGAAGAAGTGTCTGAGTGAGAAAAGTGTCTGAGTGTCTGAGTGAAGAAGTAAGAGATTCGGGATTTTCCAATACCCAATACCCAGTTCCCAATTCCCTAACCAATGGGTCTTTCCTGCATGAAGCGAAATCTCGAAAAAGATGCGGGCCTGTACTGGAACCTGAGCCGACACGACGAGCGGGTGCAGGATCAGTCCCACTGGGCCGGTTCGGCCCGCTGGCCGCGGGAGCGGTGGCTCGAATACGGGGAGTTCAACTTCGGCCTGGTCCAAGACTTTTTCATGCAGTTCGCTCCTATGGAGCTGGCCGAGGGCTTCACTTCGAAGACGGCCCTGGACTGGGGATGCGGCGGCGGGGCCAACATGAGCGCCCTGTGCCGTCATTTCTGTCGTGTCGTCGGTGTCGATATTTCACAGCCCACCCTCAATGAGAGCGCGCGGCAGTTGAGTCGTTGCGGCCTTTCCAATTTCAAGACGGTTCTCGTCGACGCGACCCAACCGCGAGGAGTATTGGATCAGGCAGGACGGGATGCCGTCGATCTCTTCTTCTCCGTCGCCGTCTTTCAGCACTTCCCTTCGAAGGCCTACACGAAAGAGGTCCTGGAGACTGCGGCGGGCCTGATGCGCAAAGGAGGCCATGGCCTTGTCCAGGTCCGTTACTTCGACGGGTCGGAAAAGCTCAGGCAGAAGGAAGGCGACTACGCAAAAAACGTCATCTACATGACATCCTTCACCACAGCCGAGTTCTCGGCGCTGCTTGCCGGGGCGGGCTTTGCACTCCTGGGCTCGATGCGTGATCTCGACGGCCCGAAAGACTGCCACGAGTACTACTTCTTCAGAAAGAAATTCGCAAAGTAATGGGCGGTATAAAGACAAAGGCGGTGAGAAGTGTAGGTAGGTAGAGGAAAGCGGCGATTATATTTACTGAAGATCCTTTAATCCCTACCCTAAGCGGGCTGCCTCAGCCGCGATGTGTCCCGCCAGAGTTGTAATAAACGTCTTGAGACTTGTCATGGAGGACAAACTGTTAGAGTCCCCCGTCTTAACGGCAGAGCGAGGAGAAGTGATCACGGCGGCTGTCGTATACAATAGCTCCTGCACAAGTTTCTGACATAACAGGTCGTACCGCATGAGGTACGATGCACCCTTGAACTCGTCGAAAATCGGGAAGTGCGGCGACTTGTCTTGGATTGAGCGACGAGAACCCGGAGCATCCTCAACCAGCATGAACCAGCCCACAAAGGGGCGAGGCTGCTTACCGAATGCCCCTTCCCGGTATGCCGTCCATAGATCGTGCGCGGTGCCGATGGCCTCCTCGGTTCGATTGTTGAAGTTGTTGCCAAATGAAGGGCCAACATGACGTTTCATCTCGATGGCGGCGATCAAATCGCCCTTGTGGAGCACCAGCAGGTCCCACAGCTTGGTCGGGCGGAAATAACCGGGTAGTGTCAGTACCGAACGCTGTCTTTGAATCTGGGCATGAGCAAGACCATTAGCTCGGACGAGATCAATCACCAAGGAAATGAATCTGTCCATATTCTTGCCGGCTGTGACGCCTGCGCGCTCTCCCTGGTCGGCTTTTCCCGACTTGATTTGCTTCCGGCGGGCAGCCTCCCGGCTCCGCCAAAAGGCGCGAACAGCCTTATTGGCTTTGAGTTCGTAATCGACAAGATCAAGAGCCATTCTTATTCTCCATTGCCTCCGAGTGCTGAACGCTCCTCTTGGCTGAGCCGGTATAGCCTGAATGCGGCACGATTGCATGCCTGCGGGTTTCGATTTGTAGCTGCCTCGATCAACTCTTTCCGCAAGGCTTCGGGTACATCGCGCCAGTAGGGAATGCGAATACGTCGGAGGTACTGCGCTTGAAAGCGGAAGTATCCACCACGCATCCTGGTCGAGTATGTCGATACAAAAAGACGGATAACATCTGAAAGAAGAACTGCCTGCAAGGCCCGAAGGTTCCACTCTTTGGACGTGACATAGTACAGGTTATGATGGGGGTATAGCCGCCCACGCTCGAAAACGATGTGCGCTTCTCCCTTTATATCCGGGATCAATAGCTTTGGCCTTTTGGCAAGGGGAGGAAAGATACGGTCGATGGTGCGATACCAGTTTGTAGGGGTTTTCTGTGCACAGTGTCTGCCGGCGATCTCATCCTTCCGTGCTTCGAGATAGCGGCGCAGACGCGGGTACTGTCGAAGATCGACCAGCCGACCATCGTCGGCGAAGGGATTGATGACACCCTGACCGCGCCACTGCACTTCACCGGTCAGGATGTCACGGGTTCCCACCAGCGGCAGCTTTCGATCCGGCTCCACGTCGAGCGAGTCAAAGTCCCCTATAAACGCCTTGTCCGCCCCGGTCGCAACACCAATTCCGACCTTGCAAGCCGCTTCCTCGATGGTCGGAAATTGCTGCTCAATGCGGCGGATCAGCGCCGTCTGATCCGATGATTCAAGCAACCATGGCTCTGCACCGTTGGTGACGCGGGCCAGCTCTCGTAATTCTTTCCTTTCCTTCGGCAGAGTTTTTGCCCGCAATGCATCGGCTAGTGCAACCAACGTTTTATGGTCAATCGATGGGCGATGAGCGATACGGGTGGCTCCGGGTTTCTCCCTGCCGATAATGGTGATGGCTGGGTAGGCGATGACTTCACTCTGGAATGCCTGGGTATCCACCATATCGACATACACTTTCAGGTGGAATCTTTCAGACACTAGGTTGCGCAGAGGCCCACCGTAGCGATTCTTCATCCAGCGATCCGCACAGATGAAGCCCAAGTTGCCGCTATCGGCAAGCATCAGGAGCGAACGCTCGATGAATGGGATATACAGGTCGGCCCGATCGTACATGGTCAGATACCGGCTCCGGTATTCAGCCAACAAAGGGGCGGGAATCAATTCTTGACGCACATAGGGTGGATTGCCAACAACGAAATCGAACTGTCCGTTGAGAGGCGCAAGAAGATAATCTCCCTGTACAAGCCATCGATCGACAAGGGCGGTTGCAGCTTGACCCGAGATTCCTTCATTCTTGAGCCGTTCGACTACAGCAGTACGGGTAGCTTCAAAGGTTTCGCGATGAAGCTCAACGGCCCGGATTGCATCGCCCAATTCCTCAACAACAGACCCTGCATTTTTCGAGACTCGCCACGCTGCAAGCAGTCGCCCGATTACTGACAGCAGGAAGTCGCCCCCACCGAAAGATGGCTCCAACAGCCGTTTGTGATGTAGTGGTTGATCATCCGTGTATCCAACCAGGTCAAGGATGAAATCGACGACCTCGGGGCGGGTGAAAATCGCACCGCGAGCTTCGATCCCTCCCCGGCTGGCCAATGTCTCGATTGCCGCGGCAACCCTCGGCGTCAATCTGCCGCTAGGTTCTACAAACAAATCAAAGCTATGTTGTCTGGATGTATATTCCATGATTTCCGACTTCCGATGTGACCTGTTTTGACCGCATTTTGGGCGGACACAATTTCGACATGGTCTGCATAACTCGGCAAAGGCAGTAGGCTTCTTTTATGTTGCAGCCGCTTTTTTATGGGTGAAATATACACTGTTTAAGAATTATTTGAATGATGAATTTCGGGGGACTCTTCCTTCGAGAATCATTGAACATGTGACCTCCTACCTTGACCTCAGGCCGCATTTCACATCCCAGGCTGTCTAAAAATGCTCGGATGCAAGGCCCCCGGATAAGACTGCGAAGTGAGGAAGTTATGAAGAGCGGAAGATCGTAGTGGGTGGTATTATTTCTTTTCTTATCCGCTCTTCCTCACTTCTGCTCTTCCGATCTTTGCAGCCTTGATGCTTGAAGACGAATGTTATGCATTCATCGGGATGCGCCCCCGGTCAACAGCTTGCTAGCCTTTCAGGACGAGGAAGCCGACCGGCAGCAGCAATGCCGCCGTTCCCCCTGCGAGCATCCAGCAGAAGGCGTCTATTTCCTGCTCCTTCTGAAGGATCCTGTCCTCCCAGTCGCTCAACTCAACCATGTTCTTGAAGCGGCGGATCGGGGAGACCATCCGTGACGCCGCCCTGATGCGAAGCCTGCTGAAACCCTCCAGGCCTTCCAATGGATCGATCACTTTCGTATTCATCGCTGACTCCTCTGTCATTTTTCTTGTTATTTCATGCTTTTTTATGATGGCTTCCGGTCCTGATCGGCCGCAGAACCATCAGCCCGGGTATTTCCGGATGACCGCGCTCACCACGCCCCCGACCCGCAGCTCCGACCGGGCGCGGATGGGGGGGTACTTCGGATTGGCCGCCTCCAGGAATACGTCCTTTCCCTTGTTCCGGAAGAATTTCAGTGTCCACTCGCCGTCGACCTCGGCGATCACGATGTCGCCCGATTTCGGCTCGCGGCCTTTTTCGATGACAACCAGATCGCCCTGGTGAATCCCCTCGTCGATCATGGAGTCCCCCGACACCCGCAGCAGAAAAGATGTGCCGGGTTTCGTGATGAGGTACTCGTCGAAGGAGATCACATCGCGGAGTTCTTCCTCGGCAGGTGAGGGGAACCCTGCGGCCACGTTGCCCACCATGGGAAGACCGAAGGCCCTCCGCGACGGGTGAAGGAACCCCCTGGCATCCTTTTCCAGTACCCCGTCGGCCAGGAGCTTCTGAACCCAGAAATAGACGACGGCCTTGGAGCGAACCCCCAGGACAGACATCATTTCCGAGTAGGTAGGCATCCGCCTCTGGTCCCGGTAGAATCCCGCAATCTCCTTCTCCACGCTCTTGAGGGTCCTGTTTCCTCTCATGTGCTCATTTCCATTCGCAGGATCGAGGATCGGGGTACGAGGCTCGAGGTTTTTTATTGGTTGCCTCGGTCCTCGTTCCTCGGACCTCGTGCACGCAGTTTATAGAACGATCGTTCTATTTGTCAAGAAAAAAATGAACGTCCCTGAAAAATCGTCAGGCGCAGCATGGGAGGGTGGGCGAAAGGTTCGAACAGACCATGCCATCGTGCCGGTTGAGGGGATCGTTTTTCGTTGACAGAATGAGGGGATCAACGATAAGAAATCGGCGGCGTGGGGCACGGCCCTGCGTATTCTGGATTCATCATCAGCGATGCGAAAGAGAAGAGTGAGGAGGAGCTCATGAAGGTTCTGGTTACGTACTACACGCAGACAGGCAACACGGAGAAAATTGCCCGGGCGATCTATGACGGCCTCACCGTGGATAAGACGATCCTCCCCGCGGCCGAGGTGAAGAACCAGAATGGCTACGACCTGGTTTTCTGCGGTTTCCCGGTCCAGGCGCACAGCGTCCCGGCGAAGATGGCGGAATTAATCAAGGGCCTGCCCAAGGGCCAGAAAGTGGCTTTCTTTGCAACCCACGGTTCCCTGCGAGGCGGCCAGCTGCCGAGGCAGGCCTTCGAGAGCGCTGAAGGCCTGGCTATCGGTCTCCGGATCATGGGGCAGTTCGGCTGCCGGGGAAAGGTGGACCCGAAAGTCATCGATGCCCTCATGAAGAAGCCCGATCACAAGGTCTGGGCCGAGGAGGCCCGGGGGGCCGACGGTAACCCCGATGCGGCGGATCTGAAGGAAGCCGCGGAGTTTGCACAGGCCATGGTCGGCAAGGCTTACTGATTCCCTGCGGGCCGCGTCGGCCCGCGTCGCCCTTGACCTGAGGGGACCGATCGATGCGTGTATTCAAGCAGGCGGCTGCTGGGAGCGGAAAGAGCCCCTTCTTCTACAGGGATGCGGGCACCCTCGAGATTCGCAGCGGGGGTGGCTGCATCTCGGTCTTTGGGCTTCCCTTCCTGCTGGCGGGTCTCTTCATCATGCAGATCCCCCTCGGGCTCATCCCCGTCGAGGACCGCCCCGAGGGGCCCCTCTTTTCCACCTTGATCGTCCTGTTCGGCTCCGTGTTCACCGCCGTCGGGTCCGCTCTCGTCTTCGGGCGCAGCGGGATCGTCCTCGACCGTGGGCGGGGGCGGATCGTTCAGTGGTGGGGGCTTCTCGTGCCGATGAAGCGCGTGGAGCACATGCTGGATGCAATCCGGCAGGTGGAGATGGACTCTTCCCGCGGCGACAAAGACTCGGCCGACACCTGGCCCGTGAAGCTCTCCGGCGAGGGGATCCCGAAGCCGATCACCATCGCGCAACCGGTGGACTTCGCCGAGGCGAGGCAGGTGGCCGAGGAGCTTGCGCGGTTCCTGCGAAAACCGCTGGTGGATTCGACCACGGGCGAGCGGGTGACCCGCGACCCCGAACACCTCGACGAGTCCTGGCGCGACCGGGTGCGCAGGACGCAGGAGGCCGCGGCCCCAGTGCCGCCCGAGCCCCCCGGGATGCGCACGCGGGTGGAACGAACAGGCGATGGAGTTGTCTTCCACATTCCCGGGCCGTCGCTGAGCGCCCGTCATTACATCCCCGTGCTTTTCCCCGTCGCCTTCGCAGGGGCCGTGGCGTGGTTTTTCCTGCCCGCGCTGCTCACGCTCCCCATGCCCGACTTCATTCGCTATGTCTTTCTGGGGTTGATCGGCCTTATTTTCATCGCGGGCCCCGTCGTCTCGGCGCTCCTGAACTTGCTTCGCCTGAAAAACCAGTTCGAGCGCGTTACCGTCACGAAGGCTTTTCTCCGCGTCGAGACCCTGAAGCAGGGCAAGCGCTCCACCGTCGAGATCCCCGTCGACGAACTGGAGGACCTCGTGGCGCCCACAACACGCGCGCTCATGGATGCCATTGAAGTCCCCGGGATGAAAAAAGTTCCCCTGGGCAACACGGGGACCCCCCGGATGCCCGATGGGCGTCCCGTTCCCCGATTTCTTTTGTCGCTGATGAAAATGGCGGGCTCCCGGGGCGTCACGGCCCGGAGCGACAAGGCCGTCGCCGAATTTGCAGGCGGTCTCGACGAGGCGGAGGTTGCCTATCTTTTTGCGCTCATCCGGAAAACGATCGGGGGATGACGGAAGAAGTGGCTAGTGATCAGTGGCCAGTGGACAGTGAAAAGAGAGGGTCTTTCACGGGTCACTGATCACTGGTCACCGGTCACTGTTTCTTATGGTGCCGAGAAGGCGAGATCCGATTCGGGTGCGGCGGTCGTGGTTTCTTTTCCCCGCGCATACATCGCGTCGATCAGCTCGTGGTACTTCTCGACGATGATGCGGCGCCTGACCTTCAGGGTCGGCGTCATCTCGCCGGCCTCCTGGCTGAAGGGCCGTGGCAGCAGCGCGATCCGCTTTACCTTCTCGTACCCCGCCAGATCCTTCTGCAGGGCTTCGATCCGCCCCTCGAAAAAACGCACGAGGATGGGGTCCCGCACCAGCTCCTCACGGGAGGAGTAGACGATATTCCACGTCTTCGCGTAGGCTTCCAGCGCATCGAAGGCGGGGACGATGAGTGCCGTTGCGTAAGGGCGCCCGTCGGCAATGACGATGAGCTGTTCGATGTAGGGGTCGCCGGCCAGTGTCGATTCGACATACTGGGGGGCGATGTACTTGCCGCCGGAGGTCTTCATGAGCTCCTTGATGCGGTCCGTGATCGTCAGGTACCCATCCTCCAGGACGCCCACATCGCCCGTTTTGAGCCAGCCGTCCTCGAAGGCCTCGGCCGTGGCCTCCGGTTTCCGGTAATAGCCCGACATGACCGTTTCGCCCCGGACGAGGATCTCGCCGCTGGGCGCGATCTTCACCTCCACCCCGTCGATGGGCTTTCCCACAGTACCCGGCCTGAAGTGATAATCCTCGTGGCAGGTGACGGTTGCCGTCGTCTCCGTGAGGCCGTAGCCGTAGGTGATGTGGATGCCGGCCGAGTGGAAGAACTCCTCGATCTTTCGGGCAAGCGGCGCCCCGGCGCAGGGCAAAAACCGGATCCTCCCCCCCACGATTCCCTGAAGCTTTCTCAGGACGAGGGCCTCGGCCGCGAGCCACTGAAGCCGGAGAAGGGGAGGCAGGAATTGCTTCTCTTTCCGGCGCAGGTATGCCGTTTCCCCCACGCCGAGGGCCCAGAGGAAGAGCTTCTTGCGCCAGGGCTCGTCGGCGTCGAGCTTTTCGAAGACGGACGTGTAGATCTTCTCGTAGAAACGAGGCACGGCGCACATGATCGTGGGCCGGCTCTCCCGGAGGTAATCGATGACTTTTGACATGTCACCGACATAGACATTCGTCATGCCGTGACCGATCGCGTAGTAGCTCCAGGCCCGCTCGAAGACGTGGGCCAGGGGCAGGAAGCACAGCGACACGTCCCGGTCGCTCACGTTGAGGCGCTTGTCGTGGGCAATGAAGGAGTGGTGGAAGTTCGAGTGGTGGAGCATGACCCCCTTGGGCTCCCCCGTGGTGCCCGAGGTGTAGATGAGCGTGGCCAGATCGTCCGCGGAGGCGCCCTGAAGCCTTCCGTCGAGCTCGGCATCCCGCGTCGATGCCCGGCCTCTTTCCAGGAAGTCGCCGAAATGCATCCCTTTCGGGTTTCCCCGCAGGTCCGCCCCGTCGTCGAACACGATGATCGTCGCCAGGGTCGGCGAATTGTCCAGAACCTTGGTGATGCGGTCGTACTGGGTCTGGTTGCCCACGAAGATAAAACGGATCCCGGCATCGTTGACGATGTAGCCGGCCTGCCCGGCCGTGCTGGTGGCATAGATGGGCACGGAAACGGCTCGGTCGCTCAGGATCGCAAAATCGGCGATGGTCCACTCGGGGCGGTTGCCGGAGTAGATGCCCACCATCTCGCCTTCCCGGACGCCAAGCTCCAGAAGGGCCTTCGCGGCAGTGCGGATGCGCTCCCCGAGGGATTGATAGGATATGTCGTGCCAGTGATCGCCTGATTTGTACCGAAGGGCGGTCTTGATCCCGTAACGGACGGCCTGGTTGTAGACCATGCGGGCCAGGTGCGTGTCTCTCATTGGTTCCTCCCCGGTTCCCGATTCGGCCCTGACGGGTCGGATGGATCCATTGACGGGGCACACCCTCGCATAAAAACACGTCGCTTTCAAGCCAAATCGGACATGAAAAAATGCCTTCGGAATCGCGCTTGACAAATGGTCCATTCCGAGATTAGTGGCTAACCTGGTTTTTTCCTTTCCGAAACGACGTGAGGAGTTTCCATGGCCATAACCGTGTTCGAAAGCCCCTTTTTCGGCGGTCTGTTGTGCGGTCTGTCGAAATTTTATCTGAAAACGATCGGCTGGCGAAGGGTCGGCCATCTGCCCGATATTCCCCGGTGCGTGATGATCGCGGCCCCCCACACCTCCAACTGGGATGCGCCGATTGCGCTGGCCATGGTGTTCGCCTTCCGGTTTAAGGCGCACTGGCTCGTCAAGCACACCGCCTTCCGCTGGCCCTTCCGCGGGGTCCTGAGATGGCTGGGGGCGATCCCCATCGACCGGACGAAATCGACCGACGTGGTAACCCAGATGGTCGAGGAACTCAGGAAACGGGCGGAGCTGGTCCTGCTCCTTGCGCCCGAGGGGACACGGAAGAGAGTGACCCGCTGGAAGACGGGGTTCTATCACATCGCCTGCGGGGCCGGCGTTCCCCTGGTGCTGGCCTTCCTGGATTACGCCCGCAAGGAAGGGGGGCTCGGGCCCGTCTTTCAACCCACCGGAAACCTCAAGGCCGACATGGCCGAAATCCTTGGCTTCTACGCCACGGTAACCGGCAAGCACCCCGAGAGGATGGGCGTGGTGGAGATTCCGCGCAGTTAAGCGGGATAGCGACGCAGGGAGGCGGGAGTCCCGAGACACGGGGCGTGGGCTTGTCGTGGGGATCGGATGCAAGGGCTCAAAAAAAGTGACCAGTGGCGAGTGACCAGTGACCGGCGGAAGACGAAGGGACAAGGGACGAGGGGGTAGGGACCAGGGAAACGATAGGATTCGGGACTCGGGCTTCAAGATTCCGGTTTTTCCAATACCCACTATCCCATTACCCAATTCCCCAATCAACCAATTCCTGTCCCGCCTTAGATGACTTTCTTCATTGCAGCGACCGCCACCTCGATCTGGTCGTCGGTCGGCTCGCGCGTCGTGATCTTCTGCAGTAACAGTCCCGGCCAGCTGATCATCTGCACCCAGCCTTTATCCTTGTGCTTCCCGCTGAAACGGATGATCTCGTAGGAAATCCCCGCGATGATGGGGAAGAGAGAGAGCTTGTAGGCGACCCTCATCAGGAAATCGGGCCGTCCCAGCAGCGAGAAGACCAGGATCGAGATCACGAACACCACCAGAATGAAGCTCGTTCCGCAGCGAGGGTGACGCGTCGAGAAGTGCTTGATGTTTTCGATGGTGAGCTCTTGGCCGTGCTCCCAGGCGAAAACGGTCTTGTGCTCCGCGCCGTGGTACATGAAGACGCGCCGCATGTCCTCCATGAGCAGGGTCGTGGTCAGGAAGGTGAGGAAGATCCCGAGCCGGATTATGCCTTCGACGATGTTGAGCAGGATCGTGTTCTCGATGAAGTCCCGCAGGAATGCGAAGCAGTAGGCCGGGATCAGGACGAAAAGGGTCAGCGCCATGCCGAAGCTCAGGCAGAGCGAAAGCGCGATCTCCCAGCCCTGCGGCTTCTTCTCGCCTTCCGGCATGGCGATCTCGGCGGAGTACAGGAGTGTCTTGATGCCGAGAACCATCATCTCCACGAGCGTCACGGAGCCGCGGACCACGCGGATGCCCAGCACGGGGTAGCGCTTCGTGAAGGGGACGTAATCCTGTTCCTTGATGACGATGTCCTTGGCGGGTGTCCGCACGGCCACGGCGATCCGGTTGCCGTGGCGCATCATGACCCCTTCGATGACGGCCTGACCGCCGGCGATGTCCTCGGGGCCGGTGGGTTTCGAGTGCCCGCAGGCCGGTTCGTTCCCGGAGGCAGGCTCATGTTCGAAGACATGAAGGATCCGGCTGAAGAAAGATCGGGTGAGGCGAAAGATCGTCATGGCTTCCCTGTTTTCTCCGGGTCCTTTGCCGTCTTGTTGTCGGGGTCGGACATGGATTTCTTGAAGCCGCGGATGGCCTTTCCCATGGCGCTACCCAACTCGGGGAGCTTGCCGGGGCCAAAGAAGACCAGCGCGATGACGACGATGATGAGCAGTTCGGGCAATCCGATGTTGGGCATGAAACACGCACCTCCAAAAATTACGAGGGGACAAGATACCACAAATCGGGCAGATTGCAACCCCGTCTCCGGCAGGCGGGCAATGCCGCCTCCATGAGGAAAGAAAAGGCAGTGCGCGGCGCTCTGCCTTATTGGATGCTTGCTTGCATTTTATCCTCCCCGCGCAAGCGGGAAGCGATGACGGCTTGGCGGTGTCCCTTGTCAGGGCATGACCGCTTGATCTGATGGGTCGCAGCTTTTTCGATGCTGTCTCAGGCCGCCTGTACGATCCGATTCTTCGAGGCCCAGCGGGCCAGGCCGACCTTCATCGCGATGAAGGCGCGCCGGAATTCCCTCTGGGTGCGCTCGCACTGCATGAGCGCCAGGCTGTATGCCCGTTTCTGATCGTCTTGGATCGCCGGGTTGATGAGGGCAAGCTCAAGGGCCTTCTTCACCACGATGAGCTTTCCCAGTTGACCTTCGAATCTCTCTACGTCGTCCTTCGTGAGATGGCCCCTCTGCATTGCGACTCTCCTTAGACTATGGTCAAGATTAGAAGCTATATCCAGAGCACTAGCAAAATGCGTGCCGGACACTTGCTGCGCTTTTTTGCGTGAAATGCCGCCCCGGCAGGGCTATAATCCGTCTCCGGAGCGGCCGGCAAACAGGAAGGATACCGCCGATGGGTTTTATGATGAAAGCGATGATCATCGACCGGATCGCGAGCCTTGCCGATGAGAGGGTGCCACTGAGCCCCGTGGAGCTCCCGGTGCCCAGGCCAGGGGAGGGGGAGACCCTGATCCGGGTTGCGGCCTGCGGGGTGTGCCACACGGAGCTCGACGAGATCGAGGGGCGAACCCCCCCGCCCCGGCTTCCGGTCATCCCGGGCCACCAGGTTGTCGGCCGGGTCGTGGAAAATGGCCCCGGGGCGAAGCGCTTCCCTGCCGGGGCGCGTGTGGGGGTGGCCTGGATCTTTTCAGCCTGCGGGGCCTGTGGCCACTGTCTCGGCGGCCACGAAAACCTCTGCACCGGTTTCAGGGCCACGGGGCGTGACGCAGACGGCGGGTACGCCGAGTACATGGCCGTCCCCGAGGCCTTTGCCCACCCCATCCCGGATGTTTTTTCCGACTCCCAGGCCGCACCGCTTCTCTGCGCCGGGTCCGTCGGCTGGCGGTCTCTCCGGCTCACGGGCCTTCGTGACGGGCAGACCCTGGGGCTCACCGGCTTCGGGGCGTCGGGCCACCTCGTGCTCAAGGCCGTGCGACACAAGTACCCCCGGTCGAAGGTCTTCGTTTTTGCCCGGAGCGAGGCCGAGAGGGTCTTTGCCCGGGAGCTGGGCGCCGCCTGGGCAGGGGAGACGGCCGATGAGCCGCCGGGGCCCTGCGATGCCATCATTGACACCACCCCCGCCTGGGGACCCGTCGTGGAAGCACTGAAAAACCTCAAAAGCGGGGGCCGGCTCGTGATCAACGCAATCCGAAAGGAAGACATGGATCGGGACCGGCTTTTGCAGCTGGACTATGCGGCCCATCTCTGGCACGAGAAGGAGATCAAGAGTGTCGCCAACGTGACGAGAGACGATGTCCGCGAATTCCTCGATCTTTCCGCCGCGATTCCCCTCCTGCCGGAGGTGCAGGAGTACCCGCTTGCCGAGGCGAACCTCGCCCTTGCCGAACTCAAGCAGAGGAAGATCCGGGGCGCCAAGGTCCTGAGAATGTAAAGAATTTGTGTCAACCAAACGATAACGTGTACGTTTAACCCACTAGACGCTCCCATGCGGCTGCCTGTCGCCGAGGGGTGAGGAGAACAAGAGACTGGACCACAGTGCGGCACTGAACCGGTTCCTGGCCCAGGTGGAAAGGCGGGCCTTCGGGATGGCCCGGATGGCCTCGGGGAGTCCTGACGATGCCCTCGACATCGTGCAGGACACGATGCTCCACTTTGCCCGGCTTTACGCCAATCGGCCCGAAGGGGAGTGGAACGTCCTCTTCTACAAGATCCTGCACAGCCGGATCACCGACTGGTATCGCCGGACGGCCGTCCGGCGACGGTTCCACGACTGGTTCGGCAAACCCCGGGACGATGAAAACGACGAGGAAGACCCGATGGCCCGGGTGGCGGATTCGACCTCGCCGGACCCGGCCGAGGGCGTCATGAGGCAGGAGTTCACCGGGGCCCTGCAGGCGGCCCTGAGAAAGCTCCCGCTGAGACAGCAGCAGGCCTTCGTCCTTCGGGCCTGGGAAGGGTTCGACACGGCCCAGACGGCTCACGCCATGGGCTGCTCGGAAGGCAGCGTCAAGACGCATTACTCCCGGGCGGTGCATGCCCTGCAGATCAAACTGGAGGAATTTCAGACATGAACGAGAAGCTCGGCGAAAAAGAGGCTCGATTCCTCGAGAAGGCCAGGCAGAGCCTTATGGCCACCGAGGACCGCATCGAGGCCAATACGCTTTCGCGGCTTCGCGACTTCCGCGTGAGGGCCGTCGAGGCTGCAGACGCGCGCGGTCGGGGATTCTTCCGGATTCCGAACTGGGCGCGGATCGGGGGTGTTGTAACGGCAGCAGCGGCGATCCTGGTCTTTATGATCTGGTTCGACACGCCGAAGCAGGATCTGCCCGTGAAGAATGCCGACGATATCGAGATCGTGCTCAATGTGGACAGCGCAGACAATATAGACCTTTACGAGGACCTGGATTTCTATGAGTGGCTTGCGGGCACCGGCAACGGCGGCAGCAGCAGCTAGCCTGATCAAAGGAGAAATCCGGCGAAAAGGATGCCGGAAATGAATAGACGGATCGCAACCCTCGTGGCGGTGTTGATCCTGTTTCTCGCGGGGCATGCCTGGGGTCAGACCGGCGGCACGTCATGGGACCGGCTCAAGCCGGAGGAGCAGAAGACCCTGCAGCCTTTCAAGGAGCGATGGAACAGTATGACCCCCGATCGCCAGGAGCGGCTTCGCAACGGGGCCGATCGCTGGCAGCGCATGACACCGGCCGAGCGGGATCAGGCAAATCAACGATACCAGAAGTGGCGCGAGCTGCCCCCCGAGCGCAAAGAGACGATCCGCAAGCGTTATGATGAATTCAAGAAACTCCCTCCCAATGAGCAGCAGCAGATCCGCGAGCGATCGAAGTGGTACAAGGAACTGCCCCAGGAGGAACGGCGCTCGATCCGCGAGAAGTACCAGCAGATGACGCCGGAGCAGCGCCAGGATGCGCGGCAGCGCTTCCGCACCATGACGCCCGACGAGAATCGGAACTACTTCAAGGGGAGAAAAAAATAATTGATGCCGGTTGTGGGCAGGAGCGGCAGAAACTCAATGACATGCAGGACCGCTCAAGCAACAACATCTATCGACAGAAACACGATCGCCAGACGGTGAGCGCGAAATAGACCCCAACCTCTCTCCCTCTCCATTTCCCTCCGGGCCTCTCTGCAAGAGAGGCCTTTTTTTATGCATAAGCAGGGCTGCGTGAAGATGTATCAAAGTGCGGAAATTTCACTCCGGATGTGATACAAGACGCGGGTCCATATCGAGAAAAACTGCGAAACCGGCTGCGGCAGGAGAAGCCAACCGGCTTAAATCATTGGAGGAGCGTCATGGAAAAAATCCTTGACCTGAGAAGCGATACGGTAACAAGGCCCACCGCTGAAATGCGGGAGGCGATGAAAAACGCAATCGTCGGAGACGACATCCTGAGGGACGACCCCACGGTCATACGGCTCGAAGAACTCGCGGCGGAGATTTTCGGAAAAGAGGCGGCCCTCCTGACAATCTCGGGAACGATGAGCAACGAGATTGCGGTGATGATCTATACGAAACCCGGCGATGAAATCGTCGTCTTCTCCGACTCCCATCTTTATAATCTGGAAACCGGGGGAATCTCCGCGCTGTCGGGCGCCCAGCCGCGGCCCCTGAAAAGCGATTCGGGAACCTATGAACCGGGGGAGCTCAGCGAGGCGATCATGCCCCCCGGTGTCCAGAGGGCCAGGACGCAACTGATCTGCCTGGAGAATACCTTTCACCTGAACAGGGGTCTTGCCGTTGCAAAAAACCGGTATGCGGAAACCATCGCCATCGCGCAAAAACACGATCTCCCCATCTTCATGGACGGAGCGAGGATTTTCAATGCGGCCCTGGCTACAAACACGACCGTGGCCGATCTGGTAAGCTTTTGTGACTCCGTGGATGTCTGTCTCTGCAAGGGTCTGGCGGCTCCCCTGGGCTCCATGCTGGTGGGCTCGAAAGATTTTATCGACGAGGCAAGGCGCATGCGGCAGAGAATCGGCGGCGGCATGAGGCAGGCGGGGGTGATCGCCGCCCCCGGCATCCTTGCCCTGACGAAGATGGTCGAGCGACTGCCCGAGGATCACGAGAATGCCGAGAAGATGCGATTGGGCCTCGAAGCGCTGGGGATTCGCGTCGACCGGGGGGGAGTCCTCACCAATATCGTCAATCTGGATGTCAGCCCCGCGGGCTGGAAGGCAGCCCCCTTTGCGGATCGGCTGAACGGATACGGGATCAAGGTGAAGGTCTGTTCGGAGCACACGCTCCGGATGGTGACCCACAACGATATCCCGTCCAGGGATATCTCGTTCATCCTGGATACCATCGGCAACGTGCTCCGGGAGCAAAGGTGATCCAGATCGCAGACACGAAGGTGTCATATAGCAGCTCTGCCTGAAAAAGCCGCCCGCTCGAAACGAGGGGCGGCTTTTTCGTTTCACCGCTCCCGGCATGAGGGTGGCTTGACTTTTTGCCGCAGGCTGTTACGATCACTAAAAGATAGGCTTAAGGCGCAGGGCATAAGGCATAAGGTGATTTCGAAAATGAGAAGTTATTCCCTATTGCCATAAGCCCTGAGCCATATGCCGTAAGCCATGTACAGGACGTACTGCGATGAAGATCCGTGTGGAAACCTATGACGGGTACCGGGCGGGGGAGAGGCCCCTGCGGTTTCACATCGGCGCGAAAAAACGCGATGTCGTGGAGGTTCTCGACCGCTGGTTCGGCGAGGACCACGACTACTTCAAAGTAATCGCCGATGACGGGGGGGTCTATGTCCTGCGCTACAACCGCAGCGAGGATAGCTGGGAATTGACTCAGTACCGTGCCGCAGGCGCGGGTCAGGAAAGCGCAAAAGAAGGCAAGGCGGGCACTCAGGACCTCCTGAACTAGAGGGTGAATCGTGGCGAAAACGGAAGCAAAAAAAGGAAAAAAAGGTTCCGTTGACGTTCGCGAGCGGCCAGGCGAGGGTGTGAGCCCGGCCGGGCTCGAGGCGCGGCTTCGCGCCATGATCGATTCCTTCGACGGCTTCATCTACATCTGCTCCCGGGACTACCGCATCGAGTATATGAATGAGCGGCTCATCGCGCGCACGGGCCGTGACGGAACGGGGGATCTCTGCTACAGGGTTCTCCACGAACGCGACGAAGTCTGCCCGTGGTGCATCAACGAGCGTGTCTTTGCCGGCGAGACCGTGCACTGGGAGATCCAGAGCCCGAAGGACAGGCGCTGGTACTCCATCGTCAATACGCCGATCACCAACCCCGACGGTACCCTGTCCAAGCAGGCCATGATCCGGGACATCACGGATACGAAGAGGACCGAGGGCGACCTGAAGCATGCCCTGGACCGCCTCGAGCACGAGGTGGAGGTCCGCACGGCGGAGCTGCAGATGAAGAACCGGCAGCTCATGGAGGAAATCGCCGAGCGCAAACGGGCCGAGGAGGCCCTGGCCGTTTCGGAGGAGAGGTACCGAAGCGTCATCGACAACGTCGGGATCGGCATCTCCCTCATCAGCCCGGACATGGAGATCCTCGCCCTGAACCGCCAGATGCGCACCTGGTATCCCGATATCGACGCAGCGCAAAGGCCTGTCTGCCACCGGGCCTTCAACGACCCGCCCCGGGATGAGATCTGCCCCTGGTGCCCGACGGCCATGACCCTGCGGGACGGGCAGGTCCACGAGTCCGTCACCGAGACCCCTTCGGGCGATGGCGTCCGGAATTTCCGGGTCGTTTCGTCCCCCGTCCTGGACAGGGACGGCCGCGTCACGGCGGCCATCGAGATGGTCGACGACATCACGGAGCACCTCCGGGCCCAGCAGGCCGTCGCCGACTCCGAGGCGCGCTACAGGACGATCTTCGAGACGACGGGCACGGCCACGATGATCGTCGAGGAGGACATGACCATCTCCATGGTGAACGCCGAGTTCGAGAAGGAATCGGGTTTCTCCAAGGCCGAGATCGAGGGCAGGAGGCGCTGGACCGAGTTCATCCACGAAGACGACCTGGAACAGATGAAGGCCTACCATGTCCGGCGGCGGATCGCCCCGGAATCGGTGCCCCGCAGTTACGAGGTCCGGTTTCGCGACGGCGGCGGCCGGACCCGCAGTGTCACCATGACGGTCTCGCTCATTCCGGGGACGAAGAAAAGCGTGGCCTCCCTCATGGATATCACGGTGCGCAAACAGGCCGAGGAAAGGATCAAGGAATCGGAGCGGTTTCTCGCGGACGTGATCAATTTCCTGCCCGATGCCACCTTCGTCATCGACGGGGACGGGAAGGTGATCGCCTGGAACCGGGCCATCGAGGAGATGACGGGAATTCCCGCGCCGGAGATGATCGGCAGGGGAAACTACGAGCATGCCATCCCCTTCTACGGGGAGCGCCGGCCCATCCTCATCGATCTCGCGCTGAAGCCCGACAGGCGTTACGAGGGGACGTACGTCTCGACGGAGCGCGGGGAAACCGTGCTGATCGGGGAGGCCTACATGCCGGCCCTCAAGGGGGGCGATGTCTACCTCCACGGGACGGCGAGCGTGCTGCGGGATTCGGCGGGGAACGTTATCGGGGCCATCGAATCGATCCGCGACATCACCGAGAGGAGGCGGATGGAGGAGGCCCTGCGGCGCCGCGAGGAAGATCTGGAAGTCAAGTCGCGCAATCTCGAGGAGATGAACACGGCCCTGCGTGTCCTTCTCAAACACCGGGAGGAGGACAAGAGCGAACTGGAGGAAAAAATTCTCTCCAACGTGAAAAAGCTCGTCGTGCCCTATGTGGAGAAGCTTCGAAAGAGCCGGCTTTCCGACGAGCAGGCCTCCTACGTGGAGATCCTCGACGACCATCTTCAGGACATTTTGTCGTCCTTCCTGCGCAACCTGGGCACCCGGCACCTGAACCTCACGCCCAAGGAGATTCAGGTGGCAAGCCTGATCCGAGAAGGGAAGACGAGCAAGGATATCGCGGAGGTTCTGGGTGTGTCGGCCCGGGCCGTGGATTTCCATCGCGACAACATCCGGATCAAGCTGGGTATCAAGAACAAAAAAGCAAATTTGAGGTCCTATCTGTTGTCTTCGTTTTAAAGCCACAAGCCATAAACACCAAGGCACAAGGAAACAAATCCCCCGTTGCCTCCCTGATACGCTTCGCGGGGCGGCCCGGTAAGGAAGGAACCGGACATGGTTGCGCCCCCTGACGGGATGCGCCCCCGGTCATCCCCCTAGGAAGACCTATTCCTTAATTTCCCTCTCCCTTGAGGGGAG
>DCVI01000011.1 GCA_002327315.1 Syntrophaceae bacterium UBA2192 | reverse complement strand
CGACAGGCTCACCATGGCGAACAGAAATGTCATCCTGAGCTTGTCGAAGGACCCCCTCACCTCAATCCTCTCCCTCGGAGGGGAGAGGAAGATTAAGGATCTGACCTTTATAGGGGGAAAGAGGGGGATTTTAATTGGCCGCAAGGCCGAAAAAAGATCCTTTCAATGCAGCGCAATAAAAACATCAGGTATTACCTGACAATATACCGTTTTTAATCCGATATTGCCTTTTTTGCTGATTTCGGTTATTGGCTTCCTCGGTGCAAAGAAGTGCCGTAGTTTCCGCGGAGGGTATGAATCGAAGAGAGACCCTCCATCTAAGAGGACCGGGAAATGCGACGTCGAGGATGACGCGGAAATGCCGGTTTTGTGGAGTTCGGATATGAAATATCAACATCAGGCCTCAGCGCAGGACCTGGAAGAGAGGCTCAGATTTCTCGACGAGTTCAAGCGGATCAGGGACAAAGAGACCGGGGCAACCGACGGGAACGAAGATGATAAAGAAGGTGAAGAGTCCCAGGATGTCAGTCCCAGCGCGCAGTTTTTTCTCACGAAATAAGGTCCGTAACCGCTCAATCACAGAAGGGAGACTTTTTCAGGGGTCTTTGGGAAAACCCTGTTCTCCTCATTAGGAATAATGCCCCCTCACCTCATATTTTCTTACGCCGGGAGAGAGACCAGGGAGAAAGAAGCACAAGGAGAGAGTGGAGGTGAGGGGGCATTCCCTTTCCGGGGTAACAGGATTCCGGAATCCGGATTCCGGATGCCCGATTCCTGCCGCGACGCGGCAAGTCAGATATTCAAACCGTATTGCAGTGCCTTCCGCTGGATTCCCAGCGGGATCTGCGGATGGATGAGTTCTCCGCCCCTGGCCCTGAATGGCATATAGACCAGCAGGGCCTCTTTTGTCACAATCCTCAAATCCTCCAGTCCGGGCAGCAGGGTCCTCTTGTCGACAGCGAGGTCGGCCAGGGCCGTCTTGAGGCTTTCTGCGCTCTCCTCTGCAGGCAGGGTCACCGGGTGGCATTTGAGACCGCCCAGGCGCTGCTCGAACTCCCCCTGCCACTGGAATAACGTCACCCGGCGAATCAGGGTCAGAAAGAGCGCCGAATTGACCTTGAATGCAGGCACCCAGAAAAAGAAAGGCGTCTCTGCCATCGCCGGTGTGAGTGCCCGGGGCAGGTTGCAGAAGCGGACGTAATCCGCAAAGGACGCAAGCGATATTCCCTCCACGTCCACCCGGATGCGCCAGAACGGGAGGCCGAACTGCCCCTCGCCGGTTTTATCCGGGACGACATAAAAGGGTGTCTCCTCTAGACCCTCCGATCCCCGCTTCCATGCCCGATCGCAATTCCGGCAGGTCAGCACCAGGGTGTCCCTGTCTCCGTCGAGATCCACGCCGCAGTCGGGGCAGGTTGCCGCGTAGAATCGTACTTGAACGTCGGGCTGCATCGCCGCCGGGGCTCGGGCATCCCACTGGCCGACGGATTCGAATACTCTGTCCTGCAGGGTGTCGACGATCTGCCCGTCCCGCCGGGCAAGAGGGTAGTACAACAGGCTTGTCTGCTCACCGATCCAGGCCCGGTGCAGGGCGGTTTCCGTCCAGGGGGGTACGCCGAGCTGCTTGAAGTTTGGCTCGCAGCCGGCAATGGCTTGCCCGATCGTGAGCGTTGGCGCGAAGAACGTGCCTGCCACACCCGGCGCGAGAAAACGGAGCCTTGTCAGCTGCGCCTGGATACCCAGGGACCACGGGAGCGTTTTTGCGGTGAGGGCGATGTGACTCAAGTCGACGGCGCCCGAATGGATCGAGCCGGCCGTGCAGGTGAAGACCATGCCTTTCAGGCGCCAGTACGGCACATACAAGACGTTTTCACCCGGGCCGGGCGGGGCTGGGATGTAGCACTCCAGCGGGCCGCGGCTCCCGAGGCAGAGTTTCACCCGGCACCAGGCACAGGTGAAGATCCGCTCCGTCTCCTCGAGGCAGACGTTGCCTGCGCAGCGGGGACACTGGAAATCGATGAGCCAGCGAGGGCTATCCGATCTTGTTTCCACAGTGGTTGCAATACACCGAGTCGGGCAGGTTATCTGAGCTGCACTGTGTGCACTTCTTCGGCACCGGCGTAGCGCCGGCCGCGCTGCCGCAAAGGGAGCAGAACTTCGCATGGGGCGTCAGGTTCTTGCCGCACTTCGGGCAGCGGCTGAAGACAACGAGCTGGTGCCCGCAGGCCGGGCAGAACGTCGAATCGGCCGCGACGGGTCCCTTGCAGTCGGGGCATTTCAAGGAATCGGTCCGGCCGCCCTGCTTCATGGCTTCCGAGTAGAAGGCGGGCATCATGAGCCCCAGGCCCATGCCGATCCCGGCGCCCGCCTCGGTCTTCGTCTCGGCGATCTTCTCCAGGGCCATGGCGGCCTTCACCTTCAGGAGCTTGTTCACGTCGTCGAAGACGGCCAGGCGGCTCTTGTCGTCGATCGCCTTCTGCACCTCGGCGGGCGGTGTGATGGAATTGATATAGAGGGCCTGCAGCCCCAGGCCGAAGTGGCTGAAATCCTCCTGGAGCCGTTTCACGAGCCCGGTGGAAAGCTCCTCGTAGCGGCCCGGGAGCTTGAAGACCGTGTCGATCGTTTCGCCCATGAGGTCATTGAACCGCGAGACGATGGCCTCGCTCAGGTAGTCCTCGATCTCGGTCGTGCTGAACATGCCCTGCGTGCCGACGAGGCGGTTGATGAGCAGGGCCGGCTGCAGCACCTGGATGCTGTAGACGCCGTGGGCCCGCAGGCGGATGAGGCCCAGCTCGGAGTCCCGGAAGGCGACGGGATCGCGGGTCCCCCACTTGAGATTGGGGAACAGCTTCATGTTGACGAAGTAGACCTCCGCCCGCAGGGGGCTCGTCATGCCCCAGGGGAGGCTGAGGACCTTGGTCAGGACGGGGATGTTGAGCGTTGACAGGGTGTGGCGGCCCGGCGCGAAGGCGTCGTAGGCCTTTCCCTGGTAGAAGAAGACGGCCGACTGGCTCTCCCGCACGGTGAGCTGGGCGCCGTACTTGATCTCGCCCGATCCCTTCTCCGGGAGGCGGTGGACAAGTTCCTGTCCCGTCTCGTCGAACCACTCCAGCACTTCCAGGAAAATAAGATTATCGGTCCCCATTGTCTGCGTCCCTCCGCTCGAAAGAAGAAGTTAAGACTGCATCATGCAATAAGCATGCATTCTGAAGAGGGGAATTGGGCAAAGCCGCTGCGCGGCAGTGACCAGTGGCCAGTGATCGGTGACCAGTGAAATAACAGAAAGAATCGAGAGAGAATGAAGGGGAAGGGAAGCGTGAAGCGGGTGGTCCAGTCGACCTCGCGCCGACATCCGGCATCAAATTCTCGACAGGGAATAAGAGATCGGGTATGCTTCCGCCACTTTATGAGTGGAGCTGAGATATGATTCGGCCGGAGAAGACGATTGCGAAGCTGAAGTCGGGCGATGACGTGAAGATCGTCGCCATCGGCGATTCCCTTACCCATGGCTGGCTCGTCAGCAAGGGCTATCTCGACTTTCTCAAGGAGATGCTTCGGAAGCGCTACCCGAAGGCAACGTTCCAGATCGTCAACAAGGGCATCCCCGGCGATACGGCCTCGGGGGGACTGGACCGGATCGACTATGACGTCTACTTCTACGACCCCGACTGCGTCCTCGTGGAGTTTGCCCTCAACGACGCCTTCTGCGGCTTCACGCCGGAGCTCTTTGGCCGCAACATCCAGGAGATGATCGCCGGGATCCGGAATAACACGCAGGCCGAGGTTGTCCTGGTCACGGCCGTCTGGCTCGACGAGCCGAAGTCGTTCGACTTTATCGAGAAATTCTTCTACGGGAAGCTCGCGGAGATGGCGGAAAAATTCGGCCTGCCCGTGGCCCGGGTGCACGAGCACTGGAGGCGTCAGGTGCAGTCCGGCGCCGTCGATTTCGAGGAACTCGTCCAGTTCGACGGGGTGCACCCGACGGTGGAGGGCTACCGGCTCATGGCCGAAGCTGTGATGGAGGTCTTCACGGGCGATTCGGAATCCCTGTCCCCGTCTTGAGCGCCTTGCAGGCCTGTAACTCGCTTGCGGGCTCTATCGGGCCGAGAGACCGCGAGGGGGGGACGCCTTCGTCCCGGTCTCTCCGTTTCCTTTCATCGCCTGATAGGTATCCAGGATGATCTCCCTCGACAGCGCTTCCATGGCCTTGCTTGCGGCCCGGGCCATGGATTCGGCGTCGCACGTCTCCATGGCCTGGATGGACCGGTAGTTCTTCTGGAAGATCAGGCGGCCGCCCGTGTTCCGACGGCTCCTGTTGAGGAGGGTTACATTCAGGGCGAGAACGGCCTTGCCGCCGTCCCTTTCCTCCTGTTCGTATAACTCCTCGATCACCCCGCCGAGGGCATAATCCCCGCTTTCTGCGTCGCTGCTGGAAAACACGCCGCCGAACAGGCCCGCAGACTTCATGTCGCGAAGGAGCATGTCCGATATCATCACCGACGGTTTGATCTTCCAGCGGTTGTAGGCATCATCGCCATACACGAAAGGCCTCGAGCGGTAGACCATGGACGCGGTGCTGAAGGTCCGGGCGATGGAAAGCGGTTCCACCCGGATCGAGCCAGGCACCCGTTCAAGGTTCCCGAATGCAGGGGACGGATATTCGAGGGCATATTGACGGACGGCGGCGGCGGAGGTCTTCGCGCCTGCCGCGCACCCGCCCAGGAGGAGCGCCACGGCCCACAGGCCCAGGGCAAGGCAAATCATGAATAAACGGGTGCGGAAACTCGGTTTGCGGGGTTTCGTTCTCATGGCTTGATCTCCTGACGGGGCCTGGGCGAAGATGCGCTGCTGAAGAGGATTTCAGACGGGTCGGCCTGTACCCTGTCAACGAGCCCCTCGAGATTTTCCGAGACCTGGCGGAGATTCCCCGCGGTCTCTTTCAGATCGGCCGAGATCCTGCGTGAATCCCCTTCCAGGCTTTCCAGGAGTCTCTGCGCCTGACCCGACGTTTCCTGCAGCTTCATGGCCTCCATCTCGGTCCGGATGCTTTTGAGGGTCGCGCGGGCTTCCGCAATGGTGTCTTTCGTGCCGTTCAGGACGTGATCGACACTTCCCCCGGCAAGCAGCCGGTCCGTGTGGTGGAAGGTGCCGTCCACATGGGCCGTTGCGGACTCCAGCCTGTCGAGCAGCTGCTTGGTCCTGGACGGCCGGGAGGGGATCAGGGGGTAGGGCGGATTGCGTCCCGGGGGTAGCGCTTCCAGGGTTTCCCCGTCCCGTTTTCGATCCAGATCGATGTAGACAATCCCGGTGAGCCCCGCCAGTTTCAACTCAGCGCAGAGATCCTCTCTGAGGCGCTCGTCGACTTTCAGTTTCATGACGACTTCCACCATGGCCGTCGCCGGCTCCACGCCGATTCGTTCCACTCGCCCGATATTGACTCCTCGCAATTTCACGCTGGAATCGGGGTGCAGGCCCTGGATGGATTCGTCGAAATAGGCCACGTAGGACTTTCCGCCTTCAAAGCATTTCGAGGCGCCGAGCCACACGATCGAGCCAACGCCGATGACGGATCCGATGATCACGAACAACCCGATCCAGATCTTGGATGTCTTTTTCTTGGCCATGTCTCAGAAACCTTTCGGGGGGATTCGGTTGAAAAACCGGTGAACCCTCGGGTCGGAGGCGTTTTCACTGATCTCCCGGGGGTTGCCTTCCGCGATGATCCCCCTGGCTTTCTTGTCCAGCATGATGATCCGGTCGGCGATCGTCATGATGGAGTTCAATTCATGACTCACGATGACCATGGTCGTTCCCATGCCCGCATTGATGACCTTTACGAGCTGATCCAGCCCTGCCGAGGTCACCGGGTCCAGGCCCGCCGACAGCTCGTCCAGAAACAGGATCTGCGGATCGAGCGCAAGGGCCCGCGCGATGCCTGCGCGCTTTTTCATCCCCCCCGAGAGCTCCGATGGAAAGGCGTCCTCGTAGCCGGCCAGGTTGACAAGACGAAGCTTCATCCGGACGATCTCGTCGATGAAGCCCGGATCGAGATCCGTCTGCTCCGTGAGCGGCAACGCGATGTTTTCCGCAAGGGTCATGGACCCGATCAGCGCACCGGACTGGAAAAGCACGCCGAAGCGCCTTTTTACCCGGAGCAGGGCTTCATCATCGGCCAAGATCAGGTCCGTGTCATGGATCAAGACCCTGCCCTGGTCGGGGCGGTAGAGACCGGTCATGCATTTCAGCAGGGTGGATTTTCCGCAACCGCTCTCCCCGACGACCACGAAGATCTCTCCCCGCAATACCCGGAGGCTGACGTCCTCCAGAACGCGGTGGTCCCTGTAGTAGGCGGAGATTCCCCGTATGTCGATGACCGGCTGTCCGGAACCCTTCATCTCGCTGCCTTTCCTGCCTCCCGGTCGCCCTCATGGGGGCGTGCGATCCTAACGGATGTAATGCAGCATGATCGCGAATGCCGAATCCGTGATGATGATCAGGAAGATCGAAGACACAACCGCGGAGGTGGTGGCGGAACCTACGGCCTCCGCGCCCCCTCTTGCCTGGAATCCATGGTGACAGGAGATGGCCGCAATCATGGCGGCAAAGCACATGGATTTGAACAGGCTCGTAACGACGTCAAACACCTCGAGACTCTCCTTGGTCTGCTGCAGATACGACTGAACCGTCAGGTCCATCCCGGCAATGCCCACGAAAAGCCCCCCGAGGATCCCCAGGACGTCGGCATAGAGCGTCAGGATCGGCACGACGAGGATGGAGGCGATGACCTTCGGCACGACGAGGAAATTGACAGGCTCGAATCCCATCGTCGACAGGGCATCGATTTCCTCGTTCACCCGCATCGTCCCTATTTCCGCCGAAAATGCCGAACCGGAACGTCCCGCGAAGAGGATGGCGGTCATGATCGGACCGAGTTCCTTCACAAGGGAAATCGACACGAGGGAGGCGACATACAGGTTGGCCCCGAACATGCGCAACTGCAGGGATGCCATGAAGGCCATGATCAGGCCCAGCAGGATACTGATCAGACCCACGATGGGAAGGCCCTCCATCCCCGCCCGCTTCATATAGAACAGGACGGCTTCCCAGCGGACGGATCGCGGGCGAACGAGGCTCGCGGCCAGGGATGCGGCGAGGTCCCCCACGAACAGGCAGAGAAGATCCATGCGGTCGGATAATCGGGCCGCAACGTCCTGCGCCCGCATCCAAGCGTTCGGGGCCGGCCGCTTCGGCGTCTCGCTGCAGCGGTCAGCCTCCGGAGAGACGATTCCGATCATGCGCCCGGTTTCGGCGCTCATGCCGGTCATGCGGAACTGGATGGATTTGCGGGCGGCCTTGTCCCGGGACAGGATGAGGGCCAGGGCGCCTGTGCTGTCCAGGTATTCGATGCCGTTGAGGTCGAAGATCAAGGCCGGGGCCGATGTTCTGTCCAGCAGCCCCTCCACGTCCGCCGTGAACTCCTTCACCGTGTCCAGGGACAGGTTTCCCGAGATGCCGACCTTCAGCAAGCCGGACCCCGCCTCTTCAGGCCTGAATGTGTAGCGTTTCCCTGCCCCGACAGATGATTGCATGCTACTCCGGGCGGTCTCCGGGCAATGAGGAGACCCTTTCTTCTTATATGGGGTAGCAGGGAAGCAAAAACCGAACCAGCAGTAGAGTGACAGTCTATGGAACCACGCTGTCGGCTTTATGAGGTGTTCTTTTGTCCTGCAAGACGAGACACATGGAGGGGCTGAAGATGCAATAGAAAAGCGGGGCCGTGTCCGGCCCCGCCGCCTTCCTTCCAACCCGTCCCGGTTCAGCAGATACCACGGCAAACATGGCTGCACGGAGATGTGATCCGGTAAGGGTACTCTTCTAACTCTGTGTGTGGCACAAAGTCCGTTTGACGATCGTGCCAGCCGCCGCGGCAAACGATGTGGTTTTGCCGGCTACTTCTCCTTCAATCTCTCGATGATTTCCCTGCGCGTATCCCGATATTCCTCCTTGTCTTCGACGGAGATGGCCTTATCGATGAGGGTCTTTGCTTCCTTGAGTTGCCCCTTTTCCATGAGGACCCATGCGAGATTGTTCAGCAGGTCGGGGTGGTCGCCTTTGACCCGGAGACCTTCGCGCAAAGCCCTTTCCGCCTGGTCGAGCTTGTCCTGCCGGTAATAGAGGTGCCCGAGGTTCAGGTAGGGGATGACCCAGTCCCGGTTCTTCTTAATCGCCTTTTCGTATTCCTTTCCCGCGAGGGCGTAGTCGCCCTTCTCCTCATAAGCCACCCCGAGGTCGTTGTGCTGCTGGGCCGTGAGCGGGTCGTCGATGACGATGATCTGTGGCATCTTCGGCATCGCACAGCCCGCCAGGACGATAATGGCCAACAACAGAATGGACTTCTTCATGTGCCCTTTGCCTTTCGCCATCATTTGTACACCAGTAGATACGCATTCCCCATCTTTCCCCAGATCGCCCCGAAGCGATCGTAGGGGTAGCGGTTCTTGGGCGTATAGCCGTCGTGTGCCGTGAACCCCTCGTCGTCATAGCCGATGACTACGAGGTAGTGGGGCTTCGAGACCACCCAGAAGCCCAGGTCCACGAGGACGATGACGGGTCGCCTTCGGTCCAACTCTGCTTTTAACTCTTCCGCGGTCCCCCGGCCGGACTTTGTCTCGAATCCCTTCTGGCGGGCATACTTTTCGAGATCGGTGATGAGAGCCCCCTGGAGTTTTTCGCTGTAGACCTCTTTTCCTATAGCATTCTGGTCCGTCGGCATTCCGTGGTAGGTCATCACGGAGGCGAGAGAGGCAGGGCCGCAGAACTGCGAGTCCTGCCGGATGAAAGGAACGCCCTCGATCTCGAGAGCGAGGGCGTTCGAAGCCAGCAGGATAAGCAGGGTCGCGATGATTCGTTTCAAATCTCTATTTGACCACAACCGTCTTGTCCGAGAGCTTCAATATCAGGACGACCAGGAGGACAATCACCAGGATGGCGATGACGACGCCCAGCGCGTCTCCGCCTGCCAGCACTTGGTCCGACGCCTGGGCGAGCATGTGAATCTGCTCATCCGAGAGGCCCTGGAGCTTTTGCTCGATCTCGCCCGGGGCAAGCCCGTAGGCCTTGAGCTTCTCCTTCACGATTTGCGTTTCCAGCGCCGTCTGGATCCGGCTGATCTCGTCCTGACGGACCTCGGACGAGGCCCCCTGGGACGTGATGGTTCCCACCATGCCGGCGATGGCCGGTGAGACGATGAGGCAGGACAGGTAAATGGCGATTCCTAACGCCAGGAGTGGTTTGTGAAGTCTCGATATCATTGGATTTTCCCCTTCGTTGAGATTCTTTTCGCCGCACGGCGCGGCTACTTCTTCCGTGTCGTGTCCTTTCCTTCGCAGAGGAGCTTCCGGAACATCTCCGCGGCGCTATCTGCCACGGCGGGTGTCCATTGCGGACTTTCGACGGGAGAAGAATAGATGACCTGACGCTTTCTGTCAAGATAGCCGATGGACAGGAGGCGGGCCCGGCTTTTCCGGCAGCTTACTTCATTTTCTGATTTCACGTCAAGGCGTTGCCGGATTCCGGTTCAGCGCTCGTGCGTGACAGGATGAGGAAACTGCCTGAAGCGCTGAAAGTGGCACGGTTTTAGCAATTCTGCAGATCATAAAGCAGATTGCTTTTCCAAACCTCTAAAGGTTGGACTCGAAACAGCCGATACTAAGGCTGAAGGGAAATGACACTCCCGCTAGCTTCAGCACCTCAAGATGAACCCGAAGAGAACCCCGGGAGGGGTCAAAAAGGTTACCATTGATAGAGGAAGCTACCGACAGGGAGTTCATAAACTGACTGGGGTATTCGTCTGGCACGGTATCCTGGTCAGCCTTTGCAAATGCATGGAGGCATGGCAGTGTACGAGTACCTCTTCGTCATAACCGTAAGCTTTTCGATTGTCGGTGCCTGGCTTTACGCCATCATCGAGTAGGGCCCGTCTGCACAATCACTCCCGCATGACGTGCCGTAGATCACCGGGATGAACCGGTGAGCCTCCAGCGCGTTTTTTTATTCCTCGGAGATGCACAGCGAAAAGACCCCGACGGGAATGACCCGGTGGACCTTCGAACGCCGGAATTTTACCTCGACGATGACGAAGTCCTCGTCCACCTTGATGAGTTTTGCCGGGCTTTTCGGTTCCGCGCCAGGACGAACGGCAAACACGTACGTGACGTCGTCCGCCGTCAATTCGCCCACCGTACCGACCATTTTTTCGACATATTTCCTGAATTTCATGGCTGATCCTTTCTCTTCATTTATGCAGAAAGAGGCCGATACCCCGGACCCCGTGTCTGCGGCATGAGGGTCGTAATGCGCACGCTTTTTTGTCTTTCGCCTGACGCCCGATGCCTGAATCCTGATGCCCGTCTTGCTACATCCATTGTGCGAAGTGTGTTTCGTATTCCTTTTCCAGGATTTCCTTGTGTCGCATCTCTTCGCGGGCAAGCCGGCTGAAGAGGGTCTCGAGGCCCGTTCCCTTGTACTGCGCAAGAAGGCCGTTATAGAAGTCGAAGGATTTCTTTTCCATCTGCATGGCAAAGACCATGATGTCCGGGGGAGCGCTGTCGGCGGTGAGCTCGATCTCCACCATGTAGTCCGAGACCTGGAGATCGCGCCCCTTTGCCTTCGCCCCGATCCCCTCGACGCCGCCGGTCAGGAGGGCTTCCTGGATCATCCTCCAGTGTCCCATCTCCTGGTCCGCCAGGTCCTTGAGCAAAGCTTTTGCCCCTTCGTCCTTCACTTTTCCACGGAACAGGAGATAGAGCTCGTTGGCTTTTTTCTCCTTGTCCATGGCGAAAGTAAGCGCATCTTTCAACGTCGCAAAGTTCATCGTTTCCTCCATTCTGCAAGACAGTAATTGGGAATTGGCAATTGGTAATTAGT
>DCVI01000091.1 GCA_002327315.1 Syntrophaceae bacterium UBA2192 | reverse complement strand
CTAATTAAGTCATTAATATCTTTTCCTACAAAAGATTGCATAGTGTTGTCATATCTACTCTGTATTTCTGCTCTGCTGGGTCCGCACGAAAAGAGGTTCATGATCACAAGAATGATTATACAGACCCAAATCATCATCGTGCTAAAGTTTGAACGATTACGTGACATGATACTTACCCCTTCATCTTGTTAATGAATAAAAAACCCCGCCTTCACTGGAAAGCAGGGTTTCATAGCTCACTCAAATCCCCCCGTGCTGTTTATTTTGATTGAATAAGTGCCTTTTTCTCCGACAGTTAGAAATCATCAAATACTTGTTCACTTGAGATTAGTCTGCTGGATAATAATCTTATGTCCTTATGTGAATATTTATCTCCTTTTATATTTGCCATAATATCCATGAGTTCTAATATTTCACTTTCTGTTCTAGTGATAACGTATTTTATATCTCGTGGTTCAAAAGGTAGACGGCAATGGTCTTCTAGTTTCTTACTATACTCCATCAGTACTTCTGTATTTTTAAATTCCTCTTCTGACAGAAATGCGGCAATATTCTTTTTTGATAAATAATCTATTGCAGGAACATATCTCCATTCGCGCTCGTCATAAAACCGAATAACACCGGGTAACAATATCCCGTTTCTATAAATCTGTCCCTCGTATATTTTCACATAATTTAGCATGTACGTGCAGTATGATGCTATTTGATTAATAGCTTCACCATCACCTTTCTCACAAGAGTCTAGGATCGTACGAAAACTCGCAATCACACTTGATTCCGGATATGTATAAAGAACAGGATTGATCTTGTGTTTTCTCCCCCAATTTTTATTCAATCCAATCGCATAACTTCCATAAGTCTGAATATGATTTTTAATTTGAGACAAGGGTATGTCACAAAATGACACCATAGGAATTGCTAAACATTTTTTGGAATAAGGGTCATCCTCTAACGAATATCTGGGAAAGAATTCATTTTTCAATATTCCGATAAGGTTTTCTTTTGTCTTTGTAAAATGGAATAATGTATTTGCACTTAATGTAATCCCGGTTCCGGGTACTTGATATTTAATACTTGTACTTGAGTCATCTATTATTCTCGCTCTTACAGAATTCTGCTCTGCATCATTCATTTTGGTGCACCCCCATCACTTTCAAGTAATTGAAGTGCTCCAAGAGCGTGTTGTGCCATAAAACCACATTTACTGCATACTGTGACAATTGAAGGTACGGTTGGGCCTCCAAACATAAGGGCGCCTGTTAGTTCATTTTGTATAGGATTATTTAAAAAGCCGTCCATGAGGATGAATTTCGGATTGCCACACCGAGGACATGGTAAATTTGCGCCCCGTTGTTCTAATTCTTCTATAACTTTTTGTTTAGCCTCTTTATCCATTTTTTTCACTATAGTATCTCCTTTCGAGATCAATTCTGGACCGCGTCTCGCATTTCAACCTGCTCGTCTTTATAATAGCGATAGGAACGTCTAAAATGCAAAAACCCCGCCTTCAACCGAAAGCAGGGTTTCATATTTGCTCAAGTCCCCCCGTGATGTCAGGGCTGGTTCGTTAGATAGGGACCGACGGGACAACGTGCTTTTTGTACTGGATGGGGGAACGGATGTCAAGAAATGAAGGCGGGCTGCCCAGCTTACCCCTACAACGCATCAGAATCGACGGAGGGCATTATCTCCCGGTGGGTGTAAACCCCCCCACCTTTGCTTTGTTTACCTGCTGGGAATAGTGCTGGGAGTTTACTTTTGGAAGGCAAAAATCAAGGGGTCAGGAAATTCCTAACCCCTTGATTTTATTCTTGGCGGGCGATCTGGGGCTCGAACCCAGGACCTTTGGTTCCGGAGACCAACGCTCTATCCTACTGAGCTAACCGCCCACATTTTATCGAATGACCGGCAAATGGAAACCGGGTCGGACCGATGAAATCATTCCCGGACCGCACCCGGATGATACTTTTTAGCACGTCCGGTAGAATAAGTTAATACCCGAGTAAGGATTTTTTTTCAAACCCCTATTTTTTTGCCCTGCGACCCTCGCGCCCCATGATCGTCCACAACGGAGTGTTCCATTGTGGGAGAGCCTTTACAACTCCCTGAAATAAAAGAAGAAGATGACGTGCGATGCCCGGATGGGACGGCCGGATCCGCCGCATCTCCGGGATTGAAATCGGTCGATGGTTCGATAACTATCTGAAAATACGGCTTTAATTTTACTTTCACGGCAGTTTTTTTTCGCGGCACGCAAGATGCTCAACAGGGGTGCAATGAAAAATGGCGCCGGAGGAAAGAGAATGAGCCGACAAACCGGATGTGAAGACTATGTGCTGCAGCTTCTCCAGATCCTGGAAGAACTTCCCGATGTCAGGCAGGACAAGGTGGAGAAACTGAGAAAACAGATCCAGCAAGGCAGCTATCAGGTGGATGCCGGTCGCATTGCGGATCGGATACTGGAAGAGGCGTTGAAGGACCTCCTCTATCGCACCGGGAAGAACGTCAACTGATCCCGCCGCTGTCCCACCCGCCAGCCTAGGCTGTCAGCCCCAGCTCCCGGACGATCTTCCGGGCCGCCCGGCTCTGGTTCATCGTGCAGATGTGCAGTCCGTGGACCTCGTTGCGGATGAGGTCGTATGCCTGCCCCTGGGCGTACTCGATGCCGTACTTCTCGACGTCCTCGGGCTTGTCCTTGAGCCAGCAGAGTTTCTCGCCCAGTGCCGAGGGGATCTTCGCCCCGCAGAGCTC
Organism: Syntrophaceae bacterium UBA2192; assembly: GCA_002327315.1. GTDB lineage: Bacteria > Desulfobacterota > Syntrophia > Syntrophales > UBA2192 > UBA2192. The sequence goes on along the minus strand of DCVI01000091.1, from coordinate 3,639 downwards.
CGTGATGCGCAGCACCTGCTTGTAGTTGAGAATCGGGAAGATACCGGGGATGATCGGAACGTCGATCTTCAACGCCAGCGCCCGGTCCCGGAAACGGTAGAAGTCGTCGTTGTTGAAAAAAAGCTGGGTGACGATGAAGTCGGCCCCGGCATCGACCTTGCGCTTCAGGTTTTTCAGGTCGTCCTCGAAGCTCGACGCCTCGGGGTGCCCCTCGGGGTAGCCCGCCACGCCGATGCAGAAGCCGTTCAGCCCGCGGATGAAGGACACAAGCTCGTTGGCGAACCCGAAGCCCCCCGCAGGCCTCACGAATTTCTCCTCGCCCTTGGGGGGGTCTCCCCGCAGGGCCAGGATGTTCTCGATGTTCTGCTCTTTCATGTCCTCGACAATGCGGGCGATGTCGTCCCGTGTCGCGGCGACGCAGGTCAGGTGGGCGAGGGCCTCGCTGCCGAACTCGTTTTTCACGCGCGAGGCAATCTCGATCGTCTTGTCCCGCGTCCCGCCGCCGGCGCCGTAGGTCACGGAGATGAAATCGGGCTTGAGCTCCTTCAACTCGGCGACGGTCTTGAACAGGCTCTCCAGGTTCCCTTCCCGCACGGGCGGAAAGACCTCGAAGGAGAGAGTTCTCTTTTTTTGTCCGAACAAATCCCGAATAAGCATGTGCGGCTCCTGCGAAAATTGCATGTGTAAATGGCACTTTGGGCGGATTCTGTCAATAGATTTTCTGAACGCCGGTGTTGTGTAACTGCCGGAAATCTGATAGATTCAGCGCGTTTGAGGTGTATCGGTTCCAACATGATCAGACTTTTCAGCATCCTCCTGCCCGCAATCCTTCTCCTGACGGGGTTTCTGGTGACCCCTGCCTTCGGGCTTACCTATGTCTCCAACATCCGGCACTGGGCCGCTCCGGACTACACGAGGATCGTCATCGACACGAGCGACGAGGCGAGCTACGTCGTGTCGAAGGACGGCCGCAGGATGACCCTCACCGTGAAGAATGCCGACGTGGCCGAGGACGTGCCTCTTCAGAGCTTCCTGAACAAGCCCGGCGTCGAGAAAATCGAGGTCGTCACCCTGCCCGACGAGAGCGTACGCATCGAGCTGACGCTGACGCAGGACGTGGAGGCGAAGGTCTTCAAGCTCAAGAAGTTCCTGGAAAAGCCCAACCGCATCGTCATCGACCTGCAGTTCCCCGAGGTCGAGGAGAAGGAGAGCCTCAGCCGGCAGGAGGTCAAGAAGCTCCAGAAGGCGAGGATCGTCGTCATCGACGCGGGCCACGGCGGCGAAGACCCGGGCGCCGTCGGAAAGATGGGCACCCGCGAGAAGGACGTCGTCCTCAAGATCGCGAAGAAGCTCCATGACAACCTGAACAAGCGCGAAGGCTACCGGGCGTTTTTGACCCGCACGGGGGATTACTACGTGCCGTTCAACAAGCGGACCAAGATCGCCCGGGATTACGGCGCCGACGCATTCGTCAGCATCCACGCCGACGCCGTCCGCAATCGCGCCAGCCGGGGCGGATCGGTCTACATCCTGTCCACGCGCGGCGCGACAAACGAGACGGCAAGGCTGCTGGCCCGCAAGGAGAACCTCGCCGATGTCATGGGCGGCTGGGCCAACGACGACAACCACATCGACGAATCCGACATCATCACCCTCGACATGGTGATGACCAACACCGTCAACCGCTCCCGCGAGCTTGCGCAACTTGCGCTACGAAACATCTCCGACATCAACTACCTGAAATTCACCCAGGTCCAGGGGGCGCCCTTCCGCGTCCTCAAGCACGCCGAAATTCCCTCGGTGCTCATCGAGACGGCCTACATCTCGAACCCGACGGAGGAGAAGCTGCTCCGGACGCCGGCCTTCCAGGACGAATTGGCCGGGGCCATCGCTAAGGCCATCGTGAAGTTTGTCCCCTCCGGCCAGGCGCCCGTCACGGTTCAGGTTGCCGGGGCGAGTGACAAAACAGGGTCCGCGGCCGCGAAAAAAGAGGACAGGACGGAGAAGCCCCGGCAGAGGGAAGGCCGGGCCATCGAGAAGTCAAGGGAGGACGATGCCGAGCAGGCGCCCAGGCAGGCTCCCAGGAAGGCCGCGGCGAAGGGCGAACAGGCCGAGGAGCGCAAGTCCCCCGCTGCCGACCCGGCACGGGCAAAGAAAAACGGCACGGTCACCTATCGGGTAAAAAAGGGAGACACCCTGGACAAAATTGCATCGCGCCATGAAACGACCGTGGCGGAGCTTCTCAAGCTCAACAACATGAAGCTCAAGGATCCCCTCTGGGTCGACCGGAAGCTGAAAGTGCCGGCGCCGACCGTCAAGGAGGAGGAGGAGAAGGCCGCCCCGGAGGTCATCGCGTACACGGTGAAAAAGGGGGATACGCTGGAGAAGATCGCCCTGAAGCACCACACGACAGTGCGGTCCATCCGGACGCTCAACCGCTTGAAGGCCAACGACCCGATGGTCGTGGGGCGCAAGCTCAAGGTGGCCGTCGAGAAGCCTGACGAGGATCTTGCGGCCGAGACAGCCCCTGCAAAAGATCACAGGCCGGAGGCGAAAAAAGCCCAGGCGGCCGAGCCGGCGCAGAAGCTCACGACATACCGGGTGAAGAAAGGCGACACGCTGGAAAAGATCGCCGATCGCAACGGCACCACCGTGGCCGAGCTCGCCAGGCTCAACAACATGAAGCCCAGGGACCCCCTCTGGGTCGACCGGAAGCTCAAGGTGCCCGCGGCGGAGAAAGAAAAGGGAAGGGAGGCCCCGGCCGAGAAGAAAACGGCGGCAAAGTCCCAGAAGAAAACCGCGACCTACGTGGTCAAAAAGGGCGACACCCTCGAGAAGATCGCGTCGAAGCATAACACCTCTATCGCGGCTCTCATGAAGGTCAACAAGATCAAACTCAGCGACCCGCTGTATGTAAATCGGAAGTTGATAATACCCGCAGAAGAAGATATCTAGCTTTAGGCTCTAGGCTAAAGGCTAAAGGGGACAGAAGGAGGGATCTGTCATGAAGCGTTCTCGCATTCGGTCTGTGGGTGTTCTGTGCCTTCTCACCCTGTTGTGCCTCGCAGCCTGTTCTCCCGGTCTCACCCCCGACGAGAAGAAGTATGTCCAGGCCAAGCACGAGCCGGGGGTCGTGGGGTTCGTCAAGACATTTCTCTCGCGTTACTTTTTCTGCTCTTCCCTCAGCAGCCGCCCCGATCGGGTTTTTTCGGGGCACACGTCGATCGTCTGGACCGTGGATTTCAGCCCCGACGGGAAGACCCTCGCCTCGGCAGGCGCCGACAAGGACATCATCATCTGGAACGCGGACACGGGAGTTCCCGCCCACACCCTGCGTGCCCACCAGGAAGCCATCATGCGTGTGACCTTCAGCCCCGACGGCAAGACCCTTGCCTCCGGCGGGAAGGACAAGCTCATCCACCTGTGGGACACGGCGACGGGAGCGCTTGCGGGAACCCTCACCGGGCATGACGGCTGGATCGTTTCCCTTTCCTTCAGCCCCGACGGGAAGCGGCTGGCCTCGGCAAGCGACGACCGCCGCGTCATCGTCTGGGATGTGGAGAAGCGGCGTGTCGAAAAAGTCCTCGAGGGGCACAGCGATGTCGTCGATGCCGTGGCCTTCAGCCCCGACGGGAAGCG
>DCVI01000031.1 GCA_002327315.1 Syntrophaceae bacterium UBA2192 | reverse complement strand
CCCGGAAGAACTACTTCTACCCGGATCTTCCCAAGGGCTACCAGATCTCCCAGTACGCCCACCCGCTGGCCGAGCACGGCCGGATCGACATCGTGCTCGACGGCGAGAAGAAGAGGATCGGTATCACGCGGATCCACATGGAGGAGGACGCCGGCAAGCTCGTCCACGATGAGCGCAACCCCTGGAGCTACGTGGATTTCAACCGCACGGGCGTGCCCCTCATCGAGATCGTGAGCGAGCCCGACATGCGAAGCCCCGAGGAGGCCGGCGAGTACCTGCGCAGGCTCCGCGACATCCTCGTCTACCTCGAGATCTGCGACGGGAACATGGAGGAGGGATCTTTCCGCTGCGACGCCAACGTCTCCATCCGCCCGAAGGGCGAGACGGCCTTCGGCACCCGCGCAGAGCTCAAGAACATGAACTCCTTCCGCAACGTCCAGCGGGCCCTCGAGTACGAGATCAAGCGCCAGCAGTACATCCTCGAGAGCGGCGGCGAGGTCGTCCAGGAGACCCGCCTCTGGGACGACGCCCAGGGACAGAGCCACTCCATGCGCAGCAAGGAGGAGGCCCACGACTACCGCTACTTCCCCGACCCGGACCTCGTTCCCATCATGATCTCGAACGAGTGGATCGAGGACGTTCGCAGGGCGCTCCCCGAGCTCCCGCTTCCGAAGCAGGACCGTTTCGTCGCGCAGTACGGCATCCCCGTCTATGACGCAGGCGTGCTCACTACGACGCGGGCCCTGGCCGACTTCTATGAAGAGACCGTGAAGCTCTGCGGCAAGCCCAAGATCGTCAGTAACTGGGTCATGGGCGATCTGCTTCGCTACCTCAACGAACAGAAGCGCGACATTCAGTCAAGTCCCGTCTCTCCCGACCACGTGGCGCAGATGATCAACCTCATCGAGGACGGGACCATCAGCGGCAAGATCGCCAAGGAAGTCTTCGAGGAGATGTACAAATCGTCGAAGAAGCCCGCCGACATCGTCAGGGAGAAGGGCCTCACCCAGATCACCGACGAGGGGGCCGTCGTGAAGGCCATCGAAGAGGCCATGGCGAAAAACCCGGCGCAGCTCGCCGAGTACCGGGCCGGCAAGGATAAGCTCTTTGCCTTCTTCGTGGGCCAGGTGATGAAGCTCACCAAGGGCAAAGCCAACCCGCAGATCGTCAACGACCTGCTCAAAAAGATGCTGTCGGGGTCATGATCCGAACCATTCTCTGGGCCGACGACGCCGTCGTCCTCATCGACCAGAAGGCCCTTCCGGGGAAGGTGCGCTACCTGACCTTGACGGACTGGCGCGACGTCATCACGGCCATCAAGGATCTCACCATCCGCGGCGCCCCCGCCATCGGGGTTGCCGCGGCCATGGGCATCGCCCTGGGCACTCTCCAGCTAACCGAGACAACCGCGGGCGGGTTCCGCAAGTCCTTCGAGGATCTCTGCAAGGCCTTCGCGAAGGCGCGCCCCACGGCGCGCAACCTCTTCTGGGCCATCGAGCGGATGCAGCGCCTTTTTGCCGAGGTCCTCCCCTCGGGGATCGCCGCGGTAAAAAAGGCCCTCGTCGAAGAGGCCATCGCGATCGGCGAGGAGGACATCGGGATCAATCGCCGCATCGGCCTCAACGGCAAGGCCTTCATCCGCGACGGCGACAACATCCTCACCCACTGCAACGCAGGCGCACTGGCCACGGCGGGCTACGGGACGGCCCTGGGTGTCGTCCGGGCTGCCCGCGAGGAAGGCAAGAGACTCCACGTCTACGTCGACGAGACGCGGCCCGTGCTCCAGGGGGCGAGACTCACCTGCTGGGAACTCCTGGAAGACCGCATCCCGGCCACCCTCATCACGGACAACATGGCAGGCTTTCTCATGGCCCAGGGCAAGGTCAACCTCGTCATCGTCGGGGCCGACCGGATTGCCGCCAACGGCGATACGGCCAACAAGATCGGGACCTACTCGCTCGCCATCCTGGCGAAAGAGCACGGCATCCCCTTCTACGTGGCGGCCCCCCTCTCCACGATCGACCGCTCGATTGCGGACGGCACCGGCATCCCCATCGAGGAGCGACACCCCGATGAGGTGAGACACCTCCATGGCGTCCGAACGGCGCCGGAGAAGGTCCAGGTCTACAACCCCGCCTTCGACGTGACCCCGCACCGTTACATCACGGCCATCATCACCGAGGCCGGTGTCGCAAAGCGGCCCTTCGGGCCCTCGATCCGCCGGTTGTTCAAACCTCGCCAGAAGTAATCCTTCCATACGGCCCCCTGGAAGCGAAAGACATAACGCTTGACATTTAACGCGTCACGTTATATCCAGGCGTCATGATACGCTCGTTTCGCTGCAAGGAAACCGAGGGAATCTTCAACCGAGCTTTTTCGAAAAAGCTCCCGCAGGATGTCCAACGGGCGGCTTTTCGAAAACTGCGCATGCTGAATCGGGCGGTCTCACTCCAGGACCTGCGTGTTCCGCCGGCAAACCGTCTCGAATCGCTTCACGGGGATCGGGAGGGCCAGCACAGTATTCGCATCAATGACCAGTGGCGTATCTGTTTCGACTGGCGTAACGGAGATGCTCACAACGTAGAAATTGTCGATTATCACTAGGAGATAGCAGTCATGTCTGCGAAAAAGAAAATAGAACCCCTGCATCCGGGTGAAGTGCTGCTGGAGGAATTCCTGGAACCCATGAGCCTCAGCCAGAACCGCCTGGCGCTGGATATCGGAGTGCCGCCTCGGCGGATCAACGAGATCGTTCTGGGAAAGCGGCGCATCACGGCGGACACCGCCCTCAGGCTGGCACGATACTTCGGCATGTCGCCCCAGTTCTGGCTGGGTCTGCAGATGGATTACGATCTCGACCTGGAAGAAGACCGACTGGCCGGTCGTCTCGACCGGGAAGTTCGAGCACTTTCAAGGTAGGAAAAGGAGGCTAGGTTGACGGAACGGTTCACCCCGCAGGAAAAGCGCAATCTGTCGAAACTCCTCTCCCGGGCCGTCGAACCCGAGGACACCCTCACGCTCGACGGCGTCCACGGTCTATTGTTCGGCCTGGCCGTAATCCCCGAACCGATCATGCCGAGCGAATGGTTTCCCCGCATTTTCGGCGCTTCATCGGCCGAATTCGAAGAGAAAGACGATGTCGAAAAATGGATGGGGTCCCTCCTCGGGACCTACAACCGGATACTGGCAGAAAACGAAAAAGGCAAGCTCGAATTCCCCTTCGACATGAAGGATCTCCGGGAGGGCGACTTCGATCGGATTCGTCACTGGGCATTCGGGCTCTTCCGGGCGATGAGCCTGCGGCCCGAGACCTGGGGACTGAACAGGGACGAGTCCGCGCTATCCGAGGAAGACAGAAGAATCACCGACGCGTGCTGTGTCATTTTCGGCCTGGCCCGGCCCGAAAAAATCCCCGATCTGTTTGTCAAACCGCCTGGTGCAGTCACACTCTATGGGTCGCTTCCCCATGCCGTAAATATCATTCGGGATCATGGCAACCGGATGCGAAGGGAGATGAGGGAGCAGGGCATCGTTCCCGTCCCGCGAGGGGTCCGGCAGGCGCAAAAAATCGGCCGCAACGACCCCTGCCCTTGCGGCAGCGGGAAAAAGCACAAGAAGTGCTGCGGATGAAGGTAAAAACCCCGATCCGCCAGCGCGCCTATCCCGCAGCGAACTGAAACAAGATGACAGGGACGTAACCGGGAAATTATTGATTCAAGAATCGGGAAAATGCAGGTATAAAGAAATGTCATGAACGGATGCATACGATCCGGTGAATACAGTCCTGCTCGATGTTCCAATAATTAGTCCGTCCTGAAAAATGC
>DCVI01000009.1 GCA_002327315.1 Syntrophaceae bacterium UBA2192 | reverse complement strand
CACGACCGCCCCCTATCCCGATTCTCGCCTTTGCGTGGATCCACTTCCGGCATGAGGGCAGGATTCGAACCATCCGGAACGGGGTACTCCGCCAGAGACGGGAAAGACTTCCCGGTTGACGAACCGGGGGGTTTCGTTTAAAGTTTTACGGCATTTACGAATGAGGCGGGCATTTGCGGGAGGCCGTTGCGGTGCGGGATTTCGTGGGGTTCCTGGGCAGGCAGACGGGGGTTCGGCTGAACCGCTATGCGGACCAGTCGGCCTTCCTCTACCGGATCCTGCGCCAGATCGTCATCAACCCCAAGGCGGGTCGCATGCTGCGGACCCGGATCGTCGTCGAGCAGATCTATTTCACGGCCGTCGAGGCCCTGTGGATCGTGATCCCCATTGCACTTCTGCTCGGGAGCATGATGATCCTTCAACTCTCGGACGTGGCGGCCCAGCACGACCTGGGAAGGGTTACCGTGGCCCTGCTTATCCGCGAGTTCGGACCGCTCATCACGGCGCTCATCGTGGTTCTCCGGTCCGCCACGGCAGTGACGATCGAAACGGGTTACATGAAGGTGCTCCATGAGATCGAAGCCCTGGAGCTTCAGGGGATCAACCCCCTCGATATCCTGTACGTGCCCCGCATGATCGGCATCACGGTGTCCATGTTCTGCCTGATCACCATCTTCTGCATCACCGCCGTGCTGGGGGGCTACTCCATCGCCTGGGCGCTGACGACACTGCCCCTGCAGAATCTTCTCTTCCAGATCGGGAAAGCCATCACGGGCCTGGACATTGCCGTCGTCGCCCTGAAGGCCCTCTTCTTCGGCGTGGGCATCACCGTAATCTCATTGCACCACGGGCTGGCCGTTCAGAAGGGAATTACGGAGGTTCCCGTTGCGACCTCGAGGGGGGCCGTGGCGTGTCTCTATTACTGCCTGTCGGTGAATGTCATTCTCTTTGCCGCCTTCTTCCTGTAGGTTGTGGATATGGTGCTCATCGAACTCAGGGATTACGCACATGCCCCTACGGGCCGCGGGAAAGGACTGGAGAAGTTTTCCTTCTCGCTTTCGCCGGGGGATTCCTTCGGCCTTCATGCCGACCGGATCGACGATGCCCACCTGTTCCTGAGGGCCCTGGCAACCCTGGAGCCGCCGGAGGAAGGGAGCTATTTCTTCAAGGGTGAGGCGCTGGACTTTTCCAAGTTCCGGAAGCTCCTGCCCGTCCGGAGAAGGATCGCCTATCTCGGCATCGACGCCACCCTGATCGGGAACCGGACGCTGAGAACGAATCTTTTGCTCGGGCGCTATTACTTAGAAAACAAGCTGAACCTGGAATTGGGCGAAGAGGCCCTCTCCCTGTGCCGCCTCTTCGGCATCGAGGATAAACTCGATCACCGACCCTCCCAGGTAGCACCGGAGGATGCGCGGGCGGCCGTCATCATCCGTGAGATGACGAAAGGGGCCGAGGTATTTCTCATCGAGCAGGCCTTTGTCGCTCTCGCCCGGCCCGTCATTGCGAGGTACATCGAGATGATTCGGAAGGTGATCGATTCGGGCATTCCCTGCGTCTTCTATGCCGGTATGCCCGATTTCGACAGCCTGTTCAAAAAACGGGATATCCACATCCGGGACGGCGTCGTAGAGGTCGACTGAACACCGTCCCGCAGCGGGGAAATCATGGAACTGAAATACAGCAGGATGGATCGGGTCGTCGGCGTCTTCCTCATCGCCGTCGTCGCCCTGATGGTCGGCACGGTGGCCCTCCTCGGGCGCGGAAAGGACTGGTTCCGGCCCACGGTGACCTACTATGCCCAGTTCAAAGAAAACTACAACCTCTCCCCGGGCTCGCCCGTGAAGCTCTACAAGGCCGACATCGGAAAGGTCAGGAGCGTGGAACTCGTCGGGGACGCTGTTCGCGTTCGCCTCTCCATCTTCGAGGAGTATGCCTCGCGGTTCCGGCAGGACACGGTGGCGACCGTCGAGAGCCCTACCCTGATCGGGTCGGAATACGTGGCCGTGCGACCGGGCAAACACGACAGCCCCCTCGTCCTGCCGGGCGGGACCATCAAGAGCGAAGAGAAGAGGACCCTCTCGGAGATCCTCGCCGAGTACGAGGTGGAGGAGACGGCGAAGAAACTCACGGAGACCATCCGGAATCTGGCCGATATCGTCGAGGAGCTGAGGGACCCCGATGGCCCGCTGTTCAAGTCATTGAGCAGCATCGAGAAAAACCTGAAAAGCATGGAGACCGTCACCACCGACCTCAAGGAAGGAAAGGGGACGGTGGGGCAGCTTTTGCGCTCCGACGAGCTGATCGACCGGGTGAACACGTCCATGGAGCGGCTTGATAACGTTTTGCAGAATCTCGAGGGAGCCACCCCCGAGGTGACGGCAAATCTGCGTGAGAGCATGGAAAAGATCCGGGAGATCACGACGAACCTCGAGAAGGGCAGCCGCGATGTCCCGGCGGTGATCCGGACGACAAAGCGCAGCGTCCAGGAGATCCGGGACGGTGTGGACGAGATCAATCGCGTCGTGAAGGCTCTCGAGAAGAACTACCTCATCAGGGGAAACCTTCCCCCCAAGCCAGAGGGGAAGGACCTGGACGCGGGTCTGAGGAAGTGAGGCGGCCATGAGAACCGTGAAAATTGGAATCGGGTTGATCTTCTTACTCTTTTTGGCATCATGCGGCGGGACAAAAGAGGTGATCGTGCCCGAGCACATCAGCGCCGGCAGCGTGCAGACCGATAAGGGGATGCCCTTCTATGAGCGGGGCTGCTACGCCCGTGCCCTGGATTACTTCTACAGGGCCAACGAGCTATACACGGCGATCGGGGACAGCCGCGGTATGGCCATGAGCGCAAACAACATCGGCGTTGTGTACCGCGCGATGGGCGAGGCCGCAGCCGCGATCCCCTTCTTTGAGGATGCCCTGCGGATGTACAGGAGTCTCGGAAATCAGGAGGACGTGCGCCAGACGCTGTCGAACCTGGCGGCCGCCCAGGTGGATACGGGGGATTACGCTGCTGCCGGGAAGAACATCGACGAGGCGCTGAAGATCCGCATCGGGCGGAAACCCTTCGCCCCGGCCATAACGGTGAAGGGGATTCTCCTGGCCAGGCAAGGCGATGTCAAGGGGGCCGAGGCGATGTTCAGGGAGGCCATCGATCACATCAACAAAAGGAACCCCGCCGGGGCGGCCGCTGCAAATTACGCCATGGGGGATCTGTTGCTGGGGACGGCCCGGTACAAGGAGGCCGCTCCCTATTTCGAGCGGGCCCTCGAAAGCGACCGCAAGGCCGGCTTTTACAGGGGGATCGCCGATGATCTGACCGCCCTGGGCCGCTGCAGTGCAGGCCTTCGGGATGATGTGTCGGCCGTGAATTACTGGGAGCAGAGCGTGCGGATCTACGCCCTGCTGGGGATGGAGGAAAAGGTTCGGGCAACGATGGGTCTTCTGGACGAGGCGGCAAAGCGCTCGAACCGGGATGTCGCGCTCACCCGCGCCCTCGTGGACCGCTGGCTCAGGGGGGACATGATGGATAACATTTGCGAGTAATCGCAAATGTTATGGGCTACAGGCTTCAGGCATCAGGCTTCAGGAAGAAGAGAGATGTCTGATCCCGAATCCGGAATCCCGAAGCCCGAATCCCGTTTGTGACATCGGCCTCTCGATCCTCAGTTCTCAATTCCTCAGAGAGAGGTATCTCCGTGCCGGATGTGTTTGGCCTCGGCCAGTGTTCCCTCGACCATGTCGGGCGCATCCCCGTCTGGCCTCACCCCGATACGAAATGTGAGTTCCACGACCTGGTCATCCAGGGAGGCGGGCCTGTAGCCACGGCCCTGGTGGCCCTTTCCCGCTGGGGGCTTGCCTGCCATTTTGCAGGCGTTGCCGGCGACGATTCCTTCGGGCGGCATATCGCCCGCTTTCTTCAGGACGAGGGCGTTGACGTCTCGGGCCTTGCCGAAAGGCCGGGGCACCGGTCACAGTTTGCCTTCATCGCTTCCGAGCCGGGCGGCAGGCGGACCATCTTCTGGCAGAGGCCGACGGGCGAGGCGCTCAAGCCCCCGGAAATCCGGATGGACATCCTCCGTGCCTCCCGCGTCCTGCACACGGACGGGCTTTTCATCGAGGCATCTCTTGCCGCCGCGTCCGCGGCTAAAAAGGCGGGGGTCATCGTCGCTGTTGATGCGGGAACCCTCCGGGAGGGGATGCTCGAACTGGCCCGCCTCAGCGACTGCTTTGTGAGCTCCGAGTCTTTTGCCCGTTCCCTTGTCGGCGGCGACGACCCCCTCGGGGCGTGCAGAAGGATCGTCGAACTCGGCCCGAGGATAGCGGGTGTGACCCTGGGTGCGAGAGGATATGCGGCCATGTTCGACGGTCGATCCATTTTGATGCCCGCCTTTGCCGTCGAGGCCGTCGACACAACGGGCTGTGGGGATGTCTTCCATGCCGGTCTCGCCTATGGACTCGTCCGGGGCTGGGATCCCGCGAAAAGCTTCGATCTTGCAGCCTGGGCGGCGGCGCAGGTGGCGACCCGGATAGGCGGCCGGGCCGGGATCCCGCCGAAAAGCGAGCTGCAGGCCCGGGGGTACGAGTAGGGGCCTGCATGCGGGAGAGCCCCACAGTGAAAACCCCGTCAGGTGTCTGCCCGCATTGACGCACCCGGGGATATCCTGTAGAAGTAACGGAAAACACTCTGAAGGGCATTCATGGACTGATGTCGAAACGGGTCATCATCATCGGTGCGGGCCTTGCGGGGCTGACGGCGGCCCACGCGGCGGCAAAGCAAGGGGCAACGGTTCTCGTTGTCGACCGGGGCCCCATCGGAATCGGAACAAACTCGGTGCTGGCCAACGGATTCTTTGCCGGGCCGTCGGAGAAGTACAGCCCCGATGACTACATCCGCGATACCCTCCGGGCGGGGCGGGGACTCAACCGGGAATCCATGGTGAGGCTCGTTGCCCGGGAGGCGCCCTCTGCTTTCCAGCGCCTGCGGTCAGCCGGGGTGCTCCTGAAAGATAGGGGCGCGCAGCGCTGTGTCGTCTCCCCGGATCCTTCCGTGATTCCCGGCGTTGCCCTCATGAGAAAACTGGCGGACCTGGTAAAAACCCTCGAGGGCGTTCATGTCCTCCCAGGATTCCAGGTCACCGAGCTTCCCTGTCACAATGGGAGGGTCTGCGGCGTCCGGGGCTTCAACCGCAAGGGCGAGGAATTGGACATCGACGCTCCCGCCGTGGTCCTTGCCGCGGGAGGCGCAGGGGCCATCCATCGCCGTCATGACAATCAGAAGAAGATCCTGGGGCAGGGATATGCCCTGGCCGCCAGGGCGGGTCTCGATCTCTGGGACATGGAGTTCGTCCAGTTTTTCCCCCTGGTTTTCGCGGACCCGCGACTGCCGGCCCTGATCGTCTATCCGCCTTTTGCACGCGAAGCGAAGCTCGTCGATTCAGCCGGTGAGAGCATTCTCGAAAAGCACGGTCTCGGGGATGTCAACGATGCGATCGTCAAGAAGCGAGACTCCTTCTCGGCCCTTCTCTTCGAAGAGGCGCAGGCGGGGGGCGTTTTTCTCGACCTTCGCGATGTTCCCGATTCGGCCTGGAATGTTCATCCCCTGGCCATCTTCAAAAGGCTGCGCTTCGATTTCAGGAAAAAGCCCGTGGCCGTCGCTCCGGCCGTCCACTTCACCATGGGCGGACTGAGGACCGGCGAGACGTGCGAGACGGACATCGGTGGACTTTTTGCCTGCGGGGAGATCCTGTGGGGGCTTCACGGGGCGAACCGGATGGGCGGAAACGCGATGACGGAGTGTGTCGTGTCGGGTGCTCTCGCCGGACGGTTTGCGGCCGAACGGGCCCTTCGCGAAATGCCCGTTCCCTCCTGCCGGGAAAAGCCGCGGCAGGACCTTGCGGCGGCCGCTGTGCCGGGAGCCGGTGAAGTTCGGGACATCTTTTCGGCGATCCGGGCGACGGCCTGGGAGTGTGCGGGCATTGTGAGGTCCGACGACGGGTTGCGCAGGGGCATCGAGAGAATCGAGGCGATCGAGCAGCGCCTGAAGCCGCTTGGGGCGGCCGGTCCCGGCGGGCGCGCCGTCCTGGAGGATGCCAGAGCCTCAGCCCTCGTGCTGCGCGCCATCCTGCAGGCGAGCCTGGGGCGCAGGGAGAGCCGCGGGAGCTTCCTGCGGAGCGATTTCCCCGATGAAGGCGACGGCAGCTGGCTCAAAAACTCCTGCCTGGGCTACGACGCGGACAAAAACACCTTCACGGTGAAGTATCTCCCCGTCGAGGGCGCCTGAAAAAAAGGCCGGCACGTATGCACAGGAAGGCGATCACATGAGAAGAATTCTCGCCGGTGCGTCCCTTGTTGCCGCCTGCGCCCTCGTTGCATGGCTCTGGTGGCCCCTGGCGACCGAGCTGCTCCAAACGGGGATTCCCGCCGATATCGATGACCACCGAGTCTCCCATCATGTCTGGCTGACCGGCTTCATCTTCATCAGTGCCGTTTTCATCTCCCTGGGTATCCGGAACATCGGGGACAGGGGCGGCGATAGTTAACGATGCGCAGCCGGGAAGGAGATCCCGATGAACCGCTTCGTCCGCGTCCTGCTCGTATCCGTTGCAGCTTCGGTGCTCGCCTGGCTGTGGTACACGGCATGGCCGGAGCTCTTCCGGAACGGGATGCCCTCCATTACCGAAGATGCCGATTTTGCGCTCCTGGTGCGGCTGACGGGATTCGTCGTCATCCTCGCCACCGCCTTTTATTTTGCGGTTAAAAATCTCATGAAGAAATGATCCATCGGCGGAAGCCGAAAAATAAGTTCGGCATGATATTTCGGAGTATCGGTTTAGAGTGAGATAACAGGTTTAGTGCTTTGATTATGTGGTAGTGTAAAAAATCTTGTGTGA
>DCVI01000097.1:8007-8266 GCA_002327315.1 Syntrophaceae bacterium UBA2192 | reverse complement strand
CTATCTGCTGCGGATCAACCCCTACAGGACCACCGGGAACGTCATCTCCGGTGTTGTGATCACCATCACGGAGATCACGGCGGTGGCGGGGAAAACGGAAACATCGAAGCGTGAGGAGTAAAGGCGCTCGCCCGATGAAAAAGCCCACGGACGCGAAAGAAAAACTCCGCAGGCAGGCCGAAGACAAGGTGGCCAAGCTGCGGGAGAGGGATCTGCTCCGGTATCTTCCGCAGTATGAGGAGGAGCGTTTGATCCACGA
>DCVI01000097.1:0-7896 GCA_002327315.1 Syntrophaceae bacterium UBA2192 | reverse complement strand
AGTCTTTCATGGACCGGCAGAGCGCCGATGCGTTTCACCTTTTCCTCCGGAAACCCCTGCCGCCCGGGATGAAAGAGATTTTGGAATGCAGGCTTTACCCGGCGGAGGGGACGCCTTTCGAGATCTCCCTGAACGTGGGCGGCGAGTTCGACCGGTCGGGCAGGCTGGTTCGGTATCGGGTGGTCCTCGTGGATGTGAGCAGGCTGAAGCTGATGGAGAGGCAGGCTCGCGAGACCGGGAATAGGCTTCGATCGCTGGCCTCGGAATTGAACCTTTCCGAGGAGCGTACGCGCAAAACACTCGCCGGGACCCTTCACGACCAGGTGTGTCAGACACTGGCCCTGGCCCGCATGAGGCTCTCCTCAGCGCTGACTCTTCCCAGGGAGACGGGCGTGGAGAAGATCGTTGACGAGGTCCTTGAGATGCTCGCCTTGGCCATCCAGGAGACGCGATCCCTCATGGTGGAGATCAGCCCGCCCGTTTTGCATGATCTCGGGCTCGAAGCGGCCATCGACTGGATGGCCGAGAGGATGTCTTCGGCACACGGCATTGCCATCGAGACGGTGAAAACAGGGGATTTCTCGGACCTGGAGCAAGACCTGAAAATCATGCTCTACCAGATGACGAGGGAACTGCTGGTAAACATCGTCAAGCACAGCGGCGGCCGTCATGTCCTTGTGACCGTCGAGCGGGACGACCGCACCATCGGCATCATGGCAAGAGACGATGGGAAAGGGTTCGATGCCGCGGGGACGGGTTCGTCCACCGCCGATAACGGCTTCGGGCTCTTCAGCATCCGGGAACGGCTGAAGTCATACAACGGAAGCCTTCATATCGAATCGCAGAAAGGCAAGGGATCGACCGTGTCCGTCCGGTTGTCCGTGCGGAAAAAGGGCGAATAACGACGAAGTGCCGTGACGGCAAAAACGCGGATGGACGGTCAGAAAAGGGCGCCTCAAGGCGCTTTTTGCTTTTTTGCGATGATGGCAGAACCGGAATAGACGTTCGGGGTACCGAAAACCGCGGGAAGCATCACAACTCCGCGCAAAGCAAAAAGAAAAATAATTGAGATCAAAAGAACTTTCACGCCCATCTTGCATCCCATCAGGTATTTCGAAGTAAAATATCAACCATTCCCCTAAGGCTCTTTAAGAATATTAATGATACAAGAAATATGAATATTTTTTCGTCTCCTGTTATCCGTAAAATAGATGACCCCGAAGCAGCAATAAGGATGAACCATGAACACCCTTGACGACTGGCGAAAGAAGTTCCCCGATAAATTCGCACCCGAGGAAACGGCCTTTCAATGCATCCACCGGGGCGACACCATCTTCATCGGCTCGGCTTGTGCCGAGCCCCAGTACCTCGTCCAGGGGCTCATCCGTTACGTTCAGTCCAATCCCAAGGCCTTCTTCGACGCCGAGGTGCTGGGCATCAGGACCCTCGGCGTGGCTCCCTATGCCACGGAGAAGTTCAAGGAGAACTTTCGCCACAACTCTTTTTTCATCGGCGACAACACCCGTGAGGCCGTCAACGCGGGGGTAGCCGACTACACCCCGGTCTTTCTATCGGAAGTTCCCGATCTCTTTTACCGCGGCCTCGACCGGATCGATGTTGCCCTGATCCAGACCTCGGCGCCGGACCGTCACGGCTATATGAGCCTGGGGGTCAGCGTGGATATTGTGAAGGCCGCTGTCGAAATGGCCGGCTGCGTCATTGCACAGGTCAACGGGAGAATGCCCCGCGTCCATGGCAATGCCTTCATCCATATCGAGCAGGTCGATAATATCGTTCCTTACGACGAGCCGATTCTGGAGTACCATCCCGGAGCGGATACGGAGATCGCCCAGCTGATCGGGAAGTACGTGGCCCGTCTCATCGAGGACGGCGACACGATCCAGGTCGGCTACGGCGGTATTCCCAACGCCATTCTGGCAAACCTGGCCGACAAGAAGCATCTCGGTATCCACACGGAGCTTCTCAGCGACGGCATCGTTGAACTGATCAAGAGAGGCGTCATCGACAACAGCCGTAAAAAGATCAACCGCGGAAAGACCGTGGCGACCTTCTGTATGGGAACGAGGGACACCTACGATTTTCTCGATGACAACCCTTCCATCGAGTTCCGACCGATCGACTACACGAACAACCCCCTCGTCATCGCACAACACGAAAACATGGTGGCCATCAACAGTGCCCTTGAAATCGACCTCACGGGTCAGGTCACGGCCGAGTCCATCGGCAGGGTCTTCCACAGCGGCGTGGGCGGCCAGGCGGACTTCATGCGAGGCGCCGTCCTCGCCCGGGGCGGAAAGTCCATCCTGGCGATTCAGTCCACCGCGCTCAAGGATACGGTCTCGCGAATCGTTCCGATGCTCAGCCAGGGCGCAGGGGCGACGCTAATCCGGGGGGACGTTCATTACGTCGTCACGGAATACGGCATTGCCTACCTTCACGGCAAGAACATCCGGGAGCGTGCCATGGAGCTCATTGCCGTCGCCCACCCGAAATTCAGACTGTGGCTCGTCGAGGAGGCGAAAAAGGCGGGCTTCATCTATGCCGATCAGATGATCATGCCCGGTGAGAAAGGGAGGTATCCCGAGGAACTGGAGACCTACCGGAAGACCAAATCGGGCATGGATCTCTTCCTGAGGCCGATCAAGATGACGGACGAGCATGAGCTGAAGGAATTCGTCCACGGTCTCTCCGACCGCAGTCTGTACACGAGGTTCATCTCGAAGCGCCGGGACCTTCCCCACGAGAGGCTCCAGGAACTCGTCGTCATCGACTATACCCAGGAGATGGCCATCGTGGCCGTCGTCGACGGCGAGGAGGGAAAAGAAACGTTCGTCGGAGTCGGGCGCTATTACATCTATCCCGACAGGCAGAGCGCGGAGGTCGCCTTTGCCGTGAGGGATGATTATCAGAAGAAGGGCATCGGTCAGGAACTCCTCTCCTACCTCACGTATCTGGCCAGGCGACAGGGTCTGTTGGGCTTCACGGCGGATGTCCTGGCCGGTAACGAACCCATGCTCCATGTCTTCGAGAAGGGCGGCTTCGAAATGCAGAAGCGGACCAGCGCCGGACTCGTGGAGTTGAAGATGACGTTCAAACAGGAGACACTCCCGCGGTCCCAGAAGCTGCAGCAATAAACCGGGGCTGCCGCTTCAGTCTTCGGGTCGGGGAGGGTCCTCAAAAATAACTGTCTATCTACCGGGAAGGCCCGCCTCGCAGGCGGGGCAAACCCATCGAACAGGAGGCGAAATCATGGAAGCAAGACCCGTTGCGCAGCGCTCCTTTGACAAAATCATCGAGGAACAGGTCAAGAGATGGCAAAGCGACCAGAAGAAAAAGTACAAGAACCCGATCCGTCCCGTCATCACCATGTCCCGGCTGCCCGGCGCCATGAGTAACGCCCTGGCCCAAAAACTTGCCAAGGACCTGGAAATCGATCTTTTCGACCACGAAATCGTCGAGGAAATCGCCACCAATGCCAAGAGAAGCCAGCAGATCGTTGAATCCCTCGACGAGCAGGATCGCGGCATCTTTGACGAATGGATCGCCGTCCTGGGTGAAGACCACATGTGGGCCTATGAATACCTCCAGCATCTCACGCAGGTCGTCGGCGCCATCGGGGCCCACGGACATGCAATCATCGTCGGACGGGGCGCAAGCTACATCCTCCCCAAGGAGGTATGCCTTCGCCTGCTCGTCGTTGCGCCGCTGGAGACGAGGATCCAAAACGTGATGCGCACGTACAAGGTCGCCGATAAGGAGGCGAGGCGGCAGGTGATGAGAACGGAGGCAGAGCGCAAGGCGTTCATCCGAAAATACTTCCAGGCCGACATGATGGATCCTGGGAACTACGATCTGGTCATCAACACGGAGCATATCGACATCGATCTGGCTGCCCGGATTGTCAAGGAGACATTCAACTCGCGACAGTGGTACGACTATTCCGGCAAGAAGAAGTAGAAGCTGTTCACCGGGATTCCCAGGGAATCCCGGCCGTCGCCAGGGAGTTGCGGGATGACCAGTCTTGACGCCGTCTTCGCCCCGAATGCCATTGCCGTGATCGGTGCTTCCACCACCCCGGGCAAGGTGGGATACGACATCTTCGCCAACATCCTGATGGGCGGATACAAGGGTATGCTATACCCCGTCAATCCCGCCGCCAAGTCCATCCTGAGCATGAGGGCCTACCCCACGATCGGTGAGATCCCCGATGCCGTGGATCTGTCCATCATCGTCCTTCCGACCGCTACGACCCTCAGGGCTGTGGAGGAATCCGTCAAGAAAGGCGTCAAGGCGATCGTCATCGTGTCGGCAGGGTTCCGGGAGGTCGGAAAGAAGGGACTGGAAGTCGAAAACGAAATTGTCTCAATCTGCCGGGGGGCCGGTGTTCGTGTTGTCGGGCCGAACTGCCTCGGGGTCATCAATCCTCTCCCCGGGGTGAGCATGAATGCGAGCTTTTCCGCCCGGATGCCCAGCCCGGGAAACATCTCCTTCATCTCCCAGAGCGGTGCACTCTGCTCGGCCGTTCTCGATTTTGCTGCGGACCGGGGTTTTGGATTTTCCAAGTTCATTTCGATCGGCAACAAGGCCGACGTGGACGAGATCGACTTGCTTGAGTACCTCCATGATGACGCCGATACGGCCGTCATCATGATCTACCTCGAGGAGCTGCGGAAGGGCGAGGCGTTCGTCTCCATGGCCAGGCAGGTCACCTCCGGAAACAGGCCCACCCCGGTCCTGGTTGTCAAATCCGGAAGGACGAGCGCGGGGGCCGCGGCGGCAGCCTCCCACACGGGGGCCCTCGCGGGGACCGAGGCCGTCTATGACGCGATCTTCAAACAATCGGGTATCATCCGGGCAGAATCGGTCAATGAGCTTTTCGATTTTGCCGATGCGTTTGCCTACAAACAGGAAAGCCCCCTGGGCAAGATCCGCAGGAAGCTTCCGACCGGGAAGCGCGTGGCCATCGTGACCAACGCGGGCGGTCCGGGGATCCTCGCCACGGACATGACCGTCTCGGCGGACCTCGTACTTGCCCGTTTCAGTGAGGAGACCATCGAGAACCTGGCCAGGCATCTGCCCTCGGCGGCCAATATCCGCAATCCCGTGGATATCATCGGCGATGCGAGCCAAGAGCGCTACGAGAACGCTTTATGGACCGTCATCAAGGACGAGGGGGTGGACGGGGCGCTTGTGATCCTCACGCCCCAGTCCATGACGAACGCGCTGGGGACGGCTGAGGCCATCGTCCGCGTGGCCCGGGGCACCCACAAGCCGATCATCTGCTGCTTCATGGGGGTGATCGATGTCTCGCCGGGCGTCAAGTACCTTCAGAAGCACGGCTACCCGGTTTACCAGTTTCCGGAAAACGCGGCAAAGGCCATGGGGGCTCTTTACCGGTACACCGGCTGGCTCAACCGCATCGAGCTTCCGGAATCACCCGTCGCCCGCGACAGGGCGCGTGCCGCATCGATCATCTCCGAATGTCTTGCCGCGGGGAAAACACATCTCGGAGAAATCGAGGGGAATGAAATCCTGAAATGCTACGGCTTCGACGTTCTGCCCGTGCGCCTGGCCGTTAGCGAAGACGAGGCGGCCTCGATCGCCGAAGAGATAGGCTGTCCGGTGGTCATGAAGATCGTCTCCGCGCAGATCCTTCACAAGACCGATGCCGGGGGGGTTGTCCTTGGGATCAAGAGCGAGCAGGAGGCCAGGCAGGCTTTCCGGGATATCGTGAAAAGGGCGAAAAGCTACAAGCCCGATGCCGTCATCGACGGTGTGCTTGTGGAGAAAACGGCGCTTCCGGGAGAAGAGGTGATTCTCGGCTTGAACCGTTACGATATCGGGCCTCTTCTCATGTTCGGCCTGGGCGGCATCTTCGTTGAGGTGTTCCAGGATGTGGCCTTTCGCCTTGCGCCCATCGGCAGGACCGATGCCGACCTGTTGATCCGGGAGATCAAGGGATTCAAGCTTCTCAATGGATTTCGGGGTCGACCCCGGGCCGACCTCGATGCCCTCAGGAGAAACCTCATGAATCTCTCCGATCTGGCCGTCAACCACCCGGAGATCAGCGAGATGGATATCAACCCGCTGCTTGTCCACAGCGAAGGAGAGGGAGCAACCCTGGTCGACTGTCGGATGATCCTGAAACCGGCACGAACGACAAGCCCGCCAGCAAGGTAGTGAAGGGAAGCCGGAAAGATGAATAACAAATCACGACCTGACCTTCATCTCGTGACCTTCTCCTCGACCGGAACGTTTTTGACCTGCCCAAGATCTTGACCATGCCGATCATAAAGTGTGGACCGAAGAGTCGTCAACTTCAACCGGTTGTTAGACGTATTTACTTTGCATTTGAACTGTACTCGTGTAGCCTCTTCCGGAAATATTGTTCTGCTTTTATGGTATTTCCAATGGAGAATCTAATCAGATACGGTTTACCCGAAATATAAGAATGGGAACCACATAGCCTGATGAAATCATCAGCGGTCTGGACCTTACCGCCGGCTTTTTGAAGTTTCATTCGTAAATGTTCTGCCGCTTCTGTCCCATCATGCTCTGTACCGTTTCTGATAAATTTTGCCTCATTCAAATTATCAACGGACGATATCAAAAAATCGATTTTCTTTTTTTCAACATTATCCTGGGCTATGACCACCCCCGAAAATAGTGCCAGGATTACAAAGGATGTGACCAATATTGTTTTCATACATTTCCAGTTGAATTGCGCCTGACAGGGATCAGGCGGATCCGAATAAGACGCAATAAGATCCTTTGCCACAATCGTGCCCAACACCGATATTCTCACATTTGCGTCAGACCTGAGCCTTTCACGCACCTCCATTTTCCTCCTGTCATCAAATCAGAGGGCGAGGTCGGTGGCACGGCGATTTGTGTCCTGGCCCGTCTTTTTGCCAGGTCTGTCATTTCTTGATGTCTTCTACGGCCTTATCGACTTTCTTGCCGGCCTTCTCCATCGGGCCTTCCTTAGCGCAGCCCGATAGACCCACTATCAGGACGATCATCGACAACAGGGCGATGAACCTCTTTCCATGCTTCTTCATGCGTGCCTCCTTCTGCAAAAGGGTGAAGTGCATTGAATCTTGCTCACCAGCATCATAATACGGCATCGTGATGTGGTCCACAATCAGGAATATCCTGATTTACATGTAAGGATCTGCGACTCAGGCAGGTGAGTGTATGAACGTTGCGCTTGTACTTGCAATGGGCGTGTTGGTGTTTGTCACACGCCTGAACCAAAGCACTGCAATCTTTGGAAAATATAACAGAATATCGTTCATCCCGTCCATGATCGATCCTGCCTGCCGCGAGTGCTTCTAGGGTATTTAGGCCTCAATGGTCAGGTTAAGCCGCATATGAATCCCGATTTTTTACTGTATTTTATAAGTTATGGACACTAAAGAATTTTCAAGAGAGACTTTCATATCCGGGGAAGGAGAAGGATTATGAATATCCCGGCAGCGAGGGACACAGAGATAGAGATAGAGATCGGAACGATCCGAGATTCGAAGTTGGAATCGAGCATCGTTAACTCCATGCGCCGCTACTTCCAAAGCGACTCGGAAAAACCAAGACAGGACCTCGAACATGCGATCATGGGTTCCATGGAGCGCTACTTCGAGGGGCCGAGTCACCAGGGTTTTAATCATTACCTGACATCCGTAAAGTAGAGGTCCCGAAGCAGTAACGAGGAAGTACCCCCATAGACTCCCTCCGCCTTACTTCAGACAAATAGGTTTCGCGACCAACCCTTCAATCAACCTTTCAACCGGCAAATTCAGAGAAAGGAGTAAGAATCATGAACCCAGATCCAGCGCTAAGGCACTGGTAAAATAGTTTTAAGTTCTTTGAAAAGCA
>DCVI01000146.1 GCA_002327315.1 Syntrophaceae bacterium UBA2192 | reverse complement strand
TAATTAGGGGGAGCGAATACAGGATCATCTCCTCTTTCCTAATCAACTATTTACCCAGTCAACCCGTTACTGTTTTTCGTATGATTGGTTGACTAGGATGATAAAAGGGTCATCGCGAGCCGAGCCTCGCGAGGCGTGGCGATCCACGATTGAGATCTTTGCATTGATTCTATGACGTAGATTGCTTCGCTGCGCTCGCAATGACGAGTTACGTTCATAGGAGCCATTTACCCAGTCAACCCGTTACTGTTTTTCGTGTGATTGGTTGACAAGTTGATTAGTAATTAGGGGGCGGAGATGGAATTTCCTCCCTGTCTTCCCTAGTCAACTATTTACCCAATCAACCATTTACTCTTTGCTGGGCCAGGAATATACGGGCGGGCGGCGCTCGAAGACGGTTCCGTCGGGCATGACCTCCACGTCCTCGTCATTGATGCGCTTGATCTTTGTCAGGTTGGCGGGGACGCGGCGGGCTTTCGCGGAGGCGATGGCCTCCTCGACGGTCCTGAAGCGGGAGATCTCTTCCAGGGTCATGATCTGGGGCAGGACCATCCCGATCTTCCCCTTCTCGTACTCCTCCAGGGCCCTGGAGGGCGTGAGCCATATATGCTCCATCAGCTCCATGCCATCATGGATGGCAGCCTGCCCCGATGGGGCCTCCGCCACAAAGAACCGCACGTCGTAGCGAAGGGGCAGGGGCTCTGGGGTGATCCAGTGTGAAAAGTAGTAAAGACGGTCGAGGGGGAGGATGAGGTCCTCCTTCTCGAGCATCTGGTGGAATTTTATTTCGCTCTTGTTCAGCGCCCTGCGGTAGTCGCAGAACCGTTTCCGCTCCTCTTCCGCCTGGATCGTCACGGGCGAGCCGTCCTTCCTGAGGGCGATCAGCATCCCCACTTCCTCGAAGGTCTCCCGGATTCCCGCAACCCAGGCGCCCAGCGCTTTTTCCGGGCGCGACATGTCCGGCAGGATCTCCGAAGCCTCTTTCCGTTCGATCCCGCGACAGAAACGCTCGATGCCGGGCTCGAAATCCTCGGGGTCGAGAATCCCGCCCGGGTAGACGTGATAGCCCGGGACGAAGCGGCTCCTGCGATTGCGCAGGACCATAAGAACCTCGATGTCCTTCACGGCCGCATTCCGGCAGGGCCGCAGGAGCATGACCGTGGCGGCATCGGTGGGCGTTGCGTACATGTTTCGGTTGTCCCCTTGCAAGAAAAAAGAGCTTTATCAGCCCTTTTTGTAATTTAAGGTCCACAATCCCTTTTGTAAAGCACGATCAAAATCCCCCTCTATCCCCCTTTTTCAAAGGGGGAAGATTACAACTCCCTCCTTTGGAAAAGGAGGGGAGGATTTTACAAACCCTGTTTCTTCCATCGATAACCCCGTCTCCGGACGGGGTCTGTTGCTCGCAATGACAGTCTTCTTTTATGCCTACTATCTCTTCACTCAGACACTCGAGCACTCATTCACTCAGGCACTTCTTGTTCGTCCCTACACCCTGGTCCCTCGTCCCTTTACCGGTCACTGGCCACTGATCACTGCTTTTTGAGCAAAGCCACGGCTTCTATATGCTTCGTCTGCGGGAACATGTCCACCGGTCTGACGGTGATGAGGCTGTAGCCGCCGTCTACAAGCAGGCGGGCGTCGCGGGCCAGTGTCGCCGGGTCGCAGGAGACATAGACG
This sequence comes from Syntrophaceae bacterium UBA2192, assembly GCA_002327315.1. Taxonomy (GTDB): domain Bacteria; phylum Desulfobacterota; class Syntrophia; order Syntrophales; family UBA2192; genus UBA2192. Next base: position 4,948 of record DCVI01000146.1, on the reverse strand, counting down.
ATCCTCGAGGGGTGAAGCCCGATGACGCAATCGAGCACCTCCCGCTCGCAGCCCGTCCTCGGGGGATCGAGGACGACCACGTCGAGAGCCGCCTTGCCCCCGCTGAACTCCTTTTCCAGGATTTCTCTTACATCCCCCTCATGGAAAACGGCATTTTCGATTCCGTGCTTCTTCATGTTCAGCCGGGCGCACTCGACGGCCTCGCCGTCGATCTCGACGCCGACAAGGCTTCGGCACACAGGCGCAAGGAACAGAGGGAAAAGACCCGAGCCGCAGTAGAGATCAAGGACCGCCTCGCCGGGGCCGGCCCCGGCAAACTCCATCACGGTATCGACGAGACCGTCCGTGAGGTTTGTGTTGGCCTGAAAGAACCCTTCGAAGGGAACGAGGATTTCCTGCCCCTTCACGATCCGTACAACGTGTTTTTCTTCGCTTTTCCCCGTGAGCGACCAGATGACGTACCGGTCCACGCGCAGGGGCGCGTGCATGGGACGTCTCAGGAAAGAGAGCTGCTCGTTGATGCTCTCATCCATGATGGCGCAGCGCTCGATGTCGACGAGGCGGCTGCCTGTAACATCCATGAACCCGATCCGGTAGGCACCGTCCCGCAGCCGCTCCACGTGGAATTCGCCCTTGCCCCGATACCCGTAGGGGACTGGCGACGGGAAACCGGGCTCGACGGGCGGGGCCGTAAATTTGCCGATCCGCTCGAAGGCCTCGGAGACCTGGCGCCGTTTCATCTCGATTTGCTTTGCGTAATCGATGTGCTGGTAGTGGCAGCCCCCGCAGCGCCGGAAGTAGGGGCATGGCGGCTCCACCCGGTCGGGTGACGGTGTGATCCAGTTTTTCACGCGGCCGCGGAGGTATCGCTTCTTCGCCTCCCGGATCTCCACCTCGACTACGTCTCCCGGCGCGGTGAAGGGCACGAAGACGACGATGTTTTCCGCCCGGCCGATCCCCTCGCCCCCGAAGGCGACCGTTTCAATCGTTATGGTGATGATGTCTTTTGTTCGAATGGCCATTTCTTTCTGCCCTTTTTTTACGGCCACTATAACAGTTATTGCCCTGACAAGTAAATCATTCCCGGAGAAGGCAAGAAAATGAGAGGGTAAGAACGTTGGATGGGCCGGTAGCCTGACGTCCGCTTTCTGCTGCTCCAACTTTCTCACCTTCTCACCCTCTTACCCTCTGCCTTGCGAGGCGAATGCCTCCAAGGCCCGCGCCACCGCGCAAGGCCGAATGGCCCGTGATTCCGGCGCCCTTTTCTTGACAGCGTTTCTTTATCTGTGTTACCTTGCCCCGAAATGTGAGCAAACCATGGGCCAACTGGATAAAAAATCGATGCTCTGTCCCGGCTGCCGGAGGCTCATCAGCTCCGACGAATCGGCGTGCCCCTTCTGCGGGCTCGCGAACCCGGGCTCGGCGATCCGCAAGAGCCTTTCCCGGTTCTCGCTACGCGACGGCGATAGCCTCATCCAGTTCATCATCTACGCAAACGCCGCCATCTTCATCCTGGCGCTCGTCCTGAAGCCCTCGGAGATGGGGATGTCGTTCGGCCCCTTCACGCTGCTCTCGCCGCCCAGCACGAGCCTGCTGCTTCTCGGCGCCACGGGAACGATCCCCATCGACTACTACCATCGCTGGTGGACGATCCTCACGGCCTCCTCGCTCCACGGGGGCATCCTCCACATCGCCTTCAACATGATGGCCCTGCACCAGCTGGGCCCCTTCGTGACCCACGAATACGGGACGGCGCGGTTTCTCATCCTCTACGTCGTGAGCGGCATCGCGGGATTCGTCCTGTCCTACCTCGTGGGGATCCCGTTCACGCTGGGCGCCTCGGCCAGTGTTTGCGGCCTCATCGGCGCAATCCTGTACTACGGGAAATCAAGGGGGGGCTCATTCGGCACGGCCATCTACAGGCAGGCCATGGGGTGGATCATCGGTCTCATTCTCTTCGGGCTTCTGCTGCCGGGCATCAACAACTGGGCCCACGGCGGCGGGATCGCGGCGGGAATCGCCGTGGGGTTTGCACTCGGCTACGAGGAGAGGCGGCGGGAAACCATGCCGCATCGGGTCATCGCGGCATTTTTCGCCCTCGCCACGGCGGGGGCCGTTCTCTTCACCGTAATTCAGGCTATCCTCATCCGCTTCTTCTGATCATCGGCACGGGGAAACGGATCAACGAAAAAGGAGGGTTCATCATGAAAAAAATCGCCCTGCTGGTCGGCCTTCTCGCGCTGACCGCCCTCACCGGCTGCGCAATCGTGGCCGGGGACACGGTCATGGGTTACGAGTCGGGGAAGTTCGTCTATCACGACGGAAGCCTTCAATCGAATTACAAGGCACCCATGGACCAGGTGTGGGAAGCCTCCCGCAAGGCCATGGCGGAGTTGAAGGCATCGGACATCCTGATGGATCGCAAGATCGAGAAGGGCACGATCGATGCGGTCGTATCCGAGGAGAAGGTGAAGATCACCGTGGAATACCTCACCCGGACCGACACCTCCGTTTCCGTCCGCGTCGGCACGGCGGGCAGCAACGTCGGCGCAAAATACATCCACGAGAAGATCGAGTCGAACCTGAGAAAGTAACGAGCCGTATGTCCACCACGGAGCAGGGCAACGAAACGGCCGCGCCGCAAAACGGCGAGACCAAAAAGACGATCCGCACCTTCGCCTTCGCGTCCTTTTTCAACGACATGGGGTCGGACATGATCTACCCGATCTGGCCCCTCTTTGTCGCCTCCCTGGGAGCCAACATGGCCGTCCTGGGCTTCATCGACGGGATCGGCAACGCCATCGTCTCCATTTCGCAGGCCCTCTCGGGCTACATCTCCGACCGGACCCGCAAACGAAAGATCTTCATCTGGCTGGGCTATCTCTGCGGCGGGATCTCCCGGCTGGGCTACGCGCTGTCGGCCACGTGGCACTGGCTCGTCCCCTTCCGGATCCTCGATCGGGCGGGAAAGATGCGCGGCGCCCCCCGGGACGCCATGGTGGCCGAGCTGTCGATACGGAGCAACCGCGGCGCCAACTTCGGGATCATCCGGACCATGGACAATGCGGGCGCCCTTGTCGGGATCGTCTTCTGTATCGTCTTCTTCCCCTTCCTGGGGTATCAAAACCTGCTGCTGATCGCCGCCGTCCCGTCCTTCATCGCCGTGGCGCTCATCGTGATGAATATCCGCGAGCAGCGCCTCGAGGATGCAAAGCTGTTCAAGGGAATCTCGCTGAGGCACCTCGACGGGAACTTCAGGCTCTTCGTGATGCTGAGCGCAGTTTTCTCACTGGGGGCGTTCAGCTACTCGTTCCTTCTCCTCTTCGCCAACAAGTTCGGCTTCCAGATCACCACGGTGCCGGTCTTCTACCTGCTGTTCACGCTGGTGGCCACCTTCTGTTCCTATCCCTTCGGCGTCCTTTCCGACCGGATCGGCCGCAAGGCGGTGCTTCAGATCTCCTATATTCTCTGGGGGCTTGTGTGCCTGGCAATGATCTTCGCCGACAGCTCCTGGATGGTCGTTGCAGCCTTCATCCTCTTCGGCCTTCACCAGGCGGGGATCGACACGGTGCAGAAGGCCTTCGTAACCGAATTGGGTCCCGCCCAGTACCGGGCCAGCGCCCTGGGCGGCTTCCAGATGGTGATCGGCCTGTGCACCCTGCCCGCCTCCGTCGCGGCAGGCCTGCTTTGGGATAGCTTCGGTATGCAGGCGCCATTCATCCTGTCGCTGGTGTTGACGGTGGTCTCGGCAGGCATGCTTTTCTTTGTCAAAGAGCGGCCTTGAGGCCGCAGGCATCGGGCATCGGGATTGAAATAAAGACATGAAAAAGGGCCGACCTGCTTCGCATCTTCCCAATTTCACAGCTTCTGAACTTCCCATTCTCAAGGCCCGGTTCATCCGGCGGCCGAATCGATTTCTTGTCGTCTGCGATCTCGGCGGGAAGACCGTTGAGGCCTATCTCCCCAACCCCGGAAGGCTCTGGGAGCTTTTGTTCCCCGGACGGATCCTGTATCTCGTCCGACGGCCTCCCGACCCGTCAAAGAGCACCGAATACACGGCGCTCGCCGTCGAGCACGAGGGCAGGCCCATCCTGCTGCACACGCATCTCGTAAACGACGTGGTGGCACACCTTCTTGCGACAAAAAAGCTCCCCGGTTTCGAAACGGCGTCTGTCATCCGGCGCGAAGCCCGTGCAGGTGCCAGCCGCTACGACTTCCTCCTGGAAAAGGACGGGAGGGAATTTTTCCTCGAGGTCAAATCCTGCACCCTCTTCGGCAGTCGCATCGCCATGTTCCCCGACGCCGTCACGGCACGGGGGCGCAGGCACCTGGAAAGCCTTGCCCGTCACGCACGACAGGGAATTCCCGGAGGGGTCGTTTTCGTCGTCCACTCGCCGCTAATCGATGCGTTCATGCCCGACTTCCACACGGATTTTTCCTTCGCGAGGACGCTTCTCGAGGTGAGAAACGATCTGCTCGTCAAGGCCGTCGGCGTGGAGTGGCGGGAGGATCTGAGCCTGGGGCCCCGTGTCCGTGATGTGAAGATCCCCTGGGATCTCATCGCGCGGCAGGCCCGGGACGGGGGAAGCTACCTTCTGGTCCTCGGGGCAGCGCACAGCCTCTGCATTGATGTTGGCGGCCTCGGCAAGGTCACGTTCCCGAAAGGATATTACGTCTACGCCGGCTCGGCCCGGGCAAACCTCACGAAGCGGGTGGAGCGCCACCTGAGGCGGCGCAAGCAATTCCACTGGCACATCGATTTTCTGCGGGACCGGGCCGACTCGTGCATGGCACTGCCCGTCCGTACGAGCGAAGACCTGGAGCACGACCTGGCGGCGGCCCTGGGACGCCTTGCCGACTGGAGCATCCCCCGATTCGGCTCCTCCGACTGCAAATGCCCAAGGCATCTTTTCGGATTCAGGGAAAATCCCATCCACATGCCGCAGTT
>DCVI01000129.1 GCA_002327315.1 Syntrophaceae bacterium UBA2192 | reverse complement strand
GGTGGCTGCCAGGATCGGCAGGTTGAGGCTTCCTGAACGTATTGAGTTTGCCCCGGGCTGTCAAGGGTTATTTCCACGCGCTTCGCGCAAGCTCCCGGCGTCTGGCATCAGGCTTCAGGATAGAATCATTTTGCTCTTCCACCGGTCACCGGTCACTGATCACTGGTCACTGCTGCGATGCAGCCGGTGCGAAGAATAAAAAAGGGGCCGGCATCGCTGCCGGCCCCTTTGTCAGACAAGTTGTTTCCTTACTTCTCCAGGGGGATTCTCATGGAGTAGAAGGAGCGATAGACGAACACCAGGGCGACGAGCAGGAAGATCGCCCCGACGACAACGGCGGTGCTTCTCATATCCGGCGCAATGGCGATTTCCATGGCCAGGATGCCGAACAGGGTGGTGAACTTGATGATCGGGTTCAGGGCCACCGAGGAGGTGTCCTTGTAGGGGTCGCCGACGGTGTCGCCGATGACGGCGGCTGCATGCAGGGGCGTGCCCTTCTCCTTCAGGTCGACTTCGATGACCTTCTTCGCGTTGTCCCAGCATCCGCCGCCATTGGCCATGAAGAGGGCCTGGTAGAGACCGAATACGGCGATGGCGATCAGGTAGCTGATGAAGAAGGACGTCGATTCCGGCCCCTTCACGGGTGCGGACAGGAACGCGAAGGCCAGGGCGAAGAAGAAGATGGCGATGAAGATGTTGAACATGCCCTTCTGGGCATACACCGTACAGATCTTCACGACTTCCTTCGAGTTCTCCGTCGAGGCGCTGAGGCTGGCCGCGTCGTCGAGCTTGATGTGCTCCTTGATGTACTGAACGGCCCGGTAGGAGCCGGTCACGACGGCCTGCATGGAAGCGCCGGTGAACCAGTAGATGACGGCGCCGCCGCAGAGCAGGCCCAGCAGCGTGTAAGGGTTGAGCAGGTTGAGGATCATCTCGGGCTGGATCCCCAGGGCCTTCCTGAGAAGCAGGATGAGCGAGAAGATCATCGTGGTGGCGCCGACGACGGCCGTGCCGATGAGCACGGGCTTGGCGGTTGCTTTGAAGGTGTTGCCGCAGCTGTCGTTCTCTTCGAGATAGTGCTTGGCGACGTCGAAGCGGGGCTTGAAGCCGTAGTCCTTCTCGATTTCCTTTTCCACGTTGGGGATGGTCTCGATGAGGGACAGCTCATAGATCGACTGCGCGTTGTCCGTCACGGGGCCGTAGCTGTCGACGGCGATGGTCACGGGCCCCATGCCGAGCATACCGAAGGCCACGAGGCCGAAGGCGAACACGGAAGAATATTCCATGAAGCTGGAAAGTCCGAAGGTGCTCGTATAGTAAGCGACGAACATCAAGGCCGTGATGGCCATGCCGATCCAGAACGCGGCGAAGTTGCCGGCCACGAGACCGGAAAGGATGTTGAGCGACGGGCCGCCTTCACGGGAGGCCGTGACGACCTCGGCCACGTGCCGGGAATTCGAGCTCACGAACACCTTGACCAGCTCGGGAATGAGGGCCGCCGAGAGGGTGCCGCAGCTGATGATCACGGAGAGTTTGAACCACAGCTCATTGGGGTAGTGGCCGAGCTGCCACTTGCTGATGACGAAGGTCACGGCGATGGAAATGATCGAGGTGATCCAGACGAGCGAGGTCAGGGCGGCCTCGAAGTTGACCTTTTCCTTACCGCCCCAGAGGGAATCGGTGATCATCTTGTTGATGAAGTAGGAACCGATGGAGGTGACGATCATGAGGATTCTCATGACGAAGATCCAGACGAGAAGCTCGGCCTGGTACTGGGGCAGGCAGGCCAGGACGATGAAGCTGATCAGGGCCACGCCCGTCACGCCGTAGGTCTCGAAACCGTCCGCCGTGGGGCCTACGCTGTCGCCGGCGTTGTCGCCGGTGCAGTCGGCGATGACGCCGGGATTGCGGGGGTCGTCTTCCTTGATGGTGAAGACGATCTTCATGAGGTCGGAGCCGANNATCTTGGTGAAGATACCGCCGCAGATACGCAGGGCCGAGGCGCCCAGGGACTCGCCGATGGCAAAGCCGATGAAGGCGGCGCCCGCCACTTCGCGGGGCATGAAGACCAGGATGATGAGCATCATGATGAGCTCGACGCAGACCAGGAGCACGCCGATGCTCATGCCGGCCGTGAGCGGGATGTCGAGCAGCTTCATGGGCTTGCCCTCAAGGGAGGCAAAGGCCATGCGGGCATTGGCCAGGGTGTTCATTCGGATGCCGAACCAGGCCACGCCGTAGGACCCGAGGATGCCGACGACGGTCCAAGACAGGATCAGGAGCACGTCCTTCATTCCCATGTGCTGCAGGAAGCCGAAGTAGTAGACAATACACGCGCCGATGAATACGAACAGGATGAAAAGTAATTTGCCCTGCTGGAGCAGGTAGGTGCTGCAGGTCTGGAAAATGATTTCCGCCACGTCCAGCATGCTCTTGTGGGCCGGAATCTTCTTTACCTTGGCATACATGAAGTAGCCGAAACCCATGCCCAGAAAGCAGATCAAGAAACCGATCTCCAGCAGCTGGTTCTGGGCGGCCGACAGTGGTGGAATGACCAAATCTGCTTCGCTTGCGAACAGGGGCGTCGCAAAGAGCAGAACGATAAGCGCCAGGGATACGGCGCTTAGGACACGTTTGACTCTCTCGCTAATCATCTCTCCATCTCCTCCATATAATAAAGTTTCAAAAAGTACCGAAATGAGACCAACCATTAAAGCCGCCGTGACATAGCAAATATTGTCTGTTTTGTCAAAGATTTTATTGACCGGGACGCGAAGTCGGGCAATCCAAGGGCATCCACTGGATGCCCGGAAGGTGAGAAGGTGAGAAGGTGAGAAGGTGAGAAAGGAAAAGGAAAATAAAGAACAATCATTCCGAAGAGTTGTCCGGGTCGGAAACGGTTTTGCGATCGCGGATGTTAAAGCGGTTCATGGCTGGCCGGACGCCGACAACGAGAATATCCCTTACGGCTTCACATGCCGTCCGGACGACCTGGGCCAGTTGCTCCAGGTCCGCCTTCGGGAAGGGCTGCAGGACATAGCGTTCCATGTCATCCCTGAAGGGTGGCTTGCCGATGCCGAGTCTCACGCGGGTGAAACCGCCCTCCCCGAGATGATCCATGATGGAGCGGACCCCCTTGTGGCCTCCGTCGCCTCCGCCGACCTTGATGCGCAACGTCCCGAAGGGCAGATCCAGGTCGTCGTGGACGACGACGAGATCGTCAGCCGTTTTCTGATAAAAATCGAAAACTTGCCTGATCGATTGGCCGCTGAGGTTCATGAAGGTCTGGGGTTTCACGAAAAGCACGCGGTGCTCGCCGATCCGGCCGTCACCCAGCAGCGCCTCGAATTTTTTCTTCTGGACGGCGATGCCGCAGTCGTCCGCCAGGGCATCCACGACGAGATATCCCATGTTGTGGCGAGTCAGGCGGTACGGGTCTCCCGGGTTCCCCAGGCCGGCGATAATTTTCATGGTCTATTCGGTCTATCCCGTCTATTCAGTCTATCCCGTCAGGAATCGGGAGTGCACCCGGCTCCGGCGCGTTGCTGTTTATACCCTTTCCTTCCGACTGCGTGCAATAAAAAACCCCGCTTCGCGGATGGAAACGGGGTTTTTCGATTGCACTGATATGGGGAAGGGGGGTTATTCCTCTTCCTTCGCCCCCTTCTTGCCCACGATCTCGGGCTCCTTGGCTGCCTCTTCTTCTCCTTCTGCTGCAGCAGGTGCCGCTTCCTCGCCCACGACGGCTCTCTTGGCGCTCACGGCCACGATGCTGGTATTGCCGGCATCGACGATCTCGACGCCTTCAGCCGGCTTGAGATCCCTCACGTGAATGGTGGAACCGATCATCAGATCCGTCACATCGATATCGATGTGCCTGGGAATTTGACCCGGCAGGGCGGAGATCTTGACGTCTCTCTTGAATTGCTTGAGCTCGCCGCCCTTCTCCACGCCGATGGATGCGCCCACGATGTGGATCGGCACGTCCAGGGTCAGCTTCTTGTCCAGCCGGATCTCGTAGAAATCGACATGGACGATCTTCTTCGTGACCGTTTTCGTCTGGAGCTCCTTGATCACGGAGATCTTCTCCGCCTTCTTCCCGGCATCGTCGATGACGAGCTTGATGAATCCCGCTTCGCCCTTTTCGGCCCGGATGATCTTGATCAGCTCCGCCGCATTGATGTAAAGCATGGTTGACTCCGCCCCTGATCCGTATAGAACGGCAGGAACGAGCCCCTCGGCCCGCAGTCTCCTGGCGGGCCCCTTACCCGATTCCTTGCGAATACTCGCTTTCAACTCGATTGCTTCCATCGAAACCTCCAACAATAATATGGCTAATGGCGAAAGGCTAATGGCGAAAGGCTCTGAAAGAAGGGAAATTCCTCTTTGCCTTTAGCCCGAAGCCAGAAGCGCAAAGCCTAGATGAATAACGAACTCACCGAGTCGTTGTAATAAATGCGCCGGACCGCCTCGCTGAGAAAGCCCGCGACTGGCAGAACGGTGATTTTCTTCTTGCACTGCATCGCCCGTTCATGGAGCGGAATCGAGTCCGTCACGATGATCTCCTTGAGGTTCGAGCCGTCGATCCGGTCGATGGCCGGCCCCGAGAGCACGGCGTGGGTGCAGCAGGCGATGACCTCGGTGGCCCCTTCGGCTTCCAGGGCGGCCGCGGCCTGGACCATGGTCCCTGCCGTGTCGATCATGTCGTCGAGGATGATGACGCGCTTGCCCTTGACGTTACCGATGATGTTCATCACCTGTGACTCGTTGGGCCCCTCGCGGCGCTTGTCGATGATGGCCAGGGTCGCATCGAGACGCTTGGCAAAGGCGCGGGCGCGCTCGACACCGCCTGTGTCCGGGGAGACGACGACCAGGTTGTTCGCAAAGTTGCTCATCATGTATTTCAGCAGGATGGGCGTGGCGAAGAGGTTGTCCACGGGGATGTTGAAGAACCCCTGGATCTGGCCGGCGTGGAGATCCACCGAGAGCACCCGGCTTGCCCCGGCCGTCGTGATGAGATCGGCTACGAGCTTTGCCGAAATGGGGGCCCGGGGGGCGACCTTGCGGTCCTGCCTCGCGTAGCCGTAATAGGGGATCACGGCCGTTACCCGGTCTGCCGATGCGCGCTTCATGGCGTCGATGAGGATCAGCAGCTCCATCACGTGGTCGTTCACGGGCGGGCACGTGGACTGGATGATGAAGACGTCCATGCCGCGAACGTTCTCGTTGATCTCCACCCTCGTCTCGCCGTCGCTGAAGGTGGCTACGTTGGCCTTGCCGACGGCAATGCCGAGCTTCGTGCAGATGTCCTCTGCAAGCTTCTTGTTCGAGTTTCCCGAAAAGATGCGCATTCGTTCGAGCATGTCATGTCACCTTGGGTGTGGGGCCCGGCGGTTATGAATAAATATTGGCTGGGGCGGGAGGATTCGAACCTCCGAATGCGGGAGCCAAAGTCCCGTGGCTTACCGCTTGCCGACGCCCCATCCCGTAAGGATTTCCTTAATCGTGCGGGGGAAGGCATCCGATGATCGGGGGATCAGATCGCTTGAGCCTTGAACACCGCAAACGGGAACGATGTCCTCAGTGCGCCTTCAGCCTTGATTGCATCGGGTTCGTTTTCAAAGAGTCCGAAGACCGTGGGCCCGCTTCCCGACATGAGCGACCCGAGGGCGCCCTGCCTGAGGAGGAACCCCTTGAGCTCCTCAAGCACGGGATGGCGCGCCACCGTGACCGTTTCCAAATCGTTGGAGAGGGCCACAGCCAGATCTCGCACCCCTGAAAAGGTAGGGATACTATACTTTAAAGGGGTCTTTGTCAACGGCAAATTCAGGCTCTGGTAAACCCATTTCGTGGGGACCTCGAAACCCGGATTGACGAGAACGAGCCACATCCCGGGTGGCGTCTCGGCCGGCTCGAGGAGCTCGCCGATCCCGAAGGCCCAGGCCGAGCTGCCATAAATAAAGAAGGGAACATCGGCGCCGATCCGGGCGCCGATCCGGATGAGCCGTGCACGATCGAAGCCGAACTGGAAGAGGCGATTGAGGACTGTGAGGGTTGTGGCGGCGTTGGAACTGCCGCCGCCGAGGCCTGCCGCCGTCGGGATCCGTTTCCGGAGGGTGATTTCCACCCCGCCCGCAAAACCCGCCTCGGCAAAGAGGGCGCGGGCCGCCCGCACCACGAGGTTTCCCTCGCCGGTAGGCAGGTTTGACCCCGGGCAAGCAAGCGCGATGCCTTCCTTGCGGGGTGAGAACTCCATCTCGTCGGCAAGGCTCACCTTCTGCATCAGGGAAGCGATGTCGTGGTAGCCGTCTTCCCTGCGGCGCAGCACCTTCAGGATGAGGTTGACCTTGGCCGGCGACCGGGCGG
>DCVI01000066.1 GCA_002327315.1 Syntrophaceae bacterium UBA2192 | reverse complement strand
CCTGTCGAACCATCACCCTCACCCCAACCCTCTCCCATCAAGGGAGAGGGAGCCTATGAGGAAACTGGTTACAACAGGAGGCGGAAGGATTGGCACCTGATGCCCTGACGAACATGGAATCATTCGCGGAGCGGCTCGTCGCGGCGCTGGAGAGTTTCGAGTCGGCCCAGCGGGACTACTTCCCAGGCATCGTGCCCCGGCTGCGCGAGCAGTTCGCCCCGTCAATCGAGGCACTGGAAGAAGCGAAAAGCGGACTCGAGGCCGTTCACGCCCCCCCGGAGCAGGAGGCCCTGCGGGAAAAGCTGCGGGAGGCCTCCGGGCTGTGCCTGGACGCGTTGAGGCTTTCCATCGCAGCCGACGGGCTGGATGAGGCGCTCGTCAACTTCCGAAAGGCCGGTCGGCGGATTCACCGCGCGCTGGAGTTTCTCCTTCCGCTCTGCCCGGTCATCCCCGCCGTGAACCGTTACTTCCTGGAACCGCCGGCCCGCGGCCGCGCTCACGAATTCATCCCCAATCCCGGTCCCGATCCCGCAACGGGCCTCCTCCATGGCGGCCCCGACACAGACCCCTACGCACGGGGAGCCGCCTCGTTCTACATCCCCGGAAACCGGGGCCGGTCGGAACCGCTTCCCCTCGTCATTGCGCTGCACGGGGGCTTCGGTCACGGGAGGGATTTCATCTGGACGTGGCTCCGGGAGGCTAGGAGCCGCCGTTTCGCGCTGGCCTGCCCCACATCCCTCAACATCACCTGGACCATCACGGGCCCCGACGCCGACGGAGAGATGCTGAAGCAACTCCTCGCGTTTACGCTCGGCCGATGGAACATCGACCGCAGCCGCATCCTGCTCACGGGGCTCTCCGACGGGGCGACCTACGCCCTCAAGCGCTCCCTCGACGAGGAGACGCCCTTCTCGCACTTTGCCATCTTCTCGGGCATCATGGCGCCCTTTAACCTGGCGCACGCGAAAGGCAGACGGATTTTCTGGGTCCATGGGGCGAAGGACTGGATGTTCCCGGCCTGGCGGGCGAAGGCGGGCGAAAAGGAGCTTGCCGCTGCCGGGGCCGACGTAACGCTCGAGATCGTCCCCGACCTCTACCACGCCTACCCGCGGGAGAGAAACGACCGGGTCCTCAACTGGTTCGACCCTTCCCTGTCATTGCAGCCCTGATTGCCGTGCCGAACGCTTCAGGCATGCGCTCTTCGGCCTTCAGCGCCCCGTCGCCTCGATGAGGGCAATGCCGCGTGGATCAGGCCCCGGAGGCGGCGGACCGAAGCAGTGCATGGGAATCTCCGGTCGGGAACAATCCCTCCAATTCCCCGGGAGATAACCCCGCAGGCGATACGTCCCCTTGCCGAACTTCCCTTCGAACCGGGCGATGAGCGACTCCGGCGCGACGGGGCCGGTGAGGATGAAATCCGGGCGCGCCCGTTCGACGAAGAGATAGTCGGGAAGCGTTTCGCGCAGGCCCGGCTGCAGGGTTTTCCGTTCCGTGAGCTGCCAGCAGTAGCGCTGCCCCGGCACATAGAACATCGGCCCGTAGGTCATGTAGTCGGGTAATATCAGCACCCTGCTCCCCCCGGGAAGAGCGGCGACGGCCTCCACGAGGGCCTCCGTTCCCGTCTTGTAATTCTGTGCTCCCTCCGCGACATAGCTCAGGAGAGTGCTTCGCAGCGGAACCTGCGGGACCGCAACCCACGAGAGCGTCAGCGCATTGGTCATGACGACCAGGATCGCCGCCAGGCCGGCCAGGGGGCGCGAGAGATCCCACAGGATCACGAGACAGACGGACGTCACGGCGGCGCCGACAACGATGAGGGGCGCCATGTAGCGCATGTCCGCACTCGCCACGCCGCTGACGGGCTGGGGGGAAAAAAGGGCCGTCGCCAGCATCGCCGCGACCATGGCCAGAAACACGACCCACCCCTGGCGGGCAAACCGGCGGAGGCGAGCGAAATGCTGCCCGGCAAAAGGCACCATCAGCACGACCGCCAGGAGCACGGGAAAGAACTCGAAGGCACCCAGACCGGTCATGTGCTGGGCAAAGAGCGCCGCGACGCGGTCGATTCCCGTGATAAAGCTCGTCGCCGCGAACTGGTCCGCCGTCGGGCCCTTTGCAAGCCAGATATGGATGCCGCAGACCAGCGACACGGCAAGGACGACACCGAGGAAAACCCCCTTCTGACGGGTGCGGTATCGGCCGTCGAGAAAGAAAACGGGAAGCATGGCCAGGGCGGCAACAGCGTTGAGGTAGCTTGCATACCAGAGAGCGAACGTGGAGACCGCACCGGCCGCCAGGACCGCCAAGCGGGAGCGCCTCGTCGCGCCCGTCCAGGACCAGGCCGCCAGCAGGCAAAGCGTGAAGAGCATCGCCGGCGCAAAATAGCGGCACTGTCGGATGAACAGGAGCCAGGCCGGTGAGAGTGCGACGATGAGGGCAGGCAGCCAGACCGGCACCCGCCCGTCGAAGTGCCGCCGGGTCCAGAGCATCAACGCCGGCAGGGCGAGAATCCCCGCGATCAAAAAGAGGATGCGGCCCCCGAAGGTCGTCTCCCCGAAGAGGAAAAACCCCGCCGCTGCGATGTAGTACTGCAGAGGAGGCGCAAAGGGGTTCTGCAGCCCCTCGTCGAGCTGCATCCCCTGGCGGTAGCCGATGAGGTTGACGCCGTCCCAGGCGGTCAGTTCCCCCGTGGCCAGAAGATTGCGGGCAAAGAGGGCCGTGCTGGCCTCGTCGTCCCAGAATGCGTGGTTAGTCAATCCCCAGGCCCCGAGGAGCAGGGCACACGTGAAGGCTGTCACGCAGAGAATCGCGTCCCTTCCGGACAGGCCGAAAACGGCAAGCCGGACGGTCCGGCGGGTCTCTGCCTGCTTTTTCGATGGATCCATGGATGTCACCGTTGGCTCTCCCTTTCGCCTTGAGCGGACAAACGCTTGAACGCCAAAGCCACTACAAATAAGGGATTCTGGATTCCGGAATCCGGATGCCGGATGCCCGATTCCGGCCGCATAGCGGCTTAGTCCTGCCCCAGAACGACGGCTTCCTTCCGTCGCTCGCGCAGCCGCATGATCGACAGCAACGCCAGGGCGGCCACGATGATGGCAATTCCCCAACCCTCCCAGAAGGCGATCTGCTCGCCCAGCTGCAGCCGCGATCCCGTCATGCCGATGACGGGCACGGCCAGCGTCCCCAGGCCGGCGACCCCGGCGGGAAGACGATCGATCACATAGGTCCACAGCAGAAAGGCCACCCCGCAGACGAAAATGGAGTTATAGACGATCGACCCGATGAAGTAGGGAGACCACTCGATGGGCTGCGAAGGTACGAGGAAGGCCACCGGAACGAGCGGCAGGGTCCCGAAGATGAGCTGCCACGTCGTGAGCCGGATGAGGTCGAGCTTCCGGCCCCGGCCCAGGAGCTTGACGATGACGGCCCCCGTGGCCCAGCACACGCCGGAGATCACGGCGAGCATCTTGCTGTGGGCAGCGCCTCCGAGCGCCCAGGGCTCGAGGATGAATACGAGTCCGCAGAAGGCCATGACAATGGGAACCCAGAGGGCGCCCCGCACCTTCTCGTCCAGGACAAGCCAGGCCAGGAGCAGGATCCAGAAGGGCATCGTGTAGACGAGGATCGATGTCTTCCCGGCCCCGCCCGTTTCCAGGGCCCACACGATGAGCCCCGTGCCCAGGGCCGTCTGGACGAGCCCGAGGATGGCCGTCCATACGGGAAAGGGCGGCCGCAGGGGCTCCCTCTTCCAGGCCATGAAGGCAAAGAGAAAGACGCTGCCGAGCGCCATGCGCAGGGCGTTGAAGTCGAAAGGCCCCGCGTAGCGCAGCGTCTCCTTCATGACGACCCAGTTGTAGCCCCAGATCACGGCGATGAAGACGAGGGCCAGAAACGGGCCGGCCGCGGAATGCCCCTTTTTCTGCATCATCCCGCGTTCGACCTCACTCTTCGCCCCTTTTCAACTTGAGCAGCGCAAAAAGGGAATCCTTGATGTCGCGGGCAAGCCCCGTCAGCCCTGAAAAAGCCCCCCCCACCTTGCCCTTCGAGGCGTCCCACAGGGCCCTCGAGATACGCGCAGTGCCGCTCTTGACAATGGACCCCAGGAGATTCGCCGCCTCGGCCGTGGCCGAGCGGCGCAGCATCCGGCGGTCTGCGATAACGAGGCTGCCGCACCAGCGCTTTGCGACGATCCCCACGCGAAGCGTGAGAAAGGCATTGGCGGCTCCCGTGAGGATCGATGTGACGACGATGGAGGCTGCGGCCTGTACGCCGGGAACGGAGAGGCTCACGGCGCCAAGGGCCGACGAGAGGATCGGCTCGATCTGCTCGCCGATCTCCGCCTCGTCGAGCTCGCCCGCCACGAACGCCGTGGCGGCCACATTGGCGTAGAGGTGGATCAGTTCCCGAAGCCCCGGCCGCTGTGAATAGACGGAGGCAATGCGCCACACCATGCGGAAGTGGGCCGTCAGTACGAAGACCGCGTCGAGCCTTCCGCTCTGGGAGACGGCCGTGCTGACGAAGACGGCCGCTGCGCTGTCGCGGATGATGACGTCACACTCGCGGCCGAGATCCTCCAGGGCCTTCTCGATTCCGGCGCGACCGGAAATGTTGTGCCCCTTGAGGCGGGGGTTTGCGGCCAGGCGCGTCCGCAGGGCGGCGAGGTGCCGGGAAAATGCCGGCTCCATCTCGCTGTCGGGCGGCGCGAGCGGCTTCGGCATCCGCAGAAAGAAGACCACCGTGGCGATGATCATGGCGGCATAGAGACCGAGCAGAAACCACAGGACGGCCGTGCCGAAAACCGGGCTCACCCTGTCGGCAAGCCCCACCACTTGCGCCGTCTGGTTGACGACGAAAAGCGCGAAGAAGAAAAGGATGACGGCGCTTACCACCAGCGCCACATTTTTGATTGTCCTGGTCATCTCACTCACTCCGAACCCGCTACGCTGACCTTATGGGTACAGGCTCCGATTGTCAAGGCTTCTGCCTGATGCAGCGGCATCTGGAAGCCGACAGCCAGAAGAGAGGTGGACAGGCGGGATCTGTTGGCTACTCCCTCGTTCCCTCTTTCACTGGCCACTAGTCCTGTCCCGGAAATACATTATATATATTCTGAGCGGGATCGTCATTCATTCAAAACAGTCATCGCG
>DCVI01000081.1 GCA_002327315.1 Syntrophaceae bacterium UBA2192 | reverse complement strand
TCGCTACGCACGGCCGAATCGTGTTCGTCATCCTACGGGCTGCATGTTCGCCTCCGGTTGCTCTCCACCCCGCCTCACAGCGACGCAGTTACCTTCGGCTACCGGGGGTGAGCATCCCCCGAGAGAGGACTTTCACCTCTCAAATCGCGCCTACTTCCAGGCGCACGGATTCCCTCTTTCGAGGGAATGACTCATTCGAAACGCGATTCGGGATCTGAATCAGCAGCCGATAAAATATCAATTCGCGACCGCCCTGTAAATCGACATTTTGCAGTCATACAAAAAAACCCGGCACTTTCGCACCGGGCATCCTGAAATCAACTCCTGCAGCTCTTCGGTGCCGCCGAGGAACAGTTGATCATCATTTCCTGCCTTGCGGCTTGCGGCTTGTTGCTTGTGGCTCTTCACCATTCACGGCAGCCTGGCCTGATACTCCTCCAGCAGGGCGTTTATTTTTTTCTCCAGTTCGATAAAGGCATCCTTCATTTTCTTTGCCTCCTCCGTCAGGCGCATGCCCTGGCGGTTGTCCGTCAGCTCCACGAGGGGCATTCCCAGGCGATCCTCTGAAGCCCTCAGGCGGCCCCAGGCGGCTCTGTAGGACATCTTCAGTTTTTTCGCGGCCGCACTGAGGCTCTGGCACTCTTCGACGGCTTCCAGCAGTTCAAACCGACCGGGCCCGAAGATCACGCGGCCATCTTTTTCCAGCCACAGTTTATGCTTGATATTCATTTCCTCTCCTTTGGGCAGGCTCGAATCGGTTATGCCGTCCCGATGGTGCGACATTGCCTGTTATTCTGCACGACAGGCACACTTATGTCAAACATGGCATAACTAGCTGATATAATTGCGCTTTTTTATGAATAACCGTTGACTTCGCTTCGTAGATACGATTATAGTCCTCCTCGTACGAAGATCGTAAGACGCAGCGCTCTATTTTTCCGGGTCGATTTTTCATTAAAGCAGGAGGTGTGTCCGGTTTCATTTCGTTGATGTTTCAAGCCGATAACACGAGGCAATCCAATGGAGGTTGGACATGGAAGAAAAGAAACTGCCTGATGTTCTGAAGAAGGACACGACGCGTCGCGACTTTCTCAAAGGGACGGCGACGGCGGCGGGCGGCGCGCTCGCCATCACCGCCATCGGCGGCATGGCCCCCAAGAAGGCCGAGGCGCAGTACTCGGTACAGACCGCGCCGGGCACCAAGCCCTTTGCTCAGAAGTTTCTCTACGTCGCACGCCACAACTGCACGGGCTGCCGGAGCTGCGAGCTGGCCTGCTCGCTGTTCCACACGGGCAACGTCCGGCCCGACCTTGCCCGTATCTGGGTCGACAAGTACAAGGACGTCGTCGACGTGGCGGTCATCTGCTGGCAGTGTGACGATGCTCCCTGCATCGCGGCATGCCCCACGACGCCGAAGGCGATCACCCGGGACGCCAAAAGCAACGGCATCGTCCTCGACGAGAAGATCTGCCTGGGCGCCAAGTGCATGAAGTGCGCCGAGGCCTGCCCGGCCAAATATGTCCGCGGCAACCCCGACACGGGTCAGCCCCTGATCTGCGATCTCTGCGGCGGCGACCCCCAGTGCGTCAAGGCCTGCCACGCCCAGTCCGGCAACCCCCAGGGGCCCTGTCTCATGAGCCGGCCCGTAGGCATCGGCATGAACATGTCCTTCCGTAACGTAACGCCGGAAGAGGCGGGCAAGGACCTCGCGAGCCTTATGTTCTACCCGAACGTTGAAGGCAAGCGGGTCGTGCCTGTGAAGACCAGGAAGGGGAGGTGATCACCATGGCAACACCCAAAGGCGGAAATTTCGGAAAGGTACTGGAGATCGACCTCAGCAAGCTCACCTACAAGACGCGGCCGGTTTCCGATGAGATCCTTCAGCAGTACATCGGCGCCCGCGGCCTCGGGGCCTACTACGCCGTGACGGAGTACAAGGCAGGCAAGAACCCTCTGGACGAGGATGCATTCGTGTTCGTGGGGCCAGGGCCCCTGGCCGGAACCATGTGCGTCTCCCCGAGGACCAGCATCGTCAACAAGAACCCCTACACGGGCCTTCTGAATCACGGCGAGTGCGGCGCCCACCTGGCGAGCGAAATCAAGTGGGCCGGCTGGGACGGCATCTACATCAAGGGCCGGGCGAAGAAACCCGTCTGGTTCTCCGTGGTCAACGACAAGGTGGAGTTCCGGGATGCCTCGAAGATGTGGGGCAAGACGACGGATGAAACCCACGAGATGATGATCAAGGAGATGAAGGACTCCCGCATCCGGTCGATCCTTATCGGCCCCGCCGGCGAGAACGGCGTTTTCTATTCCTGCCTGATCGTCGAGCGGTTCCGCGCCGCGGCGCGCAGCAACGCGGGATCCGTCTTCGGCGACAAGAAGCTCAAGGGCTTCGCCATCCGCGGCACCAAGTACGCCGTGCCCGTCGTGGACAACGCCAAGTTCCTGGCGGCAGCCCAGGTGGCCAAGGAAACCAACATCAGCGACCCGGGAGCGGGGCGAAGAAAGGTGTGGGGAACGGCCAGCTCGCTCGAGACCAACAACTTCGTGCTCGGCTCGCTCATCGTGAAGAACTTCCAGACCACCTGGTGGCCCGACATCGTCAAGCTCGGCGCCGAGGAGGCCGAGAGAAAGTTCTGGAAGCGGCATGTCTCCTGCACCAACTGCCAGACGCACTGCCTGAAACTGGGCGTGCTGCGCGAAGGCAAGTACAAGGGTCTCATTGCCGAGGCCCCCGAGTACGAGTCCGGAGGACTCCTGGGCTCGAACCTGGGCATGAAGGACTTCGACCAGATGACCGCCCTCATCGAGGCCTGCGATGCCTACGGCCTGGACTACATTTCCACGGGCGGCGTACTGGGGTTCGTGACGGAAGCCGTCGAAAAAGGCGCTCTGAAACCGGCGGACCTCGACGGCCTGAAGCCGAAGTGGGGCGACGGCGACACCTACATGAAGCTGATCGACAAGATCGCCTACAAGGAAGGAAAGGCAGGAAAGCTCCTCTCCCAGGGCGTGGCACGGATGTCCAAGCAGATCGGCAAGGGCACCGACGCCTATGCCAACGTCGTGAAGGGCCGTGAGCTGGCGGCCCACGACCCGCGGGGCGACAAGTCCAGGTACTACAGCTACTGCATCGGCACCAACGGCGGTGACCACGCCGAAGGGGCAAGCAGCAGCAATCTCTGCCAGGTGGCCATGAACGATTCTCTCTGCCTGTGCACCTTCTGCTCGTCAGGGGTATGGGGCGCCTCTACGGACAAGATCGTCGTCGACATGCTCAACCCGCTGTGCGGCTGGAACTGGAAGACCGATGAGTACTGGATGGCCGCCAAGCGAATCATAACTGCCGAGCGCGTCTTCAACGTCCGCGAGGGCGTCAGCGCCAAGGACGACCGCCTGCCCAAGCGCATGTACGCGGAGAAACTGCCCGCGGGCCCGAAGAAGGGCGTCGTCTTCACCGAGGAGGACCAGAAGAAATTCTCGACCGATGCCTACAAGTTCTTCGGCTGGGACGAAAAGGGCATCCCGACGGAGGCATCCCTCAAGGCCTATGGCCTGGACTTCCTCATCGATGACCTCAACGCTGCCAAGAAGAAGTACAACCTGTAGAAGCACGATATAATCGGGATAGGGGGCGGTCGTG
>DCVI01000074.1 GCA_002327315.1 Syntrophaceae bacterium UBA2192 | reverse complement strand
CAGGCCTGGCTGATGATGATGGGCCCGGAGCCGATGATGAGGATTTTTTTCAGGTCCGTACGCTTAGGCATCGTTGCGCTTCTCTTTCCGCATGAGCTCGGTGAATTCCGTAAAGAGATAGTTTGCGTCCTGGGGACCGGGCGCCGCCTCGGGGTGGTACTGGACGCTGAAGGCCTTCAATTCCGGGACGAAGAGGCCTTCGAGGGTGTTGTCGTTGAGGTTCATGTGCGTCTTTTCGATCCGATTCCCGAGGGTTTCCGGGATGACCGTGAAGCCGTGGTTCTGGGAGCTGATCTCCACCCGGTTTTTTTTCACGTTCTTGGCCGGCTGGTTGATGCCGTGATGGCCGAACTTGAGCTTGGCCGTCACGCCGCCCAGGGCCTGGCCCAGGATCTGGTGCCCGAGGCAGATGCCGAAGATGGGTGTCTGCCCCAGAAGATCCCGGACCGTATTTACGATGTAAGGCAGGGTGGCGGGGTCGCCGGGCCCGTTGCTCAGGAGCACCCCGTCAGGCTTATAGGCCCGGATCTCGGGTGCTGTCGATGTGCAGGGCACGACGATCACGTCACAATCCCGCTTCTCGAGGTTTCGCAGGATGTTGTATTTTACGCCGCAGTCGATGACGACGACGCGCAGGCGCGATTTCGCCTTTTCGAGCAGTTCGATGGGCCGGGGGGCATTGTCTTTCCATAGATAGGGCTTCTCGCAGGTGACGGAGGGGATGAGGTCCCTGCCCACGAGTCCCGGGTAGGCCCGGACCCTGTCGAGCAGAATCCGCGTGTCGTCCGTTTCCGTAGAGAGGATTCCCTTCATGGCGCCGACCGTCCGGATCCTGCGTGTCAGTGCCCGTGTATCGATTCCCTCGACGCCGAGCTTCTTGTGCCCCTCGAGGAACTCCTTCAGGGTCATGCGGGAGCGCCAGTTGCTGGGGATGGGCTGGTACTCCTTGACGATGAACCCTTCGAGGTGGATCTTTGCCGATTCCATGTCCTCGGGGTTGATCCCGTAGCTGCCGATGAGGGGGTAAGTCATCGTCACGATCTGCTCTTTGTAGGAGGGGTCGGTCAGGATTTCCTGATAGCCCGTCATTCCCGTGTTGAAGACGACCTCGCCCATGGACTGTCCCACGTGGGCGAAGGCGTAACCCCGGTAGACGCTCCCGTCTTCCAGGACCAGCAGGGCTTTGGGTTTCTTCTTCAAAAGATGCACGGCGTTTCCTTCACACAAGGCTATGCGGGTGCCCCATCAGGGTCACACCCGCGGCATTCTTATATCTCAGATTCCCTCATTTTCAAATCGCTTTGTAAAAAAAGGGGCAACCCGACGGGTTGCCCCTTTCCGGTTCTACAGCATGGGCAGATAGCGGTTGATCTCGAAATCGGTGACGTGGATCCGGAACATATCCCACTCTTTTTCCTTGTTCGCGATAACCTTGCCGAAGATGTGATCCCCGAGCACATCGTTGGCCATCACGCTCTGCTTGAACTCCTCGAGGGCTTCCCAGAGGCTTCCAGGCAGGGACGTGATCCCGGCCTCGGCCCGCGCCTTTGCGTCCATCTCGAAGATGTCATGCTCCACCGGCTCGGGCAGGGGGTACTTGCCCTCGACGCCCTTGAGACCCGCGCCCAGCATGAGTGCAAAGGCCAGGTAAGGGTTGCAGGTGGGATCGGGCGAGCGGAACTCGATGCGTGTGGCATTCTCTTTGCCGGGCTTGTACATGGGCACGCGGATCATGGCGGAGCGATTGCGGCGGGCCCAGGCGCAGTAGACGGGCGCCTCATAGCCGGGCACCAGGCGCTTGTAGGAGTTCACCCACTGGTTGGTCACGGCCGTGATCTCGCGGGCGTGCCGCATGATCCCGGCGATGTAGCTCTTGGCCGTAGCGGAGAGGTGGTACTTGTCCTTCGTATCGAAGAAGGTGTTCTTGCTTCCCTTGAAGAGCGACTGGTGCACATGCATGCCGCTTCCGTTCTGGCCGAAGATGGGCTTGGGCATGAAGGTGGCGTAGACGCCGTTCTGTCGGGCGATCTCCTTGACGGCCACGCGGTAGGTCATGACCGTGTCGGCCATCGTCAGGGCGTCCTGATACCTCAGATCGATCTCGTGCTGGCTGGGGGCCACCTCGTGATGGCTGTACTCGACGCGGATGCCCATGCTCTGGAGCGCGAAGATCGTCTGGCGGCGAAGGTCCGTTCCCCTGTCGGTGGGAAGGCCGTCGAAGTAGCCGGCCTGGTCCAGGATCTCGGCCTCGGAGTCGTTTGCAAAGTAGAAGTACTCGAGCTCGGGGCCCACGTAAAAGGTTTGTCCCTGCTTGGAGATCTTGGCGAGGATTCTCTTCAGGGCATAGCGGGGGTCGCCCATGTAAGGGGTGCCGTCGGGGTTCATGATGTCGCAGAACATCCGGGCAACGGGGCGGTCGCTGGGGCGCCAGGGGATCAACTGGAAGGTTTTGGGGTCCGGCAGGGCGATCATGTCGCTCTCCTCGATGCGGGCAAATCCCTCGATCGAGGATCCGTCGAATCCCATGCCCTCCGCCATGCCCTCCTCGAGTTCCGAGGGGGTTACGCTGAAGGATTTCAGTTTTCCTAGGACATCGGTGAACCAGAACTGAATGAAGCTGACGTTCTTGTCCTTGACGAATTTCTGCACATCTTTGGCATCTCTGATATTGGTCATTACGGCCTCCTTAATGTGGTAAAAAGTTGCTTCATTCAATCCGGAATGTTGTCCACCCGGTACGGAATGAAGAATTCTGACAGAGCCTGTTAAAAAATCAAGTCCTTTCCTTTCGACCGGAGCCCGGTCGCTTCATGGATCTATTTCGACCCGTTGACACTCTCGAGGGATACGTTCTCCGCGAGCTGCCAGATCCCGCAGGGGCAGGCCCCCGCGCAGAATCCGCAACCGATGCAGCGCTCCGGGTCCACTGCGTATTCATAGGCGCCGCTGCCCAGGTCATTGCGCGAGATGGCGTTCTGGGGGCAGAGGGTCACGCAGACCGAGCAGTCCCGGCAGGAACCGCAGGAGGCGCACTCGCCGGCGCAGTCGTCCACGTCTCCGAAGCCCTTCACGCGGGGGTCGTAGTATTCCAGCTTGATCCGCGCCGTCGGGATGGGCGGCAGCGTGTCGAGGGAGACCTCGCGGCCCCTGAGCAGGGCGTCGATGGCCTCGGCGGCCTTGCGGCCGGCGCCGATGGCCTCCGTGAGGAGCCCCAGCTTCACCGTGTCGCCCACGGCGAAAACCTTGGGGTCGCTCGTCTGGAAGCGGTCGTTGACGACGATGAACCCCCGGTCCGTAGCGATCCCGTCGGGCAAAAATCCGAGGTCGGGCTGGTCGCCGACGGCGACGATGACCGTGTCGGCGGGCAGGAGATCGCCTTTCGAAAGAACGACGCCCTCCGCGGTGATGGCCCGCGTGGCGACGGGCCAGAGGAACTTGGCGCCTGCCGCCTCGGCATGCTGGCGCTCCTTCCCGAAGGAGGCCGGTTCCTGGATGTCGATGAGGGTGACGTTCGTGGCGCCGAGCCGTGCCGCCTCCGCTGCCGCATCGCATCCGACATTGCCCGCGCCGATGACGACGACGCTCTTGCCGACCCGGATGAGATTTGCCTTGCTGCCCCGCAGGAAGTCGAGGGCGGAGTAGGCCCTTTCGATGCCGGGGATGGGCAGCATGCGGGGTTTCTGGGCTCCCGTGGCGATGACGACGTAGTCGTACTCGTCGCGGAGCTTTGCGAAGGCCTTGCTGCTGAGGTCCTTCTTGAGGTGGATCGTCGGGATCAGTCCCTTGATCCGGTCGATCTCGTGACGGACGATCTCGTCGGGGATACGCAGGCTGGGGATGGAGCTCGTGATCTTTCCCCCCAGCTCTTCGCCGCGATCGAAGACAACGGGCTGATGCCCCTTCAGGTAAAGCTGCCAGGCGATCGAGAGGCCCGAAGGTCCCGCGCCGACGATAGCGACCTTGTAGCCCGTGGCCGGTGCCGGCTCGGGCGGTTTCGCCTTGAGGCTCGCCTTGCCCAGGACGGTGATGTCCACGGGATTGAGGCCCTCGATCTGGCGCGTGCAGTGCTGCATGCACACGTTCGGGCAGAGGTATCCGCAGACCGTGACGGGGAAGGGCGTGTAGGCCAGTGCGATGTCGACGGACTCGTCGACAAGCCCCTTGCGGACCATCTCCCAGCGCTTCTGCACGGGGATGCCCGTGGGGCAGTTTGCCTGGCAGGGCGGGAGGAACTTCAGATTTTCCCATACGGGGACGTAGCGCCGCAGGATGCCGTTCGTGATGAGCGGGATGGGGCTGCGGTCCAGATCGGTCAAATCGCCGATCAACCCGCCTTTCCCGAGTTCGCTGTCCCAGACGAACCGACGGAAGTCCTGCATCTTGCGGAGGGCCCTGGCGCCCTTCTCGCCGGGCTTTCTCGCGGCGAGGATCTTCCAGGCCGAGCGGTCCGCTGTCAGGGTCTGGAGCAGCTCGGAGCGGTGGATCGCGTGAAGGAAATCCGCCATGTTCGACTTGAGCCAGTTCCACTCTTCGTCCGGGACATCGATGAGCTTGGCGTCCTCTTCGCTGTAACCTTTATAAGGCCCGCGGAAAAAGACCTTGCCACCCACCATTCCCACACAGGGGCGATGGCCGAGTACGTTGTCGGCGTGAAGGGGCCCATGCCCGCACACAACGGCGACGCCTCCCGCCATGAACTCCGCGAAAGAATCGCCCACGCCGCCGAGGACCCAGAGTTGGGGCGCGGCGAAGCGGGGGTTGTGCTTGGTCATCGTCATCCCGCGGGCGCCGATGTCTCCTGCCACATAGATCTTTCCCTGGGCCATGGCATTGCCGCAGCCGTTGGTGGCATGGCCGTGCACGACAATGTCGGCACCGGCGTCGAGCCAGCCTACATCGTCCGAGGCGGGACCCATGATCTCGATCCGCGTGTTGGGGAAACCCATGGAGCCCACGCGCTGTCCGGGGTTGCCGGTCAGTTTCACATGGAGGGGTTCTTCCCCCGCCTTCCAGAGCCTGCCCCCTATGCCGTGCTGGCCGAAGGCTTTCACTTCGATGAAGCGGTGCCCCGACTCGACGGCCTGCTGGAGACGCTCCTCCAGGACCCGTGAATCGAGGCGCTTCCCCTTTTCCATCCCTTCGATCACAAGGGCGGGCTTCCGGTTGCCGGTTTTTTCCCTGGTGTTTTTCGTATTCACCGTTGCTCTCTCTTCGATTACACGACGTATTGAATTTTCAGCCGCTCTGCCGCCGACTTGTCGGCGATCCCGAGGGCATCGGACATCCCGATGGGAAGCGACGTCGAGCGACCCAGGGGGGCCACGACCTTTTTCAGCTCCATGTCGAAGCTGAGGTACATGTCCACGAGCCTCTCGGCGACTTTTTCCGGGTCGAGCCTGCGGTACAGCCGCGGATCCTGGGATGTGATCCCCTTGGGGCACAGACCGATGTTGCAGACATTGCAGCGGTCCGTCTCCGAGCCCAGGCAGCCGGCTGCGGCCTGCATGGCGTACTTGCCGATCTGGACGCCGCTTGCGCCCAGCATGATCAGGGCTGCAGCATTGGCGGCAAGATTGCCGTTCTTGCCGATGCCGCCGGCGGCAAAAAGCGGGATCTCGTTCTGCCTGCCGATCGTGGTGAGGTTGAGATAGGCGTCGCGGATGTTGCTCGCGATGGGGTAGCCCATGTGGTCCATGGAAACGTTATAAGCCGCCCCGGTGCCGCCGTCTTCGCCGTCGATGGCAAGCCCCCCCGCATAAGGGTTGCGTGTCAGGTTGTTGAGGACGGCGTTGGTGGTGCTCGTGGCGGAGATCTTGGGGTACACGGGGACCCGGAACCCCCAGGCCATGTACATGGACTGGATCATCTTGGCCACGGATTCCTCGATGGAGTACTTCGTCTGATGCGTCGGCGGGCTCGGGAGGCTCACTCCCGCAGGCACGCCGCGAACCCTGGCGATGAGGCTGTTGACCTTGTACCACATCAAAAGGCCCCCGTCGCCGGGCTTGGCGCCCTGGCCGTACTTGATCTCGATGGCGCAGGGGTCTTCCTTCATCTCGGGAA
>DCVI01000099.1 GCA_002327315.1 Syntrophaceae bacterium UBA2192 | reverse complement strand
GAGATGGCCGTGAAGACGCAGGGCAAGGGGGTTCTGTCCGTGACCCCGCCGACCTTCCGCGTCGATCTCTGGCGGGAAATCGATCTCATCGAGGAAATCGCCCGGCTTCACGGCTATGACAGGATTCCCGTGACGATCCCCCCCATCCCGGCGCCCGGGGACATCCACGACCGGAAGAGGGAATTCGAGTCGGCTGTCCGGACGGCGCTGAACGGCCAGGGGTACACGGAGGTTCTCAACTACAGCTTCATCTCCGAGCAGTCGGCCGACGTGCTCGCGCTGCCCGGGACGGATGAGCGCCGCCGGTTCGTACGGATCGCCAATCCGCTCACCGAGGACCAGGCCGTCATGCGCTCGACACTTCTCTACGGGCTCCTGGACACGATGAGGCGAAACGTCAACGCCGGATCCCCGGACCTCAAGCTCTTCGAGCTGGGAAAGATCTTTATTGCCCGCGGCCAGGGGGAACTGCCGCGCGAGGTGGACAAGCTTGCCCTTCTCCTGACAGGCGCGCGCTACGGGGAGAACTGGAATTTCCCCGGTCTTGCAGCCGATTTTTACGATCTCAAGGGGTCGCTCGAAAACCTGGCTTCCAGCCTGCGCCTGGCGGGTCTGCGCTTCGTGCCCGACACGGCCATCCCCTATCTCCATCCGGGAAGGGCGGCACGGGTATACCTCGGTGACAGGGAGATCGGCTGCCTCGGGGAGCTCCATCCCGATGCCCTCGGGCGCATGGATCTGCGCAACCGGGCCTTTGTCCTTGAGATCGAGTCGGAACCCCTGAAGGGCCGGGGGGATGCTGCAATCCGCTACCGGGAGTACTCCCGGTTCCCCTCCATGATCCGCGACGTGGCATTCCTCGTCGAATCGGATGTGGATGCGGCAGGGATGCTCTCCCTCGTGAGGGAGGCAGGGGAAGAATTGCTTGAAACGGCTGATGTTTTTGATGTATATAGCGGAAAGGGCATTCCTGAAGGCATGAAGAGTCTCGGCCTTCGGTTTACCTATCGATCTCCTTCGAGGACGCTTACCGACGATGAAACCGGTCAGGTTCACGGCCGGGTCGTAAAGAGGATCGTGGAATCGACCGGTGCGAGGATCAGGGGGGAAGGCTAACAGGATATCGAGGCAAGGAAAAGAGGAGGATGGCGATGACGAAGATAGACATCATTCAGAATGTCTGCGACAGGCTGGGATTTTCGAAGAAGGATTCGGCCCGGATTGTGGAGTCGGTCTTTGACATCATGAAGGATGAGCTAGCCAAAGGGGACAAGGTCAAGATCTCGGGGTTCGGTAATTTCATCGTCAAGGACAAGAATTCCCGCAGGGGCCGCAATCCCCAGACGGGCGCGGAGATCGAGATATCGGCCCGGCGGGTGCTCACGTTCAAGTCCAGCCAGGTCCTCAAGAAAGCCTTGAACAACAAATAGGCGAGACGCAACAATCCTCTCCGCTGAGGATGGGAGCAGCTTCCCGACGGGCATCTTCCGGTGAGAGGTTGTCCCATGGACATCGAGATACCCGATAAGACGTATTTCCGCATCGGCGAGGTCGGCAAGATCTTGGGCGTGGAGCCTTACGTCGTCCGCTACTGGGAGACTGAATTCAAAACGGTCAAACCCATCCGCACAAAGTCCGAGCAGCGCCTCTACCGGCGAAAGGACCTCGAGGCGCTGGCCCTCATCAGAAACCTCCTCTACCGGGACCGCTTCACCATCGCCGGCGCGAAAAAAAAGATTCAGGAACTTCACCGGGAAGCGCCGGAGGACAGCGCCGCCGACGAGCAATGCCGGGAGAAGCTCCGGTCGATCAAGCAGGAGTTGAAAGCCATCCGGGATCTGTTGAGCTGAACGGCAACGAGACGCAAAAAGACGCTCCGCAGGGGATATCCCCAGCGGACCGGCTTTTTTTACCTTTGCAGCCGGGTTCGGGCGGGATCGCCCGCGAATCGGCGTTATTTCTTTGCGGCTCTCTTGGAAGCCTTGAGGGGGTTGACCTTCTGAGCCGACTCCTCTTTGACGGCCTTCTTGTGCGTCGCCTGGGGGCATCCACCCACGGACCACTTGCCCGCCGGGTTGGGGTAGATCATGCAATACTTATCGGCCGAGTACTCGATCACTTTCCCGCATCCCTCGCACTGCTCCACGATCTTCAGGCAGCTGGCGCCTATGAAGCCGCAGCCGTTCTTCGTCATGAACGCACACTCGACACCCGTTTTGATAGTCTGGCAAACCACGGTACCTACACCTCCCTTATGTTTTCACGTTGTTTAGAATGAGTGCAAAAAAACCGGATCGTCAAATCCGGGATTTTCCTGGTCCCCGCAAAAAATCGGCCATCCCGCGTGAGATGGCTCGGACTAACCTATCCTTTTATTCTGTCAGCAGGCGTAATTAACAGAAATAATAAGGCCTGTCAAGGCAAAATCAACGGCAGATCGCCTGAATGAGATGCACGACCCGAAACCACGCTGCGGGGAGTTGAACCCGCAGTGATTGAGGTTTTCTGCAGAAGCGGCCGGGTTGTTTCAGAAACGCCATTCAGGGGTTGCCGCTTAGATTCATTGACTAATACCCCGGTTCGTGTTAATAAAATCCTGCGCGCGAGCGCGTCCGCCGAACATTTTTTATTCAGTAAATTTAGCAATGAATCGGCATCGGTCAAGTGTTGAAGAGGAAAATACTCTTAACGATATTCTCGAGATCGCTCTTGATACAATCCTCATGGAACGTCTCGCGGATGCAGGGTCTCGGCTTTGCCTATGCCATCGCTCCCCTTGCAGCGGCGGAGGCTGAGCCCGGGCAACGTGAAACATCGGCCCTCCTCGCCAGACACCTGCAGCGGTTCAATACCCATCCCTATATGGCTGCGCCCATTATCGGAACGGTCAGCCGGCTCGAAGCCGAAGGCCGGTTCTCGGAGACGGCCGATCTGAAGAATGCCCTCATGGGTCCTTACGCAGCGATCGGGGACCCCTTCTTCTGGGGTTCCCTCAGGCCGTTCTCAGGCATTGCGGCCGTCTGCCTTGCGGTCAAGGGTTTTATCCTTGCCCCGCTCCTGTTCCTGATCCTCTACAACCCGGTCCATCTCTGGGTGCGGGTCCGGGGGTTCATCACAGGCTGGCAGCAGGGCAAGAGTGCCGTTGAGTTCATCCGGAGCCTGGAGCTGCCCTCCATGTCAAGGCGACTCCGGTGGTGCTCCACGATCCTCCTGGGGGGCGCGGCTTATCTGGCCTCTGCGGCAGGAGCGACTCAGGAGTTGTTTCAGCCCGGCCTGCCGGGGCAGATCGGAGGCCTTCTGGTGGTCCTGGCCAGTTTCCTGGCCGTGAGAAAGGGGCTTTCCCCCCTGGCGATCCTTTACGGGTCGGTGACGCTTTTTGCCGTTGTGATGATGCGATGATTGTTCAAAAAACCCTCACGATCAAGAATGAACTCGGTCTTCACGCACGCTCGGCGGCCATGATCGTCCGGGTGCTGGAGCGCTACCGGTCGAGCGTATACCTGGAGAGGGACGGAAACCAGGTCGACGCGAGAAGCCTCCTGGACATCCTCACCCTGGCCTGCCCGAAGGACAGTCGGATCGTGGTGCGGGCCGATGGGGACGATGCGCGGGAAGCCGTGAACAGCATTGCAAAACTCGTCGATGACAAGTTCGGAGAGGCTGCATGAACCCCGGCGAACCCAAAAGAACCGTCGTCCTGCAGGGACTCGGCGTCTCCCCCGGGATTGCCATCGGTGTGGCCCACCTGATCCGGCGTGTCGATGCCCCCATCTCCCGTTATCAGCTCGAGGACAAGAGCCTTGTTGCTGACGAGATCCGCCGGCTCCGCAAGGCCCTCAAGGACTCCGAGAACCAGCTGCTGGAGATCAAGCGCAAGTTCAAGGACCAGGAAGGCCTGGAAACGCTCTACATCCTCGACGTCCACATCATGATCCTCAAGGACAAGATGCTCATCCGGCAGACGATCCAGAACATCGAGGACAAGGGGGTCAACGCCGAGTGGGCCCTGCGGATGACCCTCGACAAGTATCGCGACGTCTTCAGCAAGGTCGATGACGAGTACCTGCGCGAGCGGATCAGCGACGTGGAGTATGCCGGCCAGAGAATATTGAGAAACCTGGCGGGGGTCCACCACGAGACCGTCTCCGGGATCGGCGATAACGCCATCATCATTGCCCGCGATCTTTCTCCCGCCGATACGATGCAGATGAAGGTGGAAAAGATCCAGGGATTCGCCACGGACATGGGCGGTAAGACCTCCCACACGACCATCGTGGCCCGGGCCTACGAGATCCCGGCTGTCGTCGGGATCGAGAAGATCACGACGGAGGCCAAGACGGGGGACATCGTCATCGTCGACGGGACGGCGGGGGCCGTCATCGTCAACCCCGACCCGGAGATCATTCGCCGATACGAGCTGAAAAAAAGGCACTACGAAACGATCGAGGACAGCCTCCTCAAGCACGCCCGAAAGACGGCCACGACGCTCGATAAGCACCGGGTGCTCATCGGGGCCAACATCGAGTTCACCGAGGAGATTGCCTCGGCCGTGCATCACGGCACCGACGGGATCGGGCTGTACCGGACGGAGTTCATCTACATCAACCGGGACCGCCTTCCCACCGAGGAAGAGCATTTCTGCACCTACAAGAAGATCGTCGAATCGAAGGGAATCCGCTTCTCCACGATCCGCACGTTCGACCTGGGCGGCGACAAGTTCATCTCCGACCCGCGGCTTGCCGCCGAGATGAACCCCGTCATGGGCCTGAGGGCCATCCGGTTCTGCCTGAGGGAGGTGGATCTCTTCAAGGTCCAGCTCAGGGCCATCCTGAGGGCCAGCGCCTACGGGAAAACGAAGGTGCTCTTCCCCATGATCTCTGGCATGGAGGAGCTGCTGGAGACCAAGAGGATCTTCAACGAGGTGAAGAAGGAGCTCAAACGCGACGGCATTCCCTACGGAAAGGACGTCAAGATCGGGATCATGATGGAGGTCCCCTCGGCAGCGCTCATCGCCGAGGATCTTGCCAAAGAGGTGGACTTCTTCAGCATCGGCACCAACGACCTCATCCAGTACACCCTGGCCATCGACCGGGTAAACGAGAGGGTCAGTTACCTCTACGAACCCCTGCACCCGGCGGTGCTCAAGCTCATCCGCCAGGTGGTGGAGGCGGGACACAAGGCGGGTATCGAGGTGGCCATGTGCGGGGAGATGGCGGGCGAGCCCGTCTACACCATGGTCCTGCTTGGCCTCGGTCTCGACGAGTTGAGCATGAACGCGCTGGTGATCCCCCGGATCAAGAAGGTCATCCGGGCCGTCACGGTGAAGGAGTGCCGCAAGCTGGTCGACCGGATCATGTCCTTCAACATGGCTTCCGAAATCGAGTTTTTTGTCAGGGAGACCATGCGGCGGAAGTTTACGGATGACTTCGAAGTAGCGAATTGACACCGGAGGCGCCATGAGTCAGGACCCCCACCGCATGCCTGCCGGCGTCGAGGATCCTCCCGGCGGGAACGCCGGGGAGAAAATCACCCTTTCGTTTTACCGGTTTTTCTCGCGATATCTCTCCAAAGTGGAATTGGCCCCCGAGTGTGAGCAGGCCCTGAAAGGGCTTTCCGAAAGAGGGGTTGTCGTTTACGCGCTGAAATACCGCAGCCGTTTCAACAGCCTCATCCTCCACGATCTCGGCCTGAGGAAGAACATCCCGCAGCCCCTTTATTTCCACGGAACGAAATCGCCGCTTTGGAGAAAGGCGACGAAGCACGTCCGCTCCCTGCTGGGAAGCCGTCCTGCCGATCCGGGGTCCACGGGGGACCTCGACCGCCTCACCCGCCTCCGGGTGAGTTCCGTGATCTATCTTCGCGGCTCCGAGCGCGATGATGCCGCGGACCCTGTCGCACAGCTCCTGAGCGCCCAGCGGGCTCTCGACGTTCCCGTCAGCATCGTCCCCGTGGCCGTCACCTACGGTCCGCGCCGCGAGAAAAAGGAACGCCCCCTGGTGGAAATCTTCTTCGGCGACCAGGAACATCCCGGCTGGCTGAGGCGTCTCATCGCCTTTGTCCGATACAAGAACCGGACTTCCGTCATCGCAGCGGAGCCGGCCGACCTCTCCCTCCTGCTCAAGGAGGCGGCCGGCGGAAACCCGTTGGAGCTCGCCGGCGCGCTGAGAGGCGAGCTCATCGGCCGGATCGACCGCGAGACGCGTGCTGCCCTGGGGCCCCGCGTCAAGGCCCGCGAGGAGATCATGGGCATGACGCTCCGCGACGACGAACTCGTTCGCTTCATGGAGCAACACGCCGCGGCAACGAAGAAAGACTTCGCCTCGATCCGGAAGCAGGCCGGGAGGTATCTCGAAGAGATCGCTGCCGACTACAGCGATTTCTACGTCGAGTTGTGGGAGAAGGTTCTCACCTGGCTCTGGAACAATGTCTATGACGGGGTCGTTGTCGACCGGGAGGGTCTCACACGCATCCGTGAGATCTCGCGGCGCATGCCCTGCGTCATCATTCCCTGCCACCGCAGCCACATCGATTACCTGCTCTTGTCTTACGTATTCTACAAACACAATATCCCGCTGCCCTTCATCGCGGCCGGGACGAACCTCATGTTCTGGCCCCTCGGGCACATCTTCCGCAAGGCAGGGGCTTTTTTCATCCGCCGGACCTTCGGCGGCAATGTCGTCTACCGTCACGTCATGGAAACCTATATCCGGACGATGCTGCGGGAGGGGCACCCCATCGAGTTCTTCATCGAGGGGGGGCGCAGCCGCACGGGCAAGATGGTCATGCCGAAGTTCGGGATGCTCTCCATGGTCATCCAGGCCTGCACGGAGCTGCACCGGGACGTGGCCGTCATCCCCGTGTTCATCGGGTATGACCGGGTCATGGAGGAGAAGTCCTATCTCCAGGAGCTGGGGGGCGCCGCGAAGGAGAAGGAGAAGGCCAGCTCCGTCATCAAGAGCAGCAAGCTCCTCGACAAGCGTTACGGGCGCGTCTACGTGAATGTGGGCGAGCCGATCTACATGCATTCGTACCTGCAGGTCCAGGACAATCCGCTGGAGGCCTCGGGCACGGATGAGCGCCGGAGCCTCTACCGGAAGATCAGCTACGAGGTCGTCAGCGAGATCAGCCGGATCTCCGTGGTGACCCCCTTCGCGCTCGTGGCGGCGGCGCTGCTGTGTCACTATAAGCGGGGCCTGACCCGCAACGATCTGCTGGAGATCATCCACGAGCTGTTTCACTACCTGGCCGCCCGCGGCGTACCGATTGCGTCCACCTTCGCCAACCCGGAACGGGCCATTCAGGATGCCATCGAACAGTTCAAATCCATGGGGGTCATCTCCGAGATGGGCGCCGAGGAGGGCGAGGAGGACGAGTTTGCCGAGGTCGTCTTCTCCCTCGACGAGGAGAAGCGACTTCACCTGGAGTACTACAAGAACAACATCCTGCACTTCTTTGTGCCGCTGTCCTTCGTGGCGGCTTCCATCCTGTCGGAAAGCGACGATGCGATCCCGCTGGTTACGCTCATGGAGGATTACAAGTTCTTCAAGCGCCTCTTCCGGCACGAGTTCATCTTCGACCACCGTAAGGGCGACGCCGAAGAGGTCCACGAGGCCCTGGCCTACCTGCTGGACCGGGGAATGGTCGCCGGCCTGGAGAAAGGGGATGAAGCCTGGATAGAGGTGAAAGGGAAAGGGCGGACGAATCTGCGGCCCTATGCCGGTCTCATCCAGAACTACATCGAATCCTACTGGGTCGTCACGAGAGGCTCGTCCTATCTGAAGAAAGACATGCGCACCGACAAGGAGTTCCTCAAGCTGGTGCAGAAGCTCGGCAGCCGGATGTTCAAGAAAGGGGAGATCCTCCGAAACGAGGCCCAGAGTGTTTCCAACTACCAGAACGCCGTGAAGGCGCTGCTGGACGAGGAGATCCTCAAAGCCGTGGAGCGGAAGGAAAAGAAGGAGACCCGGACCTTCTACTCCCTCACGGAGAACAAGGGGAGGATCGAGGCATTGAGGCAGAGGATATTCCGGTTCCTGTGAGACCAGGGTTCAGAGTACAGGGGCCAGGGGGATTTGACATGAAACAGCCCGTTTCGCGATATGCGAAACGGGCTGTTGTTTTTCCGGAAGCCGGAAGCCTGAAGCCATGAATCCCTATTTGATACTGTACAGCGCCTTGCGTCCCCGGTAGACGGAAGCGGGGCCCAATTCCTCCTCGATGCGCAGCAGGCGGTTGTACTTGGCGAGACGCTCGCTGCGGGAGACGGAGCCGCTCTTGATCTGGCCGCAATTCATGGCCACGGCTACATCGGCCATGGTGGTGTCTTCCGTCTCGCCCGAGCGGTGGGAGACGACGGTCGTGTAGCCCGCCGTCTTGGCCATCTCGATCGTCTCGAGGGTCTCCGTCAGCGTGCCGATCTGGTTGAGCTTGATGAGGACCGAGTTGGCGATCCCCAGGGCGATGCCCTTCTCGAGGATCTTCTTGTTCGTCACAAAGATGTCGTCGCCGACGATCTGGACCTTCTTTCCCAGTTCCTCCGTCATCAGCTTCCATCCGTCCCAATCGCCCTCGGCCAGGCCGTCCTCGATCGAGATAATGGGGTACTTCTTGATGAGCCCGCCGTAGAACTTGACCATCTCCTCGGCGTCCTTCTGCGGCTTTTTCTCGGCCGCCAGGATGTACTTGCCCTTCTGGTAGAAGGAGCTGGCCGCCGCGTCCAGGGCGATGCAGACGTTGCCGCCGGGCTCGTATCCGGCCTTCTTGATCGCCTCGACGATGAGGACCAGGGCTTCCTCGTTGGACTTCAGGTTGGGCGCAAAGCCGCCCTCATCGCCCACGGAGGTGTTGTATCCCTTTGCCTTGAGGACAGAGCGCAGGTTGTGGAAGACCTCGGCGCACATGCGGATCCCCTCCCTGAAGCTCCGGGCCCCGACGGGCATGATCATGAACTCCTGGATGTCCACGTTGTTGTCGGCGTGCATGCCGCCGTTGACGATGTTGACCATGGGGACGGGAATGTCCTTTGCCGACACCCCGCCGATGTAACGGTACAGGGGCATCCCGATTCTCTCTGCGGCCGCCCGGGCGCAGGCAAGCGACACGGCCAGGATGGCGTTGGCCCCGAGGGCGCGCTTGGTCTCCGTCCCATCCAGTTCGATCATCGTGTAGTCGAGCCTTCGCTGCTCGAGGACGTCCATCCCGACGATCTCGGGGCCGATCTTCAGGATGACATTCTGCACGGCCTTCTGGACGCCTTTGCCGAGGTAGCGCTCCTTGTTGCCGTCGCGAAGCTCCAGGGCCTCGCGCTCACCCGTGGAAGCCCCGGAGGGCACCGCGGCCCTGCCGATGGTTCCCGACAACAGCATGACCTCCGCCTCGACGGTGGGGTTTCCCCGCGAGTCGAGGATCTCCCGCGCATGTACCCGGATGATTTCGCTCATGTCTCCTCCTGTAAAATAACCCCTTCCTTAGTCTTACTCTCCCTTGAGGGGAGAGGATTGAGGTGA
The DNA here is from genome assembly GCA_002327315.1 of Syntrophaceae bacterium UBA2192. Lineage (GTDB taxonomy): Bacteria > Desulfobacterota > Syntrophia > Syntrophales > UBA2192 > UBA2192. The sequence goes on along the minus strand of DCVI01000099.1, from coordinate 8,418 downwards.
GGGTGAATATTCTTCTTCCGCCAGTGACCCCCTCTCCCCATCGTGGGAGAGGGCAGGGGTGAGGGGGAATAATCTTCTTCCTTTAACGCAGCCCCCGTTGATACGAAAAAAATGTCATACCGGACTCGATCCGGCATCCATCCCCCGTGGATTCCCGCCTCCGCGGGAATGACCGGGACGGTCTTATTTTCTGCCGGTCTATTAACGCATCCGCCGCCATTTTGCAAGCCGAAGTGGGGCCGTGTCCATCCGATTGGTGTTTGATTCGTCCTGCCGATGTGGTATAAATTGCCGGGAAAAGCGGATTCAGGGCAAGGAACGTTCCGGTGAACGACGGGCAACCAAACGGCCAGAAAAGAACAAGGCTTCACAATCACCTCAATAAGTGGTTTGAGACCGCCTCGAGGGACTACGGCATGATCGAGCCGGGCGACCGCATCCTCGTTGGGGTCTCGGGGGGGACGGACAGCATGGCCCTCCTCGACCTGTTGCGGACCCCGAAGTACTCCACCCCCGGGGACTACGCCATTCTGGCGGTACATATCGATCTGGGATTTGACGGGAGCGGCGAGGACAGCGCCCGGCTCGAATCCTACCTCCAAGAATCGGAAATCGACTGCGTGATCGACCGGACGGACATCGGGCCCCTGTCGCACAGCGATTACAACAGGAAGAACCCGTGCTTTCTGTGCTCGCGGCTGAGGCGCCGACGCATCTTCGAGATCGCCGCTGAGCGGGGCTGCAACAAGATCGCCCTGGCCCATCATCGAGACGACATGATCGAGACGCTGCTGCTGAACATGTTCTACAGCCGCGAGATCAGCACCATGATGCCGAAGCAGCAGATCTTCGGGGGGACGCTTCACATCATCCGCCCGCTGGCTTACATCCGCGAGGAACTGGTCAAGAAATTCGCCAGGGAGCGGCGGTTCCCCGTCGCCTCAAACCGGTGTCCCACGAGCGGGAATTCCCGGAGGCGCTACATCAAGGAGCTGCTCAACGAGCTGGAGAAAGACAATCGTCTCATACGGGACAACCTCTTCCGTGCCATGAAACGCGTGAAGACGGACTACATGCCCCGAGGGAGTCAAGGTGGCTAAGAAGGAATCAGGCGAAAAGCCGATCTGCCGGAACAAGACAGCCCGGTTGAATTTCGAGATCGAGGACACCTACGAGGCGGGTATCGCTCTCGTGGGCACCGAGGTCAAGGCCCTCCGCGAGGGGAAAGGGAACCTGACGGACAGCTTCGCCCGGGTGAAGAACGGAGAGGTCTACCTCTACGAAATGAACATCAGCCCCTATACCTTCGGCAACATCATGAACCACGACCCCCTGCGAGTCCGCAAACTCCTGCTGCACAAGCAGGAGATCCGGAAACTCTACAGCAGGACCCAGGAAAGGGGGCAGACAGTCATCCCGCTCAAGGCCTACTTCAAGAACGGCAAGGTGAAGATCCTGCTCGGCGTGGGCCGCGGCAAGAAGACTCACGATCGGCGCCAGGACCTGAAGAAACGGACGGACAAGCGGGAGATGGAGCGGGCCATCCGGGGAAGAAGCCGCTGATCGGCCGGTGGCCCGGGATTCGTCAAGGAACAGGAAGCTGGAGGCCATCGCCTCCGGCCTTTTTTTGAGGCGCAGGGATGAAAACAATACGAATCGGCTGCGGGGCGGGTTACGCGGGGGACCGGATCGAGCCGGCAGTGGAGCTGGCCGAAAAGGGGAAGATCCGTTACCTCGTCTTCGAGTGCCTGGCGGAGCGGACCATCGCGCTGGCCCTGCAGGCCCGCCGGCGCGATCCCGCGAAAGGTTTCGACGAGCTTCTCGGGAGACGAATGGAAGCTGTCCTTCCGGCCTGCCGGGAGCGGGGAATCAAAATCATCACCAACATGGGCGCGGCAAACCCCCTGGGCGCCCTCGAGGCCACCCGCAAGAAGGCAATGCAGCTCGGTATCAGGGGATTGAAGCTGGCGGCCGTTACCGGTGACGACGTCCTCGATCCGATCCTGCGGGAAAATCCCATCATCGTGGAAACCGGCGAGCGGGTCTCGGGGCTCAAGGACCGGCTCGTCTCGGCCAATGCCTACCTGGGCGCAGAGCCCCTGAGCGAAGCCCTGCAGAAGGGCGCCGATGTCGTCATCACGGGCCGTGTTGCCGATCCCTCCCTGTTTCTCGCGCCGCTTATGTTCGAATTCGGCTGGCGTCCGTACGACTGGGATCGCCTGGGGCAGGGCACCGTTGTGGGCCATCTCCTGGAGTGCGCAGGCCAGGTGACGGGGGGGTATTTTGCCGTCCCGGGTCTCAAGGACGTGCCCGATCTGGCCCGGCTCGGTTATCCCGTCGCCGAGGTGTCGGAAGATGGCTCGGCCGTCATCACCAAAGTGAAGGGCTCCGGCGGCCGCGTGACTCCGGCCACCTGCAAGGAGCAACTCCTCTACGAAATCCACGACCCCTCGCAGTACATCACGCCGGACGTGGTGGCGGACTTCACGGGGGTCAAGATTGAAGCGTCAGGAGAAGATGCCGTAACGGTCCGTGGCGGCCGGGGATGTCCTCGGACAGACTCCCTCAAGGTCTGTATCGGCTGCCTGGACGGCTTCATCGGGGAGGGGCAGATCAGCTACGGCGGCGCCGGGGCCGTCGCCCGGGCGAAACTCGCGAGGGACATTGTCCTCGAGCGCCTGGAGCTCGCGGGTATCCGTTATGACGAGATCCGCACAGAACTCATCGGTGTCGATGCGCTTCACGGGCAAGACATAACCCGCAACACGGGGGAGCCTTACGAAGTTCGCCTGCGGGTGGCAGGCAGGACCCGCACCCCGGACGAGGCCCTCCGAATCGGCAACGAGGTGGAGACTCTATACACCAACGGGCCTGCCGGGGGAGGAGGAGCGTCGAAAGCCGTCCGGGAGGTCATCGCCATGCTCTCCGTGCTGATCCCGCGCTCCCTGATCAAGACAACCCTCCACATCGAGGAGATCTGACATGAAACTGAGAGACATCGCCCACGCCCGGGCCGGCGACAAGGGGAACACAGCCAACATCTCGGTAATCGCTTTCCTTGCCGAGGATTACCCGCACCTGGTGCGCCATGTCACGGCGAAGCGCGTGAAGGCCCATTTTGCGGGGCTTGTCAGAGGGGGAGTCGCCCGATACGAGATGCCGAACATCGAAGCGCTCAACTTTGTCCTCCAGGAGGCCCTCGGAGGAGGGGTCACCCGGTCGCTTGCGCTGGACCCTCACGGCAAGTCCCTCAGCTCGGCCATCCTCGAGATGGAGATCCCCGACCGGTAGCCTGTTCCGTATCCCTGCTTGACTTCCCGATGCAGGCAGGCTAAATTAAAGATGAAATTGTTCCTTGCCGATGTACAAGTGGGGGCGCCACGGTTTCGACGGGGATAATTGATGTTGACAGTCGCACGCGGAGGTTTCTACCGGGCTCCTTAAACAGGTAGAAAAACTGTAAACGCCAACGACTACGTTTACGCACAGGCTGCTTAAGTAGCCTCGTCCTGCCGGGTTTTCCTGACGGCTCGAACAGGGCGTAAAATCAGCCAGGATAGCCGACCCTGATCTCCTGTGGCGGGTGAGGCGAAACCAAACACAGGATAGCCGACGAGGGATCCCGTCCCCGGGAGGCCTCCGAGGCGAACCTTAAATCGGGGACTAAGCGTGTAGAAGCTGCAGCTGAAGATTTCCGGACGCGGGTTCGACTCCCGCCGCCTCCACCAGTAATTTCAATAACTTACGTTTCAATTTTGCTCTCTGGGGTCCTTTTGGGGTCCCCGGAGAATTTTTTTTCGTACTCCTGAACGAATAAAGTGCCGTCTCTGTGGGTGAGATTCGGAATGTGCGAGAAGTAATTGTTGATGATCATCTTGAGGGACTTGTGCCCCATCATTTTCTGCACCCACCCCAGGTTCTCCCCCGATAAAATCATCAAGGTGGCGAAGGTGTGTCTCGTCTGAATCATGGGGCGGTAGGGAATCTTGGCGTGCTTGAGACCTTTCGACCATGCATTTTTCCTCAACGTCTCCACCTCGATGGGTTTTCCTTCCTCATTCAAAAACACATAGGGGCTTTTTAACTTCGAGCTTGCAGCTTGGTCTTTGAGCGCCCTCATCGTCATGGGAAGTATATCCACATCCCTGTAAGAACCCGACGTCTTCGGCATTCCTTCAACCCCATAGACCCTAGTCTCCACAATCCGGATAACCTTTTTTTCAAAGTCAACGTTCACCCACTTCAGCGCCGACATTTCGCCCCCTCTCATACCTGTAAAAAAAGCAACCTCGAAAAATGGTCTGTAGTAGGGATTCACTTTGGCCAAGAATGCGTTGACCTCATCGAGTGACATCGGATTGATCTGGGGTTTCTCCGTCCTCCGGTTTTCGACCATTTTCATGATGTTGGTCGAGATGATTCCGCTCTTCTCGGCAAGTCTGAATACCCCTCTCATCGGCACCAGTACGTTGTTGATCCGCTTCGCTGAACAACCCAGTTCCGAGATGAAGGTTTCCACATCAAGATACCCTATGTCGGCGATAGGAGTGTCCCCGAATCTCGGCAAGATACAAGAATTCATACTGATGCGGTAATCCCTCATGGTGGAGATCCTGACCTTCTTTTCAATGATCTTTGCCCACTTGAGAGCGAATTCGCCGAATAGGACACCAGCGCTGCTCTCCTGTTTTCTTGTAGGTATGTCCCCATGAAGCACGATCTCCCGAAGGAGCTCATCCCGAAGACGCCGAGCTTCGGTAATGGACTGAGAAAGAGCTCTTTTGACTTTTTTCCCGTTGATTTTCGCTACGAAGTGCCAGGTCACACCTCGCAGCACCATGTTGTGATTCTTGTTTCGTCTTTTCTTTTCTTCGACCACCATCATACCCTCCATTCCTTCTGCGGTTTGGCAGGTACTCGCGGTCTTTCCCTTTTGATTTCTGGTAGTGTCACCACCTCCTTTTTCTGCTTGATGGACTGCCGCTCCAGCTCCTCTACTGCGTCTATAGGATAGAGAACCCTAGAGGACCCTGGTGCCTGGAAGTACCTGAGCAGCCCTCGCTCCCGCCAGTTTTTCACTGTCGACTGGGAGACTCGAAATTTACCAGCAACTTCCCTCTGCGTCAAATAAACAACCGGTCTTGATCCTACCTCCATTTTCATTACCCCATAGGATCAGGGGTAACATCCTCGCAGGCCCGACTCAGGGGGTCATCCTGGAGCGCCCAAAACGTAATTGCATCAAAACTTCTGATCCCGTTGAATTTGTATCTGTGTCGTGGTTCTTGACCCTTACGATCTTGTTTCCCTCCTTTCTAACCCGACGCTTTACAACAACTATAGTAATATGGACGATAAAGTAAATAAAGTCTTGTATTTTAAGTATTTTACATAATATTTAGCATTATCGATCGATAAATATTCTTTCATGGTAAATATCTTATTGACATAGCTTACAATAATGAATACATGGTGTTGGGATTGCAAACCATGAAAACTACAACGACTGAAAATAAATATCCATTTGACGCAAGAAGGAATATCAAGACGCTGGTCGAGGATTTTCTCGAAAAGGACAGGAAAGGCATATTAGAAAAATATCTCTCTGATAAAGTAGCGGCGGCAGAGCTGTTCTGGAAATTGCATGGAGTCCTGATGAGGAATACCCTCTCCATCAATCAACCAGACGCCGAGGATCTCGAAGACATGGATCTGGGAAAGGTGTTGGTCGAGTGGCATTTGATCCTGCTGCCGGTATGGAGGAAGTTCAAAAAGGCGCTCTTTGACTTTAAGGAGAATGTTCTCCCAGAGAGAGAATCCCATGAATCGATGATCAAGGCAGTCGAGGATCCATCATCCCCCATACATGAATATCAAGACCTCATGGCCACTTCTTATTTCTCTCCAGAGAAATTCTACGACCTAAAGGTCAGGGGAACTGCTTATACCGTCACTCTCTCCTTTGAATCAGAGAAGGTTGGTTTCTTGCGAAGGGATTTGAATATCGTCAATGGGTTCCTGGATGCTTTAAGGGATGCCCCCATAGACCTGTTCAGTCGATGCAGGCACTGCAAAAAAGTTATCGTGATTACCAGGGAGGGGAAAGCATATTGCAAGGGGTGTGCTTCCAAGGCAAAGCAGAAGGAGCTCTGGGAAAAAGATCCTGAGGGATGCAGGGAGAGGGAAAAGATTCGTTACGAGGAAAAGCGGCGCAAAGATTAATTCTCGTGGTGAGATATTTTTAACAATTGTCCAGAAGGAGATAGTTGTGACCAAGAAAAAGAAGATCTCTCGTTCCTCTCGGAAATTTAAAAAAATGGTCGCTGCGAAGAAAGCATTGGAGAAGAAGCAGCAAACGAAAATTCTCGTTCCTGAAGTAGTCGATGAGCAGGAGTTCGCACCCACCTTGGGAATGGATACTACAGGTCACGACAAGATAAGTTTCATGAGGAACGTTGAGTACGCCCCCCAGGTCATCAGGAGGGCGCATGAGCATTTTGACCTGAACAAGCTCGACCGACTCAAGGGAAGAAACAGATCAAGATATCTTCCAAGATATCTTGATGAAGCAAAACAGCAAATCACCAACTTGTGCAACTCCATCGAATCCATGGTTGCCCATACCGGAATGTTCATCGTCCACTTTCTAGTGAACATTGGCCAAATCCTGAACCACGTCGAAGCGACTGTGGATAGCAAATCCGAATACACCGAGTGGAAGAGAACAAGCTTCGGCGACCGTCATATCCGGTATTTCCAGCAGGCACGACAATTGGCGAACATGGGCGAGTTTGCAATGAGGTACGCGAGCATCGGAAAGAACAGATTGCTCGAGCTCGACCGCATGAAGAATGCAGTCCGCGCATCCTCTCTGAATGAGATTATTGCCAGACATCCCTTTCCGGACACGACGGAAGACATGAAAGAAGTTCTCTGGAAGGAACACATCGATACTGTCGTGACTTATCAGCGACTTGAAGATGCCGGAATTGATTTTGCGGAATTCGACCAGGCAGCGCTTCTAGCGTGCTACAACCGACACGCGTTGGAAGTGAAAATCGTGGAGAAGATCAAAAATTTTCTAGACCGCTTTCCCGACAGAGATGCGAAGAAGAGTGCATTCGAGATTCTCGTCATGGACAAGATGACCTTTTCTCGGGATAGAGACCAGCAGATAACGGTCAGTCGTGAGAGCGTGAACAAGATCCTTGCAGACCTCATAGCTCATTTCGAAAGCGCCAACCTGTCAAGCAAGGATGCAAAGAAAGATTATCTCGAAAGGATTAACGAGGAACTTTTCAATAGGGCGCTGACGTACATGGCGGCGCTGTCAGGGATGATGAAACCCAATATCAAAACGAAAGCAAAAAAAGTCTCCCGATAAGGACATCAGCATGAAACTCTATTGCGCTGTCGTGGATGCAGAGACGGTCAGGATGTTTCACGAAATCACCAAGGGGACGATAAAATTAAACGTCTTGATCTCTTATTTCTATATCAAGGGAAACGCCAATAAGCTGACAAGCTTGTACAGGAACATGATTGATTCTCTCATCATGGATTCCGGCGCCTATTCCGTCGCCATGGGGAAATCGAAAATATCCATCACCGAGTACAAGCTCTACTTAAGAAGGTATGGCCATCTCTTCGACCACGTTTTCAATCTGGACGACAAGTTCGACAACCCCGAGCATAACCAGCGGCACCAGGATTATCTGCAGAAGGATGTTGCAAGGGAAAGGTGGCCCATTCCTGTCGTCCATAGTGAAGATGACCCTGAGGGAGAAGTTCAAATCTACGTCGATCAGGGTCACGACTATGTCGCTCTGGGGTCTCTGGGAAAGAACCGGAAATTCGACGCTGACACCGTCGCGAGGATCATGGAGAAATTCCCCGACGTCAAATTTCATCTCTTTGGCAACTTCGACCGGGAGATCCTGACCAAATGCAAACCCTACTCCGCTGATTCCGCTACATGGGGTCACAAAGCTGGCTACGGATCACTCTATTATTGGGACCCTGACGAGAAGAAAGAATATTCCATCTACATGGAACACAGGGACACCAAGCAGCAACCAGGTCAGATTCTCTATCGTGAGTTGGATTCCAAGCTGAAAGTCAAGTTCGACAAATTCCTCGCGAGCACCTTCGGATATGACTATGCCCGTCTCCTGAATGATCAAACCTCCATGCAAATCGTTAATATTTATTTCTTCACACAACTGGAAAGCTATATAAACAGTCTCCCCGCGAGATAAGAAAACGAACCACAGTTCGCTTTTAGAGGGTCAGCAATCGGCGCAAAGCTGGTGTTGACCCTCTTTTTGTTTCTCTGACCCGTCCAGAAACATTCTGCCTGAAAATCACCACTGTCCTGTAGCTCAACGAAGAACAAATAAATTCCCCTAAGTAATCCCC
>DCVI01000207.1 GCA_002327315.1 Syntrophaceae bacterium UBA2192 | reverse complement strand
CGCAAGGCGAAAAATACGACTACACCTGCGCCTTCTGCGGAACCTCGGTAGGGGACAAACTCGTCACCATGAAGGACAATGCCCGCATCGTCCTGAAATGACGCCCGGCAGCCCCGATCGTTCGTTCCGGGAAAAATCTCTTGTCAGAAAAGACGGGGAAAGGTAATATCGTCGGACTTCAGAAAGAGGAGATGTCATGAAACGTGTTGCGATCCTGATGGCCCTTGTGTTCTGCCTGAGTCTGGCCCTTGCCGCCTGCGGAGGCAGCGACGCCCCCAAACCCGCCGCCAAGAAAGGCGACCGGAGCGAATCGGATTTCTCGGCCTCGGGTATGGTCAAGGAGGTCGAGGAAATGCAGAAGGCGGGACAAAAGAGCTCCCCCGCCCCGGAGAAGGGGATACCGGCTCCCGCTCCCGCACCGGCTCAACCCAAGAAGTAAGATACGCCACGGACAGTTTCACTTGCAGTCCGAAACATCGGGGTGAGGTACGGCCGGGCCGTCCCCACCCTTTTCTTTTCCGCACCGCGGGAACGACCCTGCTGCCGATAATAAAAAGGAGCCATGACACCGAGGTGCCATGGCTCCTTACTCTTTGAACTCCTACCGTCAGAGGTTATCTTCCTATAACATACCGGTAAGGATCAATTTGCTCTCTCAGCAAGGCCAGTTCGTGCTTCGTGGGCGGCTTGTTCTCCACGATCTTCTTCGCCTTCAGGAGCTCGAAGCCGCAGTTGTCCTGGACGTCCTTCTCCGAGTAGCCGGGGTTGATCGCGATAATTCTCATCCGCTTGCTCTCGGGCTCGAAGTCCATGACGGCCATATTGGTGAGGATCTTGTAGGGGCCCGCCCCGAGGGGAAGACCGCTCTTGGCCCTGGAGTCGCCGCCCTGGAGCCAGCCCGGGGTGGTGACGTAGCTGCACTTCTCGGCGAAGCGCTTGGGGTCCTGGGGCGTCATGACCATCATCCTCCAGCAGAAGGAGCCGAAGTCGTTGGCGCCGCCGCTGCCGGGGAAGCGGACCTTGGGCTTCTGATGGTCCGGCCCGATGCGGGTCGAGTTCAGGTTGCCGTACATGTCGATCTGGGCGCCGCCGAGGAAGGTGTAGTCCAGCATGCCGCGGCAGGCCGTCTCCATGATCTCGCACATGCCGCTGGCCATGACGGCCTTCCAGGTTGTCCGGGAGTCGCCGACGGAGATGGGCATTTCAGGAATCAGGGGGGCCGCGCCACCCGCCTCAAACAGAATCACCAGGTTCGGCGAATGGGCCTTCTGGGCAAGCATTGCGGCGGCGCAGGGGGCGCCGGTACCAACACCGACGGAGGCTCCATCCTCGAGCTCTCTTGCGGCGGTGCAAATCATCAATTCCATGGTATTGTAATCAGCCATACGCTCTATCATCCTCCTTTCTAGTCTCTCGCCTTCGAGAACATGAATTCTTTCTCACGAAGCTTCAGGAGCTTGTGCATCCCGCCGTTGCGCTCGATGTATTCGAAGTGATCCTTGCAGCTGTAGATGTTCCTGTCGAGGAACTTCTTGAACTCCTCGGGGTTCTCCTCCACCTTGAGCCACTCCTTGATGTGCTCCTCGTCGGAGAAGTACTCACCGTACATGTTCCCGGGGTAGCTGCCGTAGGGCACTTCGCAGACGGCGTCGACGCACCAGTAGGGGATCGACGTGAAGCTGGGATCCCTGCGGATCTCGTCGTTCTGGATCAGCCGCTCGCAGGTGATGATGAGGTGCTTGGCTGCACGGGCCAAGTCGAGGTCCGAAACGGTGATGCCGCGGATGCGGCAGTTGCCGTAGATGTCTGCCTCGTGGACATGAATGGCCGCGACATCAGGCCAGATGGCGGGCATGGCCGCGTACTTGGTCCCCGTGAAGGGGCACTCGATGACCTTTGCGCCGCTGTAATGGAAGGTGTCGGTGCCCATGATGTTGCGGGCCGGGTAGAAGGACACGCCGGCAGCGGCGGCCTTGAACCTCACCGACAGCGAGTAGTTCGTCCACTCGGAGACGTTCACCTTCCCGCTCTCCATGTACTTTCTGGCGTTGGGGGAAAGGCCTCGGGCTTCCAGGCCGACGATGTAGGCCACGTCGAGCTTGTTGAATACCTCGCCCGCGCAGAGAATCTGGAAATCGTGGGTTGATGTGTGACCGGCAAACCCCATGTTCTTGCGGCCCTGCCTCAGAATCTCATGGCAAACCGCCGCGGGAATCCTGTTCGCGCCGAAACCGCCGGTGCAGAGATACTCGCCGTCATGAACGAACTTCTCCACCGCCTCCTTTACGGACATGACCTTGGGCATCAGTGCGCGGCTCTTCTTCCTGAAAAACGCTCTTGCCTTGTCGGCATCCGGATCTGTAAAGATCGGGCCAATTCCCTGTGCTAATACTTCCACTGACCGTACCTCCTCTCTTGGTATTAGAACCCCCCTCGACTCCGCCGGTACGTCTTCTGCACTGTCATCGAATCGGAAGCATGAGTCCAAAAGGGCCTAGTTAAGCGTGCTGAAAAACGGTGCTCACATACCACAGGTATCCTTTGAAATCAAGTTAAATCGGGGATTCCCCTGATACTGCCGTCATGCGGCCATGCCCGGTCGGCCCCCGGAAATCTCAATCGGGAAATCCACAGGCGGGCCATCCGCAACAGTGCAGCTGTCACGAGGGAAACGGCAGATCGCGGTCGCGTTTTCCCCGGGCGCCGGGCGAGTACGATCCGGTCCGATGTCGGATGGATCAGGAATCACGACGGGAATGTTACTTTTTCCTTTTTTTTTCAAAGGCTTCTTTGAGTTTGTCGGCCAGGCTCGCCAGGCCCGGACTGTCTTCCCCGCCCGCGGCGCTTGTATGGACGAGGTGCTTTTCCTTTGTCCCCCTGCCATCGTAGTAGTCGCCCAGCAGCTCCCGGCTGTGTGCATCGTCGTGGCAGTAGACGCAGAGGTTCTCCCAGTTGCTGCCGTCAGGTGGATTGTTGTGGTGGTTTCCGTCCTTGTGGTGGACCGTGAGCAGGTGCCGGTTCGAGGTGTCAAACTCCCGGGCACAGCGCGCGCAGATCAGGCCGTGGATGGCGAGCGAGCGCTCCCGGTAGTCCTCGCCGGGGGGCTTCTGCATGCCTTCCTTCAACCCCCGGACGACGTCCTCGACGGATCTCTCCCCCGCGGGCTTGGGTCCCGTCGTGGTTGTGCGGACGCGGCTTCCTTGCTTCCCGAATGACATCCTGGCCATGGTCGCTCCTCCGTCGCGACAGGGTACATCAGTTGATAAGTTGATATGTTGATAAGGTAAAAGGGGAAGAAAAGAAACGGATGAATCCAGTATTCTCACATCCTCTTACCCTCTCAGCCTCTGTCCTTCAGCAGAACCGCCACGTACTCCAGGGCGGAATCCCGATTTAAAACAAGACCTTCCAGCCTTGCATCCTCCACGTTGCGCAGAATCTCGCCGATGAGCGGGCCGGGTTCGACGCCGAACCGGTCGATCAGGTCCCCGCCTGTAAGAAGCGGCGGCGCCTGCATCCGGGGCCGCAAATCTTCTTCATAGAGCCGAAGCATTTCCGTTACCGCATCCCGGATAAGGCGGACCCGATCCGGGGTCATCTTCGGGCCCGCCGTTGCGCGGGTGTCGGCCGCGAAGAGCAGAAGCAGCGCCCGGTAATCTTCACCGTATTTCCTGAAAAAGTGCAAGACCGATCTTCGGGTGCGGGACGTCCCGGCCGTCAGGTGGACGAGATGCATGTGGTTGACCACGAGCAGCTTAAGATAGTCCCGCTCGGCCTTTGCCAGCCTGAGTCGCTCCGAGACCGCCTCGGCTATAGCCTCGCCGGCTGCGGCATGACCGTAGAAATGGGTTTGCCCCTCCACGTCCCGGCTCGCTTTGCCGGGCTTGCCGGCATCGTGAAGGAGGACGGCAAGCTTGAGAAGCGCCGCGCGGCTCCGGCCCCGGACGAGAGCATCAGTGAGGTAATCCCGGAAATCGGCGCCGGCATCGCCGAACTCCTCCCCGGGGTTCCCGAGAAGGCTTTCCATCTCCTTCAGGCAGAGCATCGTGTGGGACCAGACATCGAGGGCGTGGTAGCCGTCCTGTTCAATGCCCTTCATTGCGGCCATCTCGGGAAATACCTGCCCCAGAAGGCCGGCTCGGTCCATCGCCTCGATGCAGGGATGGCAGGAGCCGATCTCGAGGATGCGGAAGATCTCATCGCGGACCCGCTCGCCCGACACGGTGCCGAGAAGCGCCCCGTCGCGGATCACCTTTTCGAGTGTCTCGCCAGGGATGGTGAAACCAAGCTCGGCGGCAATGCGGAACGCCCGCAGGAGCCTCAGGGGGTCCTGCCGGAAGGACTCATCGGAGAGGGCACTGATCTCTTTGTCACGGATGGCCGCGCGCCCGCCGAAGGGATCGACGAGCCGGGAGAGGTCTCCGCTCAAGAAGGCATCGAGCGGGAGCGCCATGGCCGTCAACGTGAAATCCCGGCCGGCAAGGTCGCTCTCGATGGAGGGCCCGCGGCACGCGGTAAAGTCGAAGAGGAGGGATTCGTCACCTTGCCGGACAATGACCCGCTCCATCATCTTGCCAGGCTCGTCCTGGCGCAGCACGATCCGGGTTGCGCCCGTCATTTCGGCAAAACGGAAGGCGATACCCATTGCTTCGGGCGGGAAAACGATATCCACATCGGAGATGGGACGCCCCAGGAGGCAATCCTTGACGGCGCCCCCTGCCACATTGAGGCCCGGCGCAAGATCGAAAAGAACCTGCAAAAAAGGTTTATAACGCAAACACATAAGCCTTAAAGATCCCCGGTCCTTCGCCATCTTATAGCGCATAACGGGCCCGATGAAAAGCCGAAGGATGAATTGACGATGGCACCCGCTTGTGTTAGGCTCGCCCAAGCTCTCAAGGCCTGAGGCATCAGAAGCAGGCTTAGGTAACAGGTCGCAGGTATCAGGTATCAGGAAAGAGGAAACAAGTATTCGTTCCTTGCGTCGTGGTGCTTGCTGCCTGTCTGAGAAGTCCACAACCCCGCCGTTTTTCACCTGTCACCTGATACCTGTCACCTGATACCCGAATCATGGCCGTTGGAGGCCCCAATGATTCTCGGCATTGACGTCGGGGGCACCCACACGGATGCCGTTCTCCTCGAGAATTTCAAGGTCAAGAAGAAAACGAAAGTCCCGACGAACCAGCTTCATCTCGTCTCGTCGCTTATCGGCGTGATGGACGAGATCCTCCGCGACGAGGACGCCGCCGCGATCGAGCGGGTCGTCTTCAGCACCACCCTCTCCACCAACGCCATCGTCCAGGGCAAAATCGACCGCGTCGGCATGCTCGTGGCCAGCGGCCCGGGCCTTGCGCCCGAGGCCCTGCGCGTCAATGACGACACACGGTTCGTTGCGGGATACATGAGCAACCGCGGCATCGAGGTGGCCCCGGTGAAGAAGGGCGAGATCGCCGCAGCGGCAGCAGAGCTGAAGGGGGCCGGAATCGGCCACCTGGGCGTCGTGGGAAAGTTCAGCACGCGCAACCCTGCCCACGAAAACGAGATCGGCGAAGTCGCCCGCGGCGACTTCCGGCATGTCTCCCTCGGCCACCGGATGTCGGGCAACCTCAACTTCCGCAGGCGCATCGCCACGACCTACCTCAACGCCTCGATCTTCGACCTCTACAGCCGGTTCGTGGGCGAGATCCTCGAGTTTGCGGCCCGGACGGGCCTCAAGGCACCCATCTATATTCTCAAGGCCGACGGGGGAACCTTCGAGATCCGGCAATCGGCCGATCAGCCCGTCCAGACGATCCTGTCGGGACCGGCGGCAAGCGTCATGGGGATCATGAGCCTCGCCGACTGCTCCGGCTCCGACGCCATCGCCATGGACATGGGCGGCACGACGACGGACATCGCCCTGCTGGCTGACGGAGTTCCCCTGCTGGAGCCGCTGGGTGTGACCATCGAGGGGCACAAGACGCTCATCCGTGGCCTCAAGACGAGATCCATCGGTCTCGGGGGCGACAGCCGGGTCCGCGTGGACAAGGGGGAACTCTGTATCGGACCCCGCCGGGAAGGCCCCGCGGCTGCCTTCGGCGGGCCCTTTCCCACCCCGACGGACGCCATGATCGTCCTGGGGCTGACGGAAATCGGCGACCGGGCAAAGGCGGAAGAGGCCGTGGCGGAGATCGCCGGCAAAATGAACACCACCGTGCCGGAAGCGGCACGTTTGATCTTCGAGAAAGCCTGCCAGGTTGTGGCATCGGCGGTCAGCGCCATGATTGAAGAAATCAACAACAAGCCCGTCTACACGATCCACGAACTCCTGGAGGGAAAGAAGCTCGCCCCTGCAAGGCTCTTCATTGTCGGCGGGCCAGCCGCAGCCGTAGCGCCGAGGCTGGGAGAAATCCTGGGGTGCCAGGTCGTGATCCCGCAGGATGCCGAGGTGGCCAATGCCTTCGGCGCGGCCCTGGCAAGGACAACGGCGGAGGTCACGATGCTTGCCGAAACGGAGCGGGGAAGCCTCACCATCGCCGAGGAAGGGCTCCAGATGAAAATCCCCAACCACTTCACCCGCAAAGACATTCTCAGAATCGGCATGGAGAAGCTCCGGGAGAGGGCCCGTAAGCTCGGTGCCCGCGAGGCGGACATCGAGGTGGAGATCGTCGAGGACCAGGAATTCAACATGGTCCGGGGATTTTACACCACCGGGAAGAACATCCGCCTCAAGGCCCAGATCAAACCGGGACTGATCGCGAGGTTCGGGAAAGGAGGGGAGCGCTCATGAAAGGGCTGAAAAAAACGGGGCTCATCTTCTTCCCCGCCTTCGACTGGGCCATCTCGCCCACCCACCCGGAAAGGGAGGAGCGCCTGCTCTACACGCAGGATCAGGTCTTCGAGGAGGGGCTCCTCGACTTCGAGAACATCGTGGAGTACAAGCCGGGACTGGCCACGATCGAGGACATCAACCGGATCCACATCTGTGTACCCGACGCGAAGAGCGTCATCACCGAATCCCACCTCATCTCGGCAGGCGGCGCCATCACGGCGGCCGAGAAGGTGCTCGCAGGCGAGGTCGACAATGCCTTCGCACTCGTCCGGCCCCCCGGGCACCACGCCATGCGCGTCGTCCACGGCGCCCGCGGCTTCTGCAACATCAACATCGAGGCCGTCATGATCGAGCACTTCCGCCGCAAGTACGGCCACAAGAGAGTCGCCGTCATCGACACGGATTGCCACCACGGCGACGGCACCCAGGACATCTACTGGCACGACCCGGACACGCTCTACATCTCCATCCACCAGGACGGAAGGACCCTCTACCCGGGCTCGGGCTTCCCCGACGAGTTCGGCGGCCCCAATGCCCTGGGAACGACGATCAACGTCCCCCTGCCGCCGGAGACCTCCGACGAGGGGTTCCTTTACGTGCTGGAGGAGTTGATCCTGCCCATCATCGGGGAGTTCAAGCCGGACCTCGTCATCAACTCGGCGGGGCAGGACAACCACTACACGGACCCCATCACGAACATGCGCTTCTCCGCCCAGGGCTATGCGAGGCTCAACGAGCTTCTCAACCCGCACATCGCTGTCCTCGAGGGCGGCTACTCCATCGAGGGGGCCCTGCCCTACGTCAACGTGGGGATCATCCTCGCCATGGCAGGCCTCGACTACAGCCACGTCCGCGAGCCGGACTTCAACCCCGAATCGCTCCGCCAGTCCGGCGAGATCACAAAGTACATCCGGGAGACGACGAAGGATATCCTCGATCTCTGGAAGAAGCGCGAGAGCTTCAAGGCCGGAATCGTCAAGGGCGCCAAGTACGCGCGGCGCAACCGCAACATCTACTACGACACGGACGGAATCCGCGAGCAGCAGGAGGAGACGGTACGGATCTGCGACGACTGCGGTGGTTTCATCGCCATCGACTCCATGGCAAGCACCGGGAACCGGATCTTCGCCGTCATCATTCCGAGCCGCAGCTGCGATTTGTGCAGGCTCGAGGGCGAGAGAGCCTTCGCGAGCATCAACAAGGCCAAGCTGGGGGCGCACTACCTGTTCTTCCAGGACCGGGACAGGGACGTCTTCGTCGTCAAATGACGACACGGGAACCGGAAATTGGGTACTGGGTACTGGGAAATTAGGAATTGGGAATTGAATTACCAATACCCATTACCCAATACCCCATCTTCACACTTGACACCAACGCGCCGTTCAAATAAATACGGCGCAACCGGATGAATGAAAACAAATCAAGAAATAACGAGGAGGAGGAAGCATCGTGAGCGACGACATCAACAAAAAAACACAGGAAACGGCAGCGAAACTGTTCGGGAAAGGCATCAAGATGGACCCGCCCTTCCTGATGTGGCGCCAGTTCGACAAGGAGCTGGCCAATGAGCTCTCCCGGCACATCACCGGAAACCTTTACTCCCGCACCGTGCTGACACTCCCCGAGCGCCAGTACGCGGCCATCGCCATGCTGGCGGCCCTGCGAGCCAAAGAGGAGTTCAAGCTTCACGTCAACGCGGCTCTCAACGTCGGCTGCGACCCCCGCAAGATCGCCGAGATCATCTTCCAGCTTTCGACCTACGCCGGCATGCCCGCCGTCAACGACGCCCTCGACGTCTACCGCGAGGTGCTGAAGGAAAGAGGGGAGTGGCCTATAAAATAGGCTTCGGGCATCGGGCTTCAGGCATCAGGATAAGAAAAATTTGGGATGAGGGTGAATAATCCCCTTCCTCTTAAAAGAGAGGGTCGAGGTGAGGGTGAAAATCCTTTCAGAAGAAATCCCTAACCTGTGCGGTCAGGGATTTCTCTTATTAAGCAAGCGACATAGCGGAGTGTCTTTCTCCCCTTCTTCATTTTAGATTGTGCCCTCATCGACCATTCCACCTGCACACTTGCACCGCTCCAGTACAAGCAAAGGTGAAGCTTTACGATAAAAATAAGCAAAAAGTCGCGTCATACAATCACACGTTGTATTTAGATAAGTTCTTCTTGCTAAATCATTCAAAATATGACAAAAAGACATCCAATAAAAACTTAATCTGCAGTGGGGTCCAGAATTAATCACAATTCTGGAGGAAATAGGCATGGTCGGGCCGCCAGCTGAACTTTACGTTCGGCTGGCGGCTTTTTATATGTTTGGGGTAATCGCTGCTAAGACTTAAGAATAAGAGAAGCGAATATATTATATACGGTTTTTAGGGTTCGGAATCAGCATGTCTTGATTCTGGAGGAAATAGGCATGGTCGGGCCGCCAGCTGAACTTTACGTTTGGCTGGCGGCTTTTTATTTAGAAATAAAAGCGTGGAGTTTGTCTATGCAATGGGGTTGGAGAGAATTTCTTATCTTATTGGGTTTTTTCTTTTTTATCTGTTTTCCTTTTATATGGTCAGCAATTGAAAAATTTTTCAAGAAATCAAAAAAAACATAAATGAACTTCGTACTTATGTAAGGCTGAAGATGTCGACTGAGATGATCATTGCAGTTTCCGTCATGGCCGTCGTTTTTATCGTTGTGTCTTGGATTATGCAAAAGAACAAATCCAAGAAGAGCTGAATGAAGCAAACTACGAGCGGCGTGATTGTGCACAAAGAGGTGAAATGAGATGAAAGTTTTCCTGTTACAGGTCATTGCATTCATTTGTTATTTAGCTGCAATCGCTGGCATCAAGATAATGGATTTGTCGGGATGGGCCACTTATCCACTTTTGGCTGTTGTGATGTTGTTGCTGGTATTGGGCGTTACTCTCCCTTATCGGCTTGATCGGAAATCGTCCTGAAATAAACCTCCGGTCCTGTCTGTTCTGCATACAGACATTGAGTCACATAGGGCCATTTCAGTTTCGGTTAGTGCTTTTGGATGTAGGATTAAACGGAAATGGATGGGGACGGTCGACAATACACAAGGAAAGGTCCCAAGAACCGGTAAGAGAATGCACATAATCCTCTGGGTGCTTCAATCCCTTTGTCTGCTATTGATCATCTCCATTCCTTCTCGCAGCCTTGGTGCTGGTGATGCATGCAATGCCGGTTCCGACGTTCTTATTGTTGCAAGCATAATCACCGATGCGCAAAAAAAGCAGGTAAAAGATGCAGAGCTGCTTTTTTTCTTTAACGGCCAGAAAGTCGAGATGAAAGAGGAAATAACCTCGTTGAGGGGAGGGAAATACGAAGCTGGGCTGATATTTCCCAAAGGGACCCTGCCCGGAGCGAAGATCCAGATCGAAGTCCAGAAGCCCTCTCACAAGACCTCAGAACGCATTCAATTCACCCGCGTCCTCAAAGAAAAGGATGACGGGGCCGGGACTACATACTTAGCCCATCAGGACGTGAGCCTGACAAGATTCATCACCCCGGGATTCTGGGTTGCCGCCATAGTTCTCCTGGCCGTCTATGTCCTCATCGCCTTCGAACTGATGCACCGGACGCTGGCAGCTTTCCTGGGAGCAGCCCTCGTGCTGACGGTAACCTATACGGCGGGGACCTTCTTCCCGGAGTATCGGATCATCAGCTTCGAGGACGCCAGACAGGCCATCGACATGAACGTCATCTTCCTGCTCATGGCCATGATGATCATCGTGGGGGTCATGAAGAAGACCGGGGTCTTCCAGTGGCTTGCCTACAAATGCTGTCAGATCGCAAGAGGAAACGTCATCATCCTCGCTTCGATCCTGATGTTTGTCACGGCCGTCGCGTCGGCCTTTCTCGACATCGTGACGACGATGCTCCTCATCATCCCCGTGACGATCGAAATTGCCCTGACCCTCCGGGTGAATCCGATAGCCTTTCTTCTGCCCGAAGTCTTTGCATCCAACGTGGGCGGCACGGCGACTCTCATCGGCGACGCCCCGAATATCATGATCGGCTCCTATGCCGGTCTTACGTTCATGGATTTTGTGAAAAACCTGTCGGTGATTGGCTTCATATGCCTCATCGTCACAATCATTTATTTTGTCTGGTGGTACAAGAAGGACTACCTCCAGGCCAAGGTTGACGACATCGAAGGGACAATCCGGAAGCTGCGTGAAGAATATCAGATCACGAATAGAAAACTGCTGATTCAGAGTCTCATCATTCTCTCCATCACGATCTCTCTATTCATCGTCCATGGGGTACTGAAGATGGTTCCCAGTATTGCTGCCCTTATCGGGGCCTCGCTCCTTGTAGTGATCAGCCGGGTGAACATCGTCGAGATGCTCGAGAAGGAGATCGAGTGGCCGACGCTCATCTTCTTCATGATGCTCTTTATCGTTGTGGCGGCAGCCCAACACACGGGACTCATCCAGATGATTGCCGACTGGGTGAGGGACATGTCCCGTGGTTCACTGGTCATTGCCATCATCTTGATCCTCTGGGTCTCGGCTATTGCCTCAGCCATCATCGACAACATTCCCCCTTCACGGCGACGATGCTGCCCATCGTGGCCTACCTCACTGAGGTCACTCCTGGAGCCCAAGGAGGCGTACTCTGGTGGGCCCTCGCATTGGGCGCCTGCTTGGGGGGCAGCGGCACCATGATCGGGGCGAGCGCAAACGTGGTGACGGTCGGCAGGGCTGAGAGGGCAGGCTATCCCGTCTCCTTCATGGAGTATCTGAAAGCAGTCTTTCTCCCTACGATCATCACGGTGCTCTTGTGCATGGTGTGGCTGCTGGTCGTGGAAATCTAGAATCAACAGCCGGAATTGTGCAACAGAAGGTGAAATGCGATGAAAATTATACTATTGCAAATTATTGTCGTCATTTGTGCTATTCCCGCAATTGTTGGCATCAAGATGATGGATATGCCTGCATGGATCACTTATCCACTTTTAGCTATCGTGGTCGTGCTGACGTTATTGGGCTTAGCCGGTGCTTATTATGAACGCAAATCTGCTTGAGAGCAAACCACCGGTACTGTCAGAACTTCCTACAGACCCTGTGCCACACGCAGGGAGATTTCCGTTATCAGTGGAATGTCCAGAAGTCGCCAGTTTACTAACCGCCTGCAAGCCCAATATAGCTAGTAACAGCTGCCAACAGAGGAACAATCGTCCATGCTCCGCGCAATCGCTACATCCATTTATCTGATCTCGACCAAATTCAGCTGGGTCTCGGCGGCGGCGGCGGTATTCATCATGCTGTTGACCTGTGCCGACGTCGTGATGCGCCTCTTCGGTAGTCCGATTCCCGGAACCTATGAACTAGTGGGCTACTTCGGGTCGGTGATCATTTCGTTTGGGCTGGCCCGGACCTCCATCGAACGGGGTCACATCGCTGTGAATCTCCTCGTCGATAGGTTGCCCCCGAGAGTGCAGATTCTTATTGAGGGGGTTGGCAATCTTGCTGCTTCTGCCCTCTTCGGTTTTCTAGCCTGGCAAAGCCAGATATACGCTCGTGACATACTGGAAACCGGTGATGTTTCCCTAACACTGGGAATGCCGACTTGGCCCTTTGTTCTCGGCCTCGCCACAGGGTCCGGAATGCTATCGCTCGTTCTTATCCTGGATGCATTACGGCAGTTGAAGAGAGGCCTCAAACTATGACAACAACGGAAGCCAACGCTGAATTACTGATTGAAAGGGTGGAAGAAACACACGAAATAGGGAAACAAGATTTTCAGGAAGAAGTTACTACCAGTCCTGAGATCTTCAGGCTCGGGGAAAGATCAACTTGAGAAAGAATAATTCCCAACTACTTGAGGCTGAAGATTTAGATGAGTGGGACCGAAATTTCCACACCTTCGGGTAATGGCTTGACAGGATAGCCGCCCCCGTCGCCTTTTGCCTTTAACCCTCAGTCGTTCGTCTTTTGCCAGTCCTTGTAGAGCGGCCGATACAGCTCTTCGCGAAACTTCCTCTGCAATTTTCCTCTATTTGAATCATTCCAGATTGCTTTTTATTTTCAGTCCTGCGTGACAAATTTATACATTTTTAATGGCACTCTCATTCATTTTAACTACATCCTTATTCCCCGCCCGGTATATTGAATTAAAAATTACGGGATGAAGGCATGCAGTCCAACCATCGCAGAATCACGCTCGAGCAAAGAGTGCCGAAGATGAATCGAAAGATTCGCTTTCTCATTTTGTTTGCTGCATGCACGGCAATTCCGGTGGCCTATTTCCTGATCCAGTGCGCCATACACCCATCCCCGGAAATACTGGCGCAACAAATCCAACAGGTCGAAGCCGCTATCATCGAAAATGAAGATATTCTGGCGAAACTGGCATTCCATGAACGCAGGCTGTCGTCGGTCACTGGCCATTCTCAATCCTATCGGCTTCCCGTCCTAGTGCAGGGCAGGTCCACGTACGTTACCGTCGACGCATCGGGATTGGATGAAGTCGCCAATTCCCTTGCGCTGGAAGATCTTAGGATCAAACACCACCGGAAATTGAGAGGAGATTTTCGAAGTGGAGATGCCGCCGCATGGAATTCCGTTCTCGTCGAGATCAGCCACGAGTCAAAATATCACCTGAGGACAACCGAGCTGCCCGCAATCCAGAAACGGATGGAAGATATTCGTCAGGAATCGGCGAAACTGGGATTGACGCGCATGAGCCTGCAGGAGGAAATGGCAAAGGCGACACACTGACGCGGGTTCACTCGTATGGAGCATTTCATGGATATTCTCGGTGTCGGCATTACCGTCCTGTTCTTTCTTCTGAGAGGGGGGCTCCTTCTCCTTCTCAAATACCTCGAAGGAGGCCGTTGATGGATTATTTTTATGTCCTCGCCGGGATTGTCGCCCTGGGACTCCTGATATATCTCGCATTCGCTCTCCTCAAACCGGAGGTGTTTGAATGACATCCAACGGCGTCATCCAGATCTGCGTTTTGTTTGCAGTGTTGCTTCTCCTGGTAAAGCCGCTCGGCTCTTACATGGCGCGGGTCTATGCGGGACAAACGGTCCTCCTGGGCCGCATCGTCGGACCGCTTGAACGATGGATCTACAGGGTCTGCGGCGTCCATCCGGAAGGAGAGATGGACTGGAAGGATTATGCCAGGTCTCTCCTGTTCTTCCATGCGGCCGGGTTTCTTCTTCTTTATCTGCTCCAGCGTTGCCAGGCATTTCTTCCCTTCAACCCGCAGAGTCTGACGGGTGTGGCCCCGGCTCTCGCCTTCAACACGGCGGTCAGCTTCATGACGAATACAAATTGGCAGGCCTATGCCGGCGAGACGACCATGAGTTACATGACGCAGATGCTGGGGCTCACGGTTCAGAATTTTGCCTCCGCGGCCAGCGGCATGGCGGTGCTTGCCGCCTTTATCCGCGGGCTTGCGCGACAGCAAGCGGCAACGATCGGCAATTACTGGGTCGACATGGTCCGCACGGTACTCTATATTCTTCTGCCTCTCTCCATTGCGCTCTCGATCCTGCTCGTCTCCCAGGGTGTTGTGCAGACACTGGCGCCGGCGGTCCATGTGACGCGGCTCCAGAGCACCGTCGGCGGCATGGAGCAGGCGGTTGCGGATCAGGTGATTCCACGGGGACCCGCGGCTTCGCAGGTTGCCATCAAGCAGATCGGGACCAACGGCGGGGGTTTTTTCAACGCCAACTCCGCCCATCCCCTGGAGAATCCGACGCCGATCTCTAACGCTCTGGAGCTTCTGGCCATCCTCCTGCTTCCCGCGGCGCTCTGTTACACCTTCGGGAAGATGGTGGGCGACACGCGCCAGGGCTGGGCGATCTTTGCAGCGATGCTGCTTGTGTTCATCCCACTGCTCATGTTGTGCCTGTGGAGCGAGCAGGCGGGGAATCCCGCCCTGACCGGCCTCGGGATTGACCAAATGCCAGGGGAGCAGCAGCCCGGCGGCAACATGGAAGGAAAGGAAGCCCGGTTCGGTATCGTCAATTCGGCACTCTGGGCAGTTGCCACCACCGCCGCCTCGAACGGATCGGTCAACGCCATGCACGATTCGTTCACGCCCCTGGGTGGGCTCGCCCCGCTCTGGCTCATACAACTCGGCGAGGTCGTCTTCGGCGGCGTGGGCTCCGGCCTCTACGGCATGCTCGTGTTTGCCGTCATCGCCGTTTTCGTGGCCGGTCTCATGGTGGGCCGGACCCCGGAGTACCTGGGCAAGAAGATCGAGGCCTTCGAAATGAAAATGGCTTCCCTGGTCATCCTCATCCCCGCCGCCCTGATCCTCGTGGGCACGGCCGTCGCGTTGATCGCAAAGGCCGGACTGGCCGGTATCTCCAATCCGGGACCTCACGGTTTCACGGAGGTCCTCTACGCCTTTTCATCGGCGGCAAACAACAACGGGAGTGCCTTTGCGGGGCTCAGTGCCGACAGCGTCTTTTACAATCTTTCTTTGGGGCTTGCGATGCTCATCGGCCGCTTCTGGGTCATGATCCCCGTTCTGGCCATGGCGGGATCCCTTGCAGGGAAAAAAATAATCCCCTCCGGTCCCGGCACCCTTCCGACGCACGCCCCGCTTTTCGTGGTTCTCCTTGCCGGGGTGGTGCTCCTGGTGGGTGCGCTGACGTTCCTGCCGGCGCTGGCCCTCGGCCCGATTGCGGAATTCATGGTATCGTGAGGCCGGGAAATGAAAGCGAAGGAACAAAAGATCAGGTCCCTTACCCTCTTTGAAGGCTCAATTCTGCGGCAGGCCGTCGTCAACGCCTTTGTGAAACTCAATCCCCTGCACATGATGAGGCGGCCGGTGATGTTTGTCGTCGAGGCGGGCAGCGTGCTCACATCGATGCTCTTTCTCCATTCCCTCTTCGGGCAGGCGGAGGAAAGCCCCGGGTTCATCCTTGCCGTGTCGATCTGGCTCTGGTTCACCGTTCTTTTCGGTAATTTCGCCGAAGCCATGGCGGAAGGCCGGGGAAAGGCCCAGGCGCGGGCACTGCGAAGCAGCCGCCGGGACGTCTCGGCCAAGCGGGTCACGGGCCCTGATCCCGGAGCGGAGCGGACCCTCGTTGCGGGCTCGCAGCTCCACAGGGGCGATTTTGTGCTGGTGGAGGCAGGTGACGTCATCCCCGGCGACGGGGAAGTGGTCGTCGGGATCGCCTCCGTCGATGAAAGCGCCATCACGGGTGAGAGCGCGCCTGTCATTCGGGAAAGCGGCGGGGATCGGAGTGCCGTGACGGGGGGCACGAGGGTGTTGTCCGACTGGGTCATCGTCCGCATCACGTCAAGCCCCGGAGAGACGTTCCTCGACCGGATGATTGCCATGGTCGAGGGTGCGAAGCGGCAGAAGACCCCCAACGAAATCGCCCTCGACATCTTCCTTGCCGGCCTCACGATCATCTTCCTGCTGGCCACGGTGACCCTGCTGCCCTTCTCGATCTTCAGCGTCAGGGCGGCCGGCCAGGGAGCACCGGTCACCATCACCGTGCTCGTTGCCCTGCTCGTCTGTCTGATCCCGACGACCATCGGGGGGCTCCTGTCGGCCATCGGCATCGCCGGCATGGACCGCATGATCCAGGCCAATGTCATCGCCATGAGCGGCCGTGCCGTCGAGGCGGCAGGCGACGTGGATGTCCTGCTGCTCGACAAGACGGGAACCATCACCCTCGGCAACCGGGAGGCAACGTCCTTTCTTCCCGCCGGCGGTGTGGAAGCACGGTTCCTTGCCGATGCGGCCCAGCTCGCCTCCCTGGCCGATGAGACCCCCGAGGGCCGCAGCATCGTCGTCCTGGCGAAGAGACAATACGGCCTGCGCGAGAGGGATATCAAGGCCCTCGGCGCACGATTCATTCCCTTTACGGCAAAGACGCGGATGAGCGGCGTCAATCTCGACGGGCGGGAGATCCGCAAAGGCGCTGCCGATGCCATGGAAGCCTATGTGACGGAGCGGGGAGGCTTCTTTCCTTCCGAAATGCGCTCGATCGTGAACGACATTTCGCACCGCGGCGGCACACCGCTCGTCGTGGCCGACGGGGCCCGTGCGCTCGGGGTCATCCAGCTGGCCGACGTCGTCAAGGGCGGGATTCGGGAGCGTTTTGTCGAGCTGCGGTGGATGGGGATCCGCACGGTCATGATCACGGGCGACAACCCGCTGACGGCGGCGGCCGTCGCCGCGGAGGCCGGCGTGGATGATTTTCTCGCGCAGGCAACGCCGGAGACGAAGCTGGATCTGATCCGGGATTATCAGGCGGGGGGACACCTGGTCGCCATGACCGGAGACGGGACCAACGATGCGCCGGCCCTGGCCCAGGCCGATGTGGCCGTGGCGATGAACACGGGCACCCAGGCCGCCAAGGAAGCGGGAAATCTTGTGGACCTCGATTCAAACCCCACGAAGCTCATCGAGATCGTCAGGATCGGCAAGCAACTCCTGATGACGCGGGGGACATTGACCACCTTCAGCATTGCCAATGACGTGGCGAAGTACTTTGCCATCCTCCCCGCCGCCTTTGCCGGCATGTACCCCTCGCTTGCCGCACTCAACATCATGGGGCTCGCCACACCGCAGAGCGCGGTCCTCTCAGCGGTCATCTTCAATGCCCTGATCATCATCGCATTGATACCCCTTGCCCTGAAAGGCGTCCGGTATCTCCCCATGAGCGCCGCAGCGGTACTCCGCCGCAACCTGCTCGTCTACGGCGCCGGCGGCCTTGTCGTCCCGTTCATCGGCATCAAGCTGATCGACCTGGTCCTTGCTACCCTGGGACTGGCTTGAGGAGGTTCGCCATGAGACACTTCATCCGACCCGCTGTCGCGCTGCTGTTCCTGCTGACATTGCTGACCGGGGTCCTCTATCCCCTGGTCATCACGGGACTGGCCCAGGTTCTTTTCCCCCATCAGGCCAACGGCAGCCTCGTCGTCAGGGACGGCCGCCCTGCCGGGTCGGCCCTGGTCGGGCAGGCTTTTGATGATTCCCGCTATTTCTGGGGGCGTCCTTCTGCGACGTCTCCCTTTCCATACAACGCAGCCGCATCGGCAGCTTCCAACCTGGGGCCGTCAAACCCTGAACTGCTGAAGGCTGTCAGGGAGCGCATCGCCGCTCTGCACGCCGCGGACCCCGACAATCGCCAACCTGTTCCCGTGGATCTTGTCACAACGTCCGGCAGCGGTCTCGACCCTCACATCAGCCCGGCAGCCGCACTTTACCAGGTTCCCCGTGTTGCGAAGGCCCGGGGGCTTGACGAAGGGGTGGTGCGAGGTCTGGTCCTGGCCCACGAGCGACAGAGGAATTTTGGCTTCCTCGGGGAGCCCGTCGTCCCGGTCCTCGAGCTGAACATGGCGCTGGAGGCCCTGCGATGATTCTGTTAGACTACATCAGGTACTCACGATCATCATCCGCCGTTCGAGGGTTTTCCCGATATGGATGAGAGGAGACCCGATCCCGAGGCCCTTCTCAAGCAGGTCAGGCAGGAAGAGGAGCGGCAGCGGCAGGGAAAACTGAAGGTCTTCTTCGGCGCCGCCCCCGGCGTGGGGAAGACCTATGCCATGCTGGAAGCGGCCCGGAAGAGGCGCGAGGAGGGCGTCGACATCGTCGCCGGCCTCGTCGAGACCCACGGCCGCCGCGAGACGGACGCCCTCCTGGAAGGGCTCGAATTTCTTCCCCACCGGCCGTTAACCTACAAGGGGAAAACCCTCCACGAGTTTGATCTCGATGCCGCCCTGGCCCGCAATCCATCCATCATTCTCGTCGATGAGCTGGCCCACACCAATGTTCCCGGCGCCCGCCACAGGAAACGCTGGCAGGACGTGAGGGAGCTGCTCTGTGCCGGAATCTCCGTCTACACCACCGTAAATGTGCAGCACCTTGAAAGCCTCAATGACGTGGTTTATCAGATCACCGGCGTTGCCATACGGGAGACTCTTCCGGATTTGTTTCTGGAGCGGGCCGATGAGATCGAGCTTGTCGATCTGCCGCCCGATGACCTTCTGCAGCGCCTCAGGGAGGGAAAGGTCTACATCCCCGATCAGGCCCGGAAAGCGATGGAGAATTTCTTCCGGAAGGGAAACCTCATCGCGTTGAGGGAACTGGCGCTGCGCCGTACCGCCGAACGGGTCGATGAGCAGATGGAACACTACAGGCGGGATCAGGGCGTGAAGGCGATCTGGCCCGCCACGGAGCGGATTCTCGTCTGCGTGGGGCCAAACCCCCGCTCCATCCGCCTGATACGGGCTGCACGGCGAATGGCCGCGGGTCTGCGCGCCGAGTGGATCGCCGTCAATGTCGAAGCACCCTCCCATATCCACCCCACTGCGGAGGACAAGAGGCTGCTGGCGGAGCATATAAGGCTGGCCGAGAGCCTGGGAGCCGAGACGGTAACGCTGACGGGACACCGGGTGAGCGAGGAGATTCTCAGCTACGCCAGGCTCCGGAATGTAGGCAAGATCATCGTCGGCAAGCCGACCCACCCGCGATGGAAGGACAAAATTTCGGGTTCCCCGCTGGATGAGATCGTCCGCGGGAGCGGCGATATCGATGTTTATGTCATCACGGGGGACGCCCCGGAGAGCGCGCCTCGGAGCGTCGAGAAGAAAGCGTTGTCACCATGGAAGCCCTCCGAGTGGCTCTGGGTCCTCTCGACAGTAGCTGCGGCTACCGGGATCGCAGCCGTCATGTTCCCCTACTTCGAGCTGCTCGACCTGGTCATGGTGTATCTGCTGGGCGTCGTGGTGGCGGCGATCCGCACGAGTCGATGGCCGGCGCTCGCGGCGACCCTTCTGAGCATCGGGGCGTTTGACTTTTTCTTCGTACCGCCCTATTACACGTTTGCCGTGGCCGACGTCCGGCACGCCGTGACTTTCGGCGTCATGCTCGTTGTCGCCCTCGTCATCAGCGGACTCACCCTTCGGGTCCGCGAACAGGCGGAGGCGGCCAGGGGGCGGGAGAGAAAGACAGCAGCTCTTTTCGGCCTCAGCCGGGATCTGGCACGGGAGAGAAAGAAGGACAGGCTCAGCGAGATTGCAGTGAAGCATATCGGTGAAGTATTCTTGAGCCAGGTGGTCATCCTCATTCCCGATGATCGGGGTCTTCTCGTTGTTTCCTCAACGGAAGTGGGAACCTTCGCTCTGGACGAAAAAGAGATGGGTGTCGCCCAGTGGGTCCTGGAGAACAGGCAGGCGGCGGGTATCGGGACCGATACCCTGCCGGGCGCCAAGGCACTCTATCTGCCCATGATCGCCTCCTCGGGTCCGGTGGGTGTTATCGGAATCCTTCCGGGAAATCCCGAGGAACCCTTCGAACCCGAACGGATACATCTTCTCGAGACTTTTGCAAACCAGACAGCGATGGCCATGGAGAGGGTCATTCTGGCGCAGGAGGCACAGAAGGAGAGAGTAAACGCCGAGAAACAGAGTCTCCGAAATGTCTTGTTGAGCTCAGTGTCCCACGATCTGAGGACTCCCCTTGCAGCCATCATCGGTTCAGCAGACACTCTTCTCCGGAAGGGCGACGACCTTGCGGCAGAGAATCGCAAAGAGCTCATCCAGTCCATTCGAGAGGAGGCGGAACGCCTCAATCAGATCGTGAGGAATGTGCTGAACATGACACGCTTGGAATCCGGCGCGATCCAGATCCGCAAGGATTGGCAATCCATGGAGGAGATCGCCGGCGCAGTGATCGATCGGCTTTCGGACCGCCTGAACGGACATACGTTGAATGTGCAGATACCGGAGGATTTTCCCCTGATCCCCTTCGATCCGCTCCTCATGGAACAGGTCTTGACAAACCTCCTTGAAAATGCGCTGCGGTATACACCTCCAGGCACCGCCATCGAACTGACCGCCCGTGTTCAGAAGGCGGGAGTTCTCGTGGAGCTGGCAGACAGGGGACCCGGAATCCTCGAAGGGCAGCAGGAGCGGATCTTCGATAAATTTACGCGGGGCAGAGTCCCCGGGGGCGGTGTCGGCCTGGGTCTCTCCATCTGTCGGGTGATCATCGAAGCGCACGGTGGCCGCATCTGGGCCGAGAACCGACCGGGGGGCGGCGCCGTATTTCGATTCACCCTGCCGGTTGAAGGTGAACCGCCTCGTATTTGAAAAAGGGCAATCCGCATTTCGGAGGGATGAACCGGTGGACAAAGGGCTTGTGCTCCTGATTGAAGACGAGATCCAGATGAGACGCTTCCTGAAGGTGGCCCTCGAGAGCGATGGCTATCGCTTCGTCGAAGTCGGCACGGCAGGCGAAGGTCTTTCGCAGGCAGCCGCCCGGAACCCCGACGCGGTGCTTCTCGATCTCGGTCTGCCCGACATGGATGGACTTGAGTTCATCCGAAGGCTTCGGGAGTGGTCACGGGTTCCTGTCATCGTCATCTCCGCGCGGGAGCAGGAGAGCGACAAGGTCCGTGCGCTCGACTCCGGCGCCGACGACTACCTCACGAAGCCCTTTGGCGTGGGTGAACTTCTTGCCCGGGTCCGTGTCGCTATACGCCATGCCGAGATGCAGGCAAGCGGCCGGCAGGAATCGGTTTTCGCAGCCGACGATCTCCGCATCGACTTCGCGAAGAGACAGGTATTCCTGGGGGCCGCCGAGATCCACCTGACTCCCCTGGAATATAAGCTCCTGCTGGTTCTCGTGCGCAATGCGGGAAAGGTCATAACCCATCGTCAGCTTCTCAAGGAAGTTTGGGGGCCCTCCTACGTCGAGCACACCCAATATCTGCGCGTTTATATGACCCAACTGAGGCACAAACTGGAGAAGGATCCAGCCCGCCCCCGATTCCTGATCAATGAACCGGGGGTCGGATACCGTTTCAAGGACGAGCCAGGACAATAGATATAAAGTCACTTCTTGTCAGTTGAATATACCGATTTTCTCGATTATCCCGGAGCCAACAAAAAATGCCCCAGCGAACAATGACTGATTTTTATCTTCTACGATCCGCACTAGATCGTGTTAATCGAGCACAGGAAGAAGTTACTGCCAGTCCTGAGATTTTCAGGCTCGAGGAATATCCCCTGTTAAAGAAATATCCCCAACCATCTCGGGCGGGGGATTTTGAGGAGTGCGTGGACGGAGATTCTCACGCCTTGGAGTAGCGGCTGATCAGGATAACGCCCTCCTTACCATTGCCGTTCAATCTCAGTCTTTCGTCTTTTGCCAGTCCTTGTAGAGCGGCCGATAAAGCTCTTCGCGAACCTCGTCCGTATACTGCCGAATCAGATCCATCGGCACATCGAGATGCAGCAGCGCCTGGCGGGCGACTTCCAGGCTTGCCTCGAATTCCGGCTGTACGACGAGGGAGACGCCCTGATCGTGCAGTCCCTGCATCTCTTCGATCCCTTCCGCCCTGGCAATGATCTGAATCGCGGGGTTGAGTTTCTTCGCGTGCTCCACGACGACCTGGGAGATCAGGGTCACCGGTGTCGTGATGAGAAGCAGCCTGGCCTTGCCCACCTCCGCCGCATCGAGGATGATCTCCTTCTCCGCGTCTCCGAAAAGGACGGGAAAGCCCAGTGCCTTCAACTCGTCCACCCGCCTGGAATTCCATTCCACGATGATGAAGGGAATCCCCATGCGTTGCAGGATACCGGCGACGTACCTGCCGACTCTTCCTCCGCCTGCAATCACCAGATGATCCTTCAAGTTTCTCTTGGGGAAGTGAACGGGTTCCAGGGGGACGGACTTGATCCAACGGCCGCAAAGGGCATAGATCGGTGCGGTGAGGCCCGACAGCAACGGCGTCAGCACCATCGTCACAACGGTCATGGTCAAAACGAGAGCATAGAATTCCGGGGAGATGGAGTGCGTGGCGACACCCACCCGGCCCAGAACAAAGGAGAATTCCCCGACCTGGGAAAGTCCCAGTCCCATTGCCAGGGGGATGATGTTCCGGTAGCGGAAAGCCCGGCTCAAAAAGGCAAAGATCAGCCCCTTGCCCAGCATGACAATGAGGACCAGGAACAGGATTTTCCCCGGGTGATCCATCAGGTACTGGGGATCCAGCAGCATGCCGATAGAGGTAAAAAACAGGAGGCTGAACACATCCCGCAGGGGGATGATGTCGCTCAGGGCCTGGTACCCGTAATCCGATTCGCTCAGAAGCATGCCGGCCACAAAGGCGCCGAAGGCAAAGGACAGGCCGAACAGATACGTTCCGTAGCCGATGCCCAGCCCGATCGCCGTGGTGGCTACAAGGAACAGCTCCCTCGAATTCCAGTCGGCGATGGTCTTCATCACGCGGGGCATGATCCGCGTGCCCAGGACGATCACCAGCGTGAGAAAGACGGCGGCCTTCAGGGCGGAAACGGCCAATACCGGCAAGCCGGCACCGGGCTCGCTCAACTGCGGGAGGATGATGAGCATCGGCACGATGGCCAGATCCTGAACGATGAGCATGCCGATCATGACGCGGCTGGACAACGTGCCGAGCATGCCCTGATTTTCCAGGGTCTTCAGGATCACCATCGTGCTGGAAAGCGAGATGAGAGCCCCGAACCACAGAGACGGCACCCACTGCCAGCCCATCCACCGCCCGATGGCAACCCCGAATGCCGTCGTCAGGGCGATCTGGATGGGGGTGCCGATAATGGCAATGTTGCGAACGGGCTTCAAGTCCCGGAGCGAAAATTCCAGCCCCAAGGCAAAGAGCAGAAGGGCAACGCCGATCTCCGCCATTTTCTCTATATTGTGGACATCGGAAACCGTCACGCCGCCCGTATAGGGCCCCACCACCACACCGGCAAAGATATACCCGATGATCAGGGGCTGCCTCAGGACCTGGGCGATCAGCCCTCCCAGCAGAGCGGTAATGACGATGATTACGATGTCTCCGGCAATACCCATGGACCGACGAATCCTCTTGCGAAGGGACATTGGTTTTTATTGGACGCGCGGGAATTTTAACACATCTTGACGCTTCCGGGGAAATTCCTGAACGATCATCATCACCTCCTCCCGTCAGGCGCAGGCTGACGGCTCGTACCTCGATGGAACCCGCTGATGAACCTCGGCCATTCGAGCAGGTCTTCTCGTTTTTCTGCATTTTCATCTAAGGGATTTCCTGATACACATCTAAGGAAACGCCCCATTCTTTTATCAGGAAAAAAAGGATACAAAAGGTAAGTCATCGACACGAATTGCATGCTGCAGGATGCAACCAAGCGGGATTAAACCACAATGGATTGGCACAGGGGGGAGACTCGTGGCGACAGTGCGGAAAAAAGCGGTGAAGCCGGATGGGATCGAGAAGTGCCCCACGGGGATTTCAGGACTCGACGAGGTCACCGGCGGGGGGGTGCCGAAGGGGCGCTCGACGCTCGTCGTGGGGGGCGCAGGCTCCGGCAAGACGCTGCTGAGCATGGAGTTTCTCATCAACGGCGCTACGAGGTTCAACGAGCCGGGCGTCTTTGTCGCCTTCGAGGAAACGGCCGAGGAATTGTCGAAAAACGTCGCCTCCCTTGGCTTTGACGTCCAGGCCCTGGTCGCCAAAAAGAAGCTCGCCGTCGACTACGTCTACATCGAGCGAAGCGAAATCGAGGAGACCGGCGAGTACGACCTCGAGGGTCTCTTTGTGAGGCTGGGCCATGCGATCCAATCCGTGGGCGCAAAGCGGGTGGTCCTCGACACGATCGAGGTGCTCTTTGCGGGCCTGCCGAACCCGGCCATTCTCCGCGCCGAGCTTCGCCGTCTCTTCCGGTGGCTCAAGTCCGAGGGGGTCACGGCCGTGATCACCGGCGAGCGCGGGGAGCAGAGCCTGACGCGATACGGCCTCGAGGAATACGTGGCCGACTGCGTCATCTTCCTGGATCACAGGGTCACCGATCAGCTCTCCACGCGGCGGCTGAGGGTGGTGAAATATCGCGGCTCGGCCCACGGCACCAACGAGTACCCCTTCCTGATCGACGAGCAGGGGATCTCGATCCTGCCGATCACGTCCCTGGGGCTTGTGCATGAGGCCTCGACGGAAAAAGTCCCGACGGGAATTGCGCGGCTCGACAGGATGTTTGACGGCGGCGGGTTCTACCGGGGCAGCAGCGTCCTGGTCTCGGGCACGGCGGGAACCGGGAAGACCAGCCTGGCTGCCTCTTTTGCCGATGCCGCGTGCAGGAGCGGCAAGCGGTGCCTTTACTTTGCCTTCGAGGAGTCCGAGAGCCAGCTTGTGCGCAACATGCGCTCCATCGGCCTGGACATGGCGAAATGGACCCGGAAGGGTCTTCTGCAGGTTCACTCGTCGCGGCCCGAGCTGCAGGGGCTGGAGAGGCACCTGGTGGAGATGCACAAACTCATCAGGGACTTCGAGCCCCAGGCCGTCGTCGTCGATCCCGTGACAAACCTGATCAAGGTGGGCGACCGGCTCGAGGTGACCTCCATGCTGACCCGCCTGGTGGATAACCTGAAGATGGAGAATATCACGTCCCTCTTCACGAGCCTCGTGACGGATGCGGGAGGCGCTGAAGCCGCGGCCGGTGTGTCCTCGCTGATGGACACCTGGATCAATCTTGAAGATATCTTAAGCAACGGGGAAAGAAACCGGGGGATCATGATCATGAAGTCCCGGGGCATGGCCCACTCCAACCAGGTCCGGGAGTTCAGCCTGACGGACAGGGGGCTCGTGATTGCAGACGCATACCTTGGTCCCTCCGGAATCCTGACCGGCTCGGCACGAGAGACCCACGAAGCGCAAGAGAGGGCAGCCCTGACAGAGCAGAAAAACGAACTCAAACGAAAAAAGCGCGAGATAGAGCGGAAACGCAAGCTGATGCAGGCGAAGATCGAGGAGCTGAAGGCCGGCTTCGAGGTGGACAAGGAGGAAATGGAAAGAATTGCCAGCGAGGGCAGGGAAAAGGACGCAGCGAGCGCGGCACAGCAAACGGTCATGGCGCACATGCGAAAAGCGGACTGAAGGAGGGGATGAAATGAAAGGCACGGCAACGGGCAAGCCCCTGCGGGAAGCCAATAAACGGTCAGCAAAGCGGCCGGCGAAAAAAGAGAAGAAGCTCTGGGAGCTGAGGCTCTACGTTGCAGGCCAGACGCCGAAATCGCTTGCAGCCTTCGCGAACCTGAAGGCAATCTGCGAAGAGCACCTCCCGGGCTGCTACGCAATCGAGGTGATCGACCTGCTGGTAAACCCCCAACTGGCCAGGGGCGACCAGATCATCGCCATCCCCACGCTGGTGAGGAAACTGCCCGTGCCGATCCGCAAGATCATCGGGGATCTGTCCAACACGGAGCGGGTGCTCGTCGGCCTCGATCTGCGTTCATTGCAATAAGGAGGCGTCCGTGAGGCAGTCGAAAGAACAAACGGGTACAGAAATAATGGAGAATGCCCTCGAGACGCGGGGCGACAAGCACTTCGTGCTTCGCCTCTACGTTGCCGGGATGACTCCGAAGTCGACACTGGCCGTCGCGAATATCAAGAAGATCTGCGAGGACCACCTCGCGGGCCGGTACTCCCTCGAGGTGATCGACCTCTACAAGCGACCGGCCCTGGCGGACGGCGAGCAGATCATCGCGGCGCCCACCCTGCTGAAGAAGCTGCCCCTTCCCCTGAGGCGATTCATCGGGGACATGTCCAACACGGAGAAGATCATCGTGGGGCTGGACCTGCAGCCGGGAAAAAAGTAAAAGAAACGAAATGAAAGCCCCTCCGCTTATCCTGTGAAAAGCACGGTTTCTCAAGGCTGCTCCGACAAAACGACCCCCATGACCAAAGCCAAGACGAAACGGCAACTGACCATCGAAAGCGAAGAGACGCAGGCGCGCCTCCGGGAGCTGGAGGACACCCTGGAAGCCATCCGCAGCGGCGCCGTGGACGCCATCGTCACGTCCGGCCCCGCGGGCGATCGGGTCTATACCCTCGAAGGGGCCGATCACGCCTACCACACGATGGTCGAGTCCATGAACGAAGGCGCCGTCACGCTCCTGCCGGATGGCACCATCCTCTACGCCAACCGGCAATTCGGGCAAATGACCGGGACGCCCCCTTCGGACATTGTCGGCCGGCCTTTCCATGATTTCGTACAGGCATCCCATCGCCCGATATGGAACGGGTTCATCCATCAGGCACGTTCCGGCGATCTGAAGGCGGAGATCGTGCTCTGCCATGATTCGGCCGCCGAGATTGCCGTACAGATTTCCGCAACCCCGATCGACCTCGGCGGCACGCAGGCCCTTGCCCTCGTCGTGACGAACCTGTCGGACAGGAGGCGCTACGAGGAAATCGTCGCGGCGGAGAGGCTCTTGCGTTATATCCTCGAGCAGAGCCTGGAAGGGGTCGCCGTATGCGTCAATGGCCGGATCCTCTTCGCAAGCCGCAGCCTCCACGGGATCTGCGGGAGAAACCCCCTGATGCAGCCCTTCGACGAGCTTTTCCCTCTCAGGATGCCGGAGTTCGAAACCTTCTCAGTGGAAATCCCTCACTCCGGAAAAGTCGTGAAAGGTTCGGAGGTAAGCTATCAAAACCCGGACGGGGAGAGCTATTCCCTGATCCTCAATGCGGGGCCTCTTTACGGGGATGACCATAAAATCCTCGGATGCCTGGTCAGCCTGACGGACATCACCGATCGCAAGCGCGCAGAGGACGAACTGCGCGACAGCGAAGAGGCATTGCGGCAGGCCAATGAGAGCCTCGAGCAGCGGGTCCGGGAGCGCACGATGGATCTGCAGAGTCTCACGGAGCAACTCTCGACGAGCCGCGACGACCTGCGAAAGCTGGCTTCTGAGCTGGTTCTGGCGGAAGAACGAGAACGCAAGAGAATTGCCGTGACCCTTCACGACGAGGTTGCCCAGGCGCTGGCGGCGGCCCGCATGAGGATAGACATGCTTCGGAGCTTACCCGGCGACAATGAGTACCGGCATCTCATCGAGCAGGCCCAGGAGCTTCTCTCCCATTCCATCCTTCAGACGCGGGCTCTCATGACGGACATCAGCGACCCGGTACTCTACGATTTAGGACTTCGCTCAGCCGTGGAGTCTCTGGCGGAGCAGATAAAAGACCGTCATCGTATTCAAGTTCTGCACTCCTTCGAAGGAAATCTCAGCTCCCTCAGCCAGGATCTGAATGTGATGGTCTTCCAGGTTGTGAAGGAGCTTCTGCGAAACGTCATCAAACATAGCGGGGCCCGTGGCGCGCATATCCGGATCATCGAGGATAGGCATTCCATCCGGGCGATCGTCGCGGACGATGGAGTGGGTTTCGACGGCAACAAAAATGACGCTCCCGACTATATCGGAGGCGGTTTCGGTCTTTTCAGCATCCGCGAGAGGGTGAAGTCGTTCAACGGAAACATCCAGATTAAATCCAGGCCGGGCATAGGCTCGGAAGTGACCGTTTCGCTCCCGAAGGCAGCGGGAAGCATCACAGCCTCACGCAAAGTCAAAAAAAAAGAAAGGGTATGACAACGATGCTGATTGTGGGGGCAGGGTTGAGATCGACCCTGCCTTTCCATACTTGGATCGCGATAAGAATGTATAAAAAAGCGACACGTGACGTCTTGAATTGTTCATTGATTTTTGATATCTGATTTTCAACATTTGAAGCCATATTGCATATTGTGTCAACATCAGCCTGCTTTTTTAATTTCAGAATGCGATCGTCATGGGGAAAAAGACGGATAAAGACGCCTTGCGCCAAAGAGCCGAAGAAAAAGTCGAGATTCTGCTGAGAAAGAATCTGGCCCATCACCTCCTTGACCTCAAAGGGAAGGAAGTCCTTCATGAACTGCAGGTTCATATGGTTGAGCTTACCATGCAAAACGAGGAGTTGAAGGAAGCCCAGAACGCCCTCGAAGATGCCAAAAATCGTTACAAGGCCCTCTATAATTCTGCTCCTGCCTGTTATCTCACGGTGGAAAGGGATGGCCTGATTTGTGAGGCGAATCTCACAGCCTCTTCCGTGCTAAACATCCCCCGAGATAGGCTCATTGGAAGCTTCTTCCAGTCTTTACTTACACTCGAGTCTGCCGATTTGTTTCATCTCTTCCTGCGGAGAGACCTGCATCCCGGAGAGATAGAGGTTCTCAAGCTGCGACTCCATTCGCAAGAGGGCTCTCCCGTCGAGATGTCTCTGAGCGTAAATGCCGAGGTTGACCGTTCAAGCAGGCTGGTACGGTATCGCTTGATCTTTGTGGATCCGCGGTGTTTCCATCAAAAGCACGAATAGCTCGTCGAGCACGTGGGGAAATGTACCTGAGGCAGAGTCGCTTGGCTCTGCCTTTCGCTTTTCTAACGATTGCCGATTGCAAAGTTCACATTCGGCCGAAATCCGATTTCAACAACTTCAGGAAGCTATACGTAACATAAAGAGACGCCTGATCTAAGCTGAACTCCTGAACGTGCATCTCTGCCTCCTTTTTCTGTGATTCCAGAAGAAAAACAGGCAGATGATGTCCACGGGGCCCATCATGTGTCAATCAGCATTATGTTACGTATAGCAGGAAGAAGTTACTACCAGTCCTGAGATTATCAGTCTCGGGCAATATCCTTTGAGTAAGAAAAATCCCCAACCACAGTGGCTGGGGATTTTGAGGAGCTTGGACGGAAATTTCCACATCTTTGTGTAATGCCTTATCAGGAGATCCGCCCCTCTTTGTTTATTTCCGCAGCACCGCTCCCGCCGGCTCGGAGGCGTCGGTGATGATTCTTCTCGGCGAGGCCCCGGGCTTCAGCTCCAGGAGCCAGAGATTCGATGAGGCCTTGTCGGTCCAGCGATTCGTCCACCGCTCGAAAACAATAGCGCCTCCGTTGCGGACAAATGCGGGGCTTGCGCCGGTCGTCACCTCGACCCTCTTCCCCGTCTTGCGATCGACCACATAGATCGTGTCATCCGAGGTGTCTGAGGTCGCGGGGGAGTAACACAGGACCGTCTGGCCGTCGAGGGCCAGGCTCGGGCCCCAGTAGGGGGTGGGGTCCTCCCCTTTCGGGGGAAACCGGAACAGGGTCTTTCCCTTCAGATCCGTGATCGCAAAGCCGCCCGAGACGTCGCTTCCGCTCTGCTGCCAGAGAATCCACTGCCCGTCGGGGGAAAAGGCGGGACGGCTGTAGATGTATCCCGCGTCGAGCATTGCATTCTTATGGCGCAGAACCGCCTGGGTCTTTCCGGACTGGATGTCGGTAATGCTGACCGACATGGTGGCAAAAACCTGGGCTTCGTCGTCTTTTCCCTTCTTTTTGACCTCGGAGAGCCCCACGAAGACGAGGCTCTTTCCATCCGGCGAGAAAGCGGGGTGCTCCGCCGCGAGAATCCCGTCAAACTTCATTTTGCGCGGCTCCCCGCCCGCAGTCTCAACCCGGTAGATCTTCCCGAAGCCCGTATCGGGGTATATGTCTTTCTCTGCACGGCAGTGAAAGGCCGCCTGTTTTGCGTCAGGCGAGAGGGACGGCCAGCCGCAGGCGCCGAAATCGGTCAAACGGCGCTCGCCGGTGCCGTCCACCCTGGCGACCCAGATGTTCCCCTGGCGGACAAAGGCAACCATTTCGCCTGCCAGGCCTCCCGTGTCCGCCGCGCCCGCGACTGCGACCGGCACGAGCATGGTCGCCACGATGGCGAGTGCAAGAAATCCTCGAATCTTCATTTGCGTACCTGCTTTCTGTATTGTTCGATGGGAATGGCCCGATCGGCCGCCTCGTCGTAGACGAAAAGGCTGCCGTTGTATGCGTCAACGAGCAGGGTCATGACGCGAACCGTGTGGGTCTCGTGCCTTTCCCCTACGTAGATTTCGTAGAAAGCGCCCGGCTTGCCCGGCTCGGCCTTCGGGTCGGGATACCCGGTGATCATCGAGAACGGGGACTCCTTCGTTCCCTTCATCCGCTCGAGCATACCCTGCACCTCCGGCAGGCCCCACACGATCTCGTCGGCTTCGTCATCGGTGATCTGCCGCGGGAGATCCTTCTTTGGCGGGGTATCAGCCCGGGCCGGCTTGCAGTCTCCGACAATCTGGACTTCCCTGGGGCAGGCAAAGGCGCCGTTGTACAGATCGATCCCTCCCCTCGCGCGGATCTGCTTCCCCTCCGCTGCGGTAAAATCGAAGGGGATGTTGACGCAGGGGGTGATCTTCAGGGGCAGGTCCCGTTTGAACCGCTCGGGCGCCTGGATGATCATCTGCCCGTTCTTCACGCAGCCTGTTACCGCTTCGACGGGAACAGGCATGGTGGCTTCCAGCGGCTGTGCCTGGAATATCCACACCAGCAGGGCCGCAGCCCCTGAGAGAGTGCAGGTTTTGATGTATCCTTTCATGATTCGTCACTGCCTCGTGTAGCGCACCGACACATTCCCGCCGGGCAGGTACGTGAAGGAGCGGTCGTTGCCGCTCACCCGCCCCGATATCGTGTCGTATTTGTCGACGGGCTCGCTACGGGTCGTGCCGTCCTTGAATTTGCACTGGCTCCCGCTTGGCCTCAGGTTGAGGGTCTGACCCGAGAGGGTGTAGCTGCCCCGGATGGTGCAGACGGCCACACCGGCCAGCTCTTCCCCGCTCACGTCCATGGTGTAGGAACCGTCGCGGTTGAATACGGTGGTGCTCACGACATCCACCTTTCCGCCTTCGATGGTCTCTGTCTTCCAGCGCCCGACGATGTTGATGGCCGGGCCTTGGACGGCTGCTGTCGAGCCACCCGTTGTCACCGCCGCAGCGCCTCCCGTGCCGACCAGGGTGATGCCGCGCAGGCAGAAGCCCGGGGCGGCATCGCCGTGGTAATACTTTTTGTCGGTGTCCCGGTGATCGAAGCGCAGGCCCGTGACGACGCTGCCGGCAGGCAGGCTGAATACGGCCATCCAGCGGGGTCCCCCGATGTTGGTCTCCTTTGGCCAGGCGTGGGTGGCACCTCCCGTCTCACTGCGGTTCCACTCCGAGGAGTGCACGCCGGCCTTGAACTCGAAGGTCCGGTCGCCCGAGGTCGTGTGAACGGTCAGAACGGTGGTCGTCATTTTGTCGGGTACGTTGTGAGCATTGTCGAGATTGCTCACCACGGCCACGGCGCTGGCCGCCACCCGCTGGGGAAGCGGGATGTCGAGCCGGAGCTTCTTCTCGTGGGTCGCCTTGAGGCGGATCCACGAGCCGTCGTCCACCTCGATGCTCTTGACCTTGCGCGGCGTACCCTTCTTCCCGCCGTAGGGCGTCAAATCGACATGGTAATAAGGAGACGAGCTCACCTGCGGACTTTCCGTCGAACCGCTTCCCGTGGATACGATGGCCCCGGCCGCGGTCCTCTTCGCCCACCAGGTATACTTTCCAGACGAATTCTGCTGGGTAAAGGTTCCCTCCAGCTTATCCGCGGAAAGGACACCGGAGTAGCGCTGGGTCGCCCCGGAGATGGGCCTCGTGAATTCCAGCCTTCCCGTGCCCGGATCATAGGAGATAGTCGTCAGCTGCTCCCACTTTTGATGCGCATCCAGCCACAACCGCCCGCTCCATCGGCTCGAGCTTCGCTGAAGCTCCATCTTGCCCCGGTAGTTGTTGAAACTGACTTCCCAGGCCCCGTCGACACCCCCGGAGACCACGGTCGGGGGCTGAACCCCTGTGCGTGATTTCTCAAGCGCGGCGATGTGCGCCGTCAGAGCCGGGTCGGGCCAGTAGGTCAGACTCTCCTTGTACTTTGCGATGGCCTCCGGGATGCGCTTCTGCCCCTGGAGACCCGCCCCCTGTTCCCTCAGCGAAACGGCCTTCGAGCGCCTTGCCTCCATGTCCGCCACGTACTTCGTGCGCGTGGCATCGGACCAGTAACCCAGGCTCGACTTGAACTTCGTAAGGGCATCGCTGGATCGCCCCTGGTTGAAGAGGGCCGTGCCCTCCTGCCAGAGCTTATCCGCCGATGCTTTTTTCTCACCCGCCTCAGCCTGTTTCCCCTCGAGCATCCTCACGTGCTCAGCCAGGGCCGCGTCGGGCAGAAGCGCGAGACTCTGCTTGTAGCTTGCAATCGCCTCGCCGATTTTTCCCGCCTTCTGCTTCGCCTCGCCGTCGGCGCGCCAGTTCTTCGCCGCCGTGACCCGGTTTTTCAGGTCCTGCTGGTGCACAATGATATACATCCGGTCGTTTTGGGGCACCGTGGGATGGAAGGAGGCGATGGCCTTGTCGTAGATCCCAATGGCCTCGACAACCTTTCCCTCTTTCTCTACGGCCTGGCCGTCGGCCCAATATTTCTTCACCCACCGCTCGTGCTTGTAGGTTTCGAGGTTGGTGATAGCCTTTTCGACACTCTCCGCATTGAAGGGACGATAGAGCGAGAGGCTCTTGCGGTACTTCGCGATGGCCTCGTCGTACTTCGGGGACGCGCTCTGGATGTCCGGGTCCTTCGTCGCCTGCTGGGACAGCGTGTCGGCCTCGTTTTTCAGCGCAAGGGACAGTCTGTAGTTCTCGAGGGACTTCTTCCTGCCCTCGAGCGTTGTCTCCAGATCCTTGATCTTCTTCTCCACGGCTGCATCGGGGATGTACTTGAGGCTCTCCCGGTAATTGTCTATCGCCTTCTGGATATGAGACTGCATGTCTCCTTCGAGCTTCTCGCCCCACTGACCCTGCCGGCCCTGCGTGCCGGAAAGCTGGGAGAGGTAGGTGTTCTCCTCCGAACGGGCCGCATCGAGATACTTTCTGCCCGCAGCGGTGCGGTCGTTGTCGGCCTTCGTCTTCTCCGCCCGCGCGACGATCTGTCCGCGCCATGTCTTCAACTGCTGGTTGTTGGGCTGCAGGGCAATGGCTTCGTCGGCCGTCTTCAGTATGTTCTGCAGCGCATCGACGGTCAGGTACTCCTTGTCCTCGGCGGCCTTGCGCACCCAGGGGATCAGCTCACCGAGGCGCTTGTTCTTCGTGAAGGCCTGGCTGCGAAGCTCCACGGCTTCCTTGTACTCGGGCTCGGTGCCGTTGTAGATGTTCTGCCCGTTGGCAAAGCCTTCGTCGTATTGCTTCAGAGCCCCGGCGTAGTCGTAGCTCTTCACTTTTTCGCCTGCGGCCTTCAGGACCCCGATCTGTTTGTCCTTCTGGGCCTTCCACTGCTTTGCCCAGTCCTCCTGCTGCTTGAGCTCCTTCTCCGCGTAGGGGTCGAGCTTGGTCGATGCCCGCCAGGCCGCGGCGATCTCGAGGGCCTTTCCGAAGTCCTTCTTCTCGTTGGCCGAGCGCACCTCGTAGACCTTGTCGCGAACCTCGGCGTTATACTTGTTCCAGCGGGTGCCGAGTTCCTGGTTTGCCTGCTGGAGCGGCTGGTAATAACCGTTGAGGTTCGAGGCGACGATGAGTTCCTTCTGGGCGTCGGCGAACTTGTTCTCGTCCATGAGCTTTTTCGCCTTGCCGATCTGCTGGTGGATCGTCTCCTTCTCCTGCCTGAGTTTCCGGGCGGTGGCGGCCGCATCCTTGTTGGACGGGTCGAACTTCGCCGCGTCCTCGGCGTCCTTGATCGCCCCGTCGTAGTCACCCTTTCGGGCCTTGTCCTTCGCGCCGGCTAGCTTGCCTGCAACATTCTTTTTGTATTCGTCCTTTTTCGTCTTCAGGAGCTTGTCCGTTTCAACGACCGGCGGATACTTTGGATGGAGTTTCTGGGCCGGGGCGAATTCCTTTTCCGCCTGGTCAAACTGGTTCTCCGTGATGAGCTTCCTGGTCTTGTCGAGCTGCTGGGTAACGGTCTGCTTCTCGTTGCCCCATTTCTGCGCCAGG
This sequence comes from Syntrophaceae bacterium UBA2192, assembly GCA_002327315.1. Lineage (GTDB taxonomy): Bacteria > Desulfobacterota > Syntrophia > Syntrophales > UBA2192 > UBA2192. The sequence continues at coordinate 19,508 of DCVI01000207.1, read as the reverse complement.
CTTTTGGCTTCCGCGTTCTTCGGATCAAGACCCGCCGCTTCGTTGGCAAGAGCGATTCCCTCGTCCAGCTTGCCCTCGGCCACCAGCCCCTTTGCCTTCTGGATCTTTTCCTGGGCTTCTTTCGCTTTCTTCGAACCGTCCAGGTCCTTCTGCGAGACGCTGATGGTCACCGAGCGGGAGGCTTCGCCCACCTGGTCGCCGTCGCTGCTTGCGACCTTGAGCGACACCGTGAAGGTCCCCGTGTCACTGCAGTTCATCTTGATCTCGTCGCCGGCGCCGGGTGTGCCGCAGGTGCCCGCCGGATCGATGCTCCAGCGGTACCTGGCGCCGGAGAGCGCCGGGGCAACCGTGGCTTTCATGAACACGTCGTGATGGACGGCAAACTGCCGGTCCCCCACGTCCACGAGGCCGGGGCAGGCGCCTCCCAGCTGGGTGTCGCACTTCCAGATCTTCGGCTTGGGACCGAGATAGCGGGGCTCACCGATCGTGACGGTGTAGCCCTTGGGATTGACGGTGACGTCCGCCTGGCCGAGGTCGCTACCGTCCTCCTTCGCCTTGCCGTGAACGGTCACCGTCACGGGCTTCACGTTCTTCGGCTTGAACGAGTAGGAACGGCTGTTGGGGATGTTGGGCTCGGGGCCGGGGTTGGCCGCATCGCCCTTGATCTCCCACCAGAAGGTGATGATGTCGTTGCTCATCGCGGGCTCTTCGTGCACCGTGATGACCACCTTTTCGCCGATGAGCGGCTCCTTCTTGTTGACGCTCAGTTTCAGCTTCGGACTGACCGCCTGGATGGGGATCTGCTCGGATTCCCCAACGGTCATCTTCCGGCCGTCGACCTCCTTGAGGACGGACACCCAGACGGGCGTTGTCCCCATCTTTTTGAACGTGGCCGTGTTCCGTGACTGCGAGCCGCCCTTCGTTTCGTAGGTCGGGTTCTTCGGGTCGCCGAACAGGGCGTCGGGGTTGCGCTCCCAGATGTACGAGAAGCTCCCGGACGCCGGCTTGTCCCCGGAGAACACCTCCGCAAGGAACGTCGCCTTGCCGCCGATGGGGATGGTGCTTTCCCTCGGGGTTTCCTTGGTCAACTTCACCCGCAGTGCGGTGCACTTCACCTCGAGAGAGGCCGAGGCGCTGTCGCCATCCTGGTCGGTCGCGGTGACGGTCGCGGTGCAGGGCTTGCACTGCCTCGAGTTGAGCACCTTGGCCCGATCGTCCTTGGCGTCCTGCGCACAGCCGCCCCAGGTCCATTTGTATCCGCCCGACCCTTCCGCCGTCTCCGCCGTCAGATCGACGATGTCCCCGAAATCGGCCGGGTTCTTGGAGGCCTTGATCGTGAGCGTGAGCGGTTTTTTGTACTTCTTGTTTTCGTCCTTCCTAAGCTTGTCCGCCTTGCCGGGGTCGTACGTCCCCTTTCCGAAGGCGCTCTCCCAGCACCCTTTCGCGCAGTCACTCGGACCGCCGAAGAAATGCCTTCTCGTACAGCCGAACGCGCCTGCCCCCCCGAAGCAGGGGCCGCTGCTCTTGCATTCCGGTACGGACTTGCCCTCGGGATCGTACCAGACGCCGATGTGGCCCGCCCACCCGCTCGAACAGCGGCACAGACAGTTCAGATAGGCGTTCTTCTTGTCCTCTTCGCTGGGCGGCGGCGTGCAGCCTTGCTCGAGCGCGGGTTTGCCCTTTTCAACGCACCCCTGCGGCTCCTTCCCGGTCACCGTCCGGGTCTGCTTTTTCGTTGCCCGGCTGCATTCACCCCATGCGGAGTATGTGTAGGAACAGGCGGGTACATATTTCGCCGCTTTCCCCGGATCGGCTTTATCCGTGCCGGGCGCAACGGGCGGTATCACAACGCCGTCTTTCTTATCGTCTTTCTTATCGTCTTTCTTGCCCTCTTTTTTCTTCGGCTTCACGGCAGCGCTGGCCGTGGTGAGGACCTTCGCCAGCTTCGTGTCAAAATAATCCAGAAGCTCGACAGTGACGGTTCCCTCGGAGGCTACTCTTACGGTGATCTCCTGGCCCGCCCGACTCGAAGGCGTCAGCCCTCCCGAGGTCTTCCAGTGCCAGTAGTTCTCCTTGGGGGGAGTCCCTCCCGTGAGCCGCACGCTGGCCTTGATTTCCTGCCCTTCCTCGGGTTGCGATTCGGAAAGCGTGATTTCCACCTTCAGGGCAGCCAGGAGACATCCCTGGAGGGTCTTGCCGCCTGTACCCGTCGTCCAGGTGGCCATCTCGTACTCCTTCTGATCCCCGGGCAGCCTGACTTCGTAGTCGCGGGCAGTGCTCCGGTACAGATCCGATTCCTTGGAGGCGAGACCATAGGGAATCGAGGCCACATACGTCATGAAGGCTTCGCTGAAGGCTGCCGATTCGACGAGGTCGCGCGACGATTTTGCGGCCTGTTTCATCAGGGCGTCACGTTGCTGTGCGTACCGCTGCTTTGCCGCATCGTAGGCGCTTCCCCAGGTGGACTCGCCGTCGGCAAGCTGCTTGTAATAGAGAATCAGGTTTTCAACGAAGGCCACCTTGTAGCGCAGCGGCGCCAGGACATCGAATGTCTTCTTGTGGCACTCGTTGGAGGGATCGTATTTCGTCACGGGCTGGTCGAAATCCTTCAGGAGCTTTTCGATGTATTCGACAACGCTCTTGCGGCCGTTTTCCATGCTCGAAAGCAGCGTATTGACGCGGTCCACATCGAATTCAGGAAATCCTGTCAGGTGCCAGCTCGACGGCGCGAAGGGCGCAGAGCATTCCCGGAAGAGATCGTTGACGCGTCGAAGCTTCCCGGCGATCGTCCTGTACGTCTTCACGTAATGCTCATAGATCCGGAGCTTCGATAGCGGAAGGCTCTCCTGCTCCCAGACGTTCTTGATCACTCGCGAATAGGCCTCCACGGAGTCCTCGGCATGCTGGATCAGCGTGGGGCACTTGAGCTCGTCCTGGAGCGCCTGAAGCTCGCCTTTCAGGCGTGTCACCTCGGCATCGTAATCCTTTGCCGCCCGCATTTCGTCCTCGGCCCAGCTCTTGAGCTGCGCAATCGTCTGTTCCAGGGCCTTTGTCCTTATGAGGTAATAGGCATGGAACAGGGCGAGCCCTCCTTTCCCTCCCCGGACCTCGATCTTGTATTTCGCCGTGAACTCGTCGGTCCAGTCCTTGTCTTTGAAATCGGGATAGAGATTTCTGAGTCCATCCCTCATGCTGGTGATGGCCGTGTACTGGGGCATGACATACTGTTCGGCATAGGCCCTGATGGAGTCGTTTATCGTCACGTCGATCCCCAATAAGCCGTCTGCCAGCTCCGATTTGTAAGGCTTGTTGCCCGTTTCCGTCAGGAGATCTTTGTAGGCGATGGCATGGACATTCTTCTCCCGGTCGAAAAGCCCCTTGAGCCTGCGCGGCTTTTCGTCCATGGCCCAGTCACCCGACTCCACCCAGGCCTGGACCAGATTCTGGGCCTGGCGGGCATCGTAGGCGCCTGCAACGAGGGGCTTTGTCGCCAGCGAAATACCGGCGATGACAGCCGGCAGCTGCCCACCAGGGACGCAGCCCATCACGCCGATGCTGATCCAGAGCCCGGCCTCGAGTGCCTTCCCCTTGTCGCCCTCGTACCACGCCTGGCCACCGGTAATGAGCCCCTGGGCAAAATCTCCGACAATCGGCAATGCCGTCACCCAGGCATTCCCCAGTTCGAGGTTCTCTTCCTCGGGGGTGAGACTTCGGTTGAAGAGGATGTCGTAGGTTTGGTAGAGGCCCGCGGCAGCGCCCATGACCCCGTCGAAGAACCCCACGGACATCGAGGCGTCCCCGAGTTGGACATAAGCGGGATTGAACATGATCTCTCTGAGCTTCGCCTGGAACTGACGCAGCGTGATTCCCGACTTCGAGAGCTTCAGGGGCAGCTTCTGCCGTATGCTCTTCATGGCAGGGGCCTTGGCCATTTTTTCCTTGAACGCCATCTGCAAACGGACTTCTTCGTCCGTGAGACCGAGCGATTTCAGTCCGCCGCCTGAACCGCCGCCGGAGGGGGACGGGGGATCGTCAATGTCGCGGAGGATCTTCTTGAGTTCCGGAGAGGGCGACTGCAGCTGGGCCGACGGTTGCGACTTCCGCCAGTCTTCCATCAGCCTGTCCATGTCTAGGGCGTCATCGAACTCGACGGCCCCGCCCGCCGACAGGACCATGATCTCCTTGCGGGCGCGCTTCACCTTGTCCCCCAAGGCACCCGTGATTTCGTTTCCGGCATCGAGTTCCTTCAGGGCAGCCCTGGCATCGGCGTCGCTGATCTGACCCAGTTCCTGGAGAACCTTGATGATGCGGCGCGCCAGTTCCCCCGTGTCGGAGAAGAGCTCGAGGCGCTTCATGATGAACCGGATGACCTTCTCGCCCGCTTCGTCGCCGGCAAACTTCGACTGCAGGGCCTTGATCAGCTTCTCCCTGACGTCCTTGGGGGCCTGCTTGAGGGCGTCAAGACCGGTAATCATCTCGTTGAGGTTCATCTTCAGCCTGGCCTCGGCAAAGAGCTTGTCGATATCGTCGGCCGTCTGGCCGATGGCCTTCAGCTCGTTGACGAGTCTCTCGGCATCCCGGAGGAGGTGCGTTTCCGTCCAGGTGTGGAGAATTTTCGAAAGCCCTTTCTGGAGATCATCCCCGGTAAGGCCCGCCTCCGCGAGGATGGCCGAGGCCTTTTCCGGTTTGTTCGCTATGAGTTCGGACACGCAAAGCAGTTTCATGTCCTCATCGGAGATATCCTTGATGATATCGAAATCGAGCTCATTGAAGATGCGCACGGCGTACTTCGCATTGTCTGCGGCGCCGCTTTTGGCATGGGAGAAGAAGAGGGCATAATCGGATGCGATCTTGGTGAAGCGAAGCCTTCCGCCCTGGAAGGACCCGAAACCGAGCCTTTTCGCTACCTCCTCCGGCACCGCATTGATGCCGCCTTTTTTGAGAACCACGCTGCCCGAATCGGGGTCGACGGCAAAGGTTCTCATCTTGTCGGGATTTTCGAGATAAGTCTGCTTGAACCAGTCCTGTCCCGATGCCCCGCGATAATAATCAGGATGTGTGGATGTGTCGAAGTGAGCCCTGAAGTTCTGGGCCATGGCTTCCCTGACCTGTTTGTTGAACTGAGCCATGACCTCTTCCTTCGAGCCGCCCCGGGCGAGGATATCCCTGGCATTCTTGTAGGCCTTATCCAGGTCGCCGTAACCGAAGTCGGGCAACTGCGTCGTCACCATGGCCATGCTGTCGGCCGTCAGTCTTCCGGGTATCTCGAACGCGGGCGCCCCTTTGCGGAACTCGCGGTACATCTTGAGGATGGGGTCGTTTGGAACGAGGGCGGACATCATGTTTTCCGAGGCCCGCTCATAGGCCGAAGCGACCTTCACGGCTGCGGCATCCCCGTTTTTACCGAAATAGATGACATCCATGTCGCGGCCCGGATTCCAGGAGCCGGTGGCGCCGAACAGGGATTCCGCTTCTTTCATTTCCAGGGCTGCCGTCTGGACCGCGTTGGAAGCCAGCTGGACCCGGAGACTCTGCACCCGCTGCTGGATTTCGGCGGGTAGCAGATGCATGTTTTTCTCGTAGAATTTCAAGTCCCGGGTGAGAAGGATGAGCGAGGCATCCGTAGGCTTGGCCCCTTCCCGTATGGCAATCATGATGTACTCGCCCAGATCGTCGGCATGGGAGAGAACGGGCACGAAGATGCAGCAAAGAAGAACGGCGATTGCGATAAGCCTGCGCAGCATGAAGACCTCCGAAAATCGGGTTCAGTGGCGTATATCCGTGTTCAGTATTAGAGACATTGCTATGCAAACGGCCTTGGGGGCCGCAACATCTTGGTGTTTCAGGGCTCCGGCAGCCGGAGCATCTCGAGGCCCATGCTGCGGATTTCGCGCTCCTCGGCGACTTCCTTGCACACCGGCCCTTTTCAGCGCGTCGATGATGCGGCAGGCATCGAGCGTATCCGTTCCCGGCTGGTCGGTGATGCCGATGATCAGATCTTTCCCGCTACGGAGGCGAATACCCAGGGCGCCCCACGCGGCGGAGCTCATGAGCATGGCCCGTCCCGCGGCCCCGACCTTCATGTTCCCCTTTCCGGCAAGGGCCGCCATCCAAGAGAAGACAATGAGCCACTTGGGCGGCTTGATCACGACGGGCTGGAAGAATTCCATCGCGCCGTAGGCGTAATCCCGCGGGCCCCAGGGATTCCAGATCCGGAGACGATCCTCGAGGGTCAGCAGTGAAAAAGAGGAAAACCAGGCGGCAAGGAAAACGAGGAGAATCCCCAGCGGCACGATGGGCCAGAAAAAGAAAAAGAGGGGCCACCCCTCGGTGAAAGCCTGCCTGACTCCGCCGACGATGAAGAAGGGGAAGGCGAAAAAGGGGATCGTCATGATCACGGCCGCCACATCGCAGAGAACGACGCGCCAGCGCCGGTACGACATTGCGCCGGTCGGCCGTTTCGGCCAGGGAAGCGCCATGTAGAGGGCAAGCCCCGCCAGGGCAACCCAGGGGCTCCATTTCCTCAGGGGGTAAAGAAAATCAGTCGGGGGTGTGGGGTAATTCGAGAAGCCGCTGCCGAGGTGGAAATCTCCGTCGGAATAAACGCGTCGTTCCGCTTTCAGGTACACCGCCTTCTCCCCCGCGGTCTGGACAAGGAAGACCGGATCGTTGGATTTCCGGAAGAGAGATACAAGCTGGTTGACGGGGGCTTCTCCGGGCCTGAAGAAGAGCACACCCATGGGGTGCTGGTCCGAGGGCAGGCGCTTCTGCCATTCCTTCGCGAGGGATCCGGACCCGCGGGCGGCAACGGCGTTCTCGACTGCCGGCTCCCATCCCCTTCCGTCGACGTTGAACAGCCGCCCCTTCGTGGTCTCGGCAATATAATCATGAAGTGTGAGTCCGGCGAGGCGCTCCGTTCGATCCGTCATGAGCCGGACGCCCATGTAGGACCCCTCGCTTTTCTGGTTATCTCGGAAATCGACGTGCTGGACGATGACGACAGGCGACAGGTCGGCAAAAAGGGCGAAAAGAATGGCAGCAAAGAAGGAGGAGATCAGGAAGACCCGGCGCCACAGTTCCATGAATGAGATGTCACCTCGATGGGTTCACGGGCGGCCGCAGACCGCCTGATAGTCGATTACCGTCGCCTTCACGCGGCCCACGACCCGTCCGAGCGGCACGATGGAAATCCAGCCGGGGCCTTCGACAAGTTTGATATGCGTGGCGTCAATGCCCACCTGGTCGAAGGTGGGGTCCACGGAGACCCAGCCGCCTACGTCGCTTTCCGCCCAGGCGTGGTAGAGGAACCCCACTTCTTCCAGGTACACGATCCCGCCCGCCATCCGGGTGGGGATCCCCAATGCCCTTGCGAGAGCCGTGTAGAGCATGGTGTGGGCCTGGCACTCGCCTTTCTTCGTGTGGAGCACCTCGAGGGCGGAGAAGCTGTCGATGGGCTCGTCTTTCACCTCATCGGCGACCCATTTCGCAAGTTTTCGCACCTTTGCCAGGGGATCGGAGATGCCTTTCGTCACCTCCCTGGCCGTATTGACCATCTCGGGGTGGTCGCTCTCGATCTGGCTTGCGGGCAGGATCCAGCGATAGCCGTCGATGCTGTACTGGGGGCCGGAGATCTTCGCGGGGGAGCCGGGATTGCGGCGAATCCGGTAAACGATCGACGCCTGGTCTTTCGGGTTTTGCGGGGCCTCCTGTCCGGGGCCCTGAAGCAGCGGCAGCTCCCCGGCAATCCCCGTCAGGGAAATCTCCAGGAGCGTCGACTCCCGGGGGCAGGCGAGTGGTTTCTCGGTTTTGACGACGCTGAAGTCGAGGACGAGGTCCTTCTTGTTGAGGCTCGCCTCGGAGAGGTAGCGGCGGGCCTCCCCCTCACTTTCCCGGTACGTGATGAGGACCCCTTTCATGCCGAGCTCGAAGATGGCCTCGCCCCTGGGATTGATCCAGGTCTCCACTTCCTGGCCCAGCATGGAGGTCTTCACCTTCCAGGAAGGCTCGATGTCGAGCGTCCGGCTCCTCTCGAAGGCGGCAACGGTCTGCGACACGGCCGTGACGGACTGCGTCTGCGAGTCGTAGACGTTATACCGGTATTGAGAGCCGACGGCCATGCCCCGGAGCACGGGGTAGAGATTGATCGCCCCGGCCGGGTATAGCGGCTCCTGGAGCTTCGTCTCGGTTTCCTTTTTTTCGGGACCTGACTTCTGTGAGGTGCGCAGCACGCCGTCCCGAACGCTTCCATCGATGATGAGTGTCTTGTCGTCCATCGTCATCTCGTGCCGGAAGGAGTGGGACGTGAGATCGGCCCGGACAATGTCCTCGCTCTTCATGGAGATCCGCTTGCTGAGACCGAGAAACCGGATGCGCAGGTTTGCCTCCGACTCCAGGCGGAAGAGTCCCTCGCCGGTCATCGGCACGATCTTCAGGTGGCTGAAGCCGACCTTCTCGCCGTTGAAGACGATCCCCGCCCAGAGCTCCCGGTAGGGAAGATCGTTCAGGCCCTTGAAGCGAGGGGGTTCTGGAGGCGTCTTGATGGGGTCGAAATAAGAGGGGGCGCAGGAAATAAAGACAAAAAGGGACAGGAAAAGAACAAGGATAGACTGGGTCTTTTGACGTCGATTCATCTTTCCTCCCGCCGGGCTTATTCAGGAGAAAATTACATGCAATCTTCGCTCCCGGCGGCCTCCCCCCGAAGCCGGATTCATGGATCGTCATGAGACGGGACAGACTATAGGGGAGCCGGGGGCGCTTGTCAATCGGGAATAGAATTTCTGATGAGAAATAACCGCTTGAAGTTCATCATCTTTTTCCTCACGGTACCGGACGATCGCGGGTCAGGGCGGCGACTCCTTCGGGACTGGCATAATTTGCGGAAGTGCGGTAAGAAAATCAAAAAGATGTCGAGAGAATCCCTGTAACGAATGAAACCTGTCAATATCCTCGGGATATCCGCTTATTATCATGACAGTGCCGCCTGCCTGGTCCGTGACGGCGAGATCGTCGCGGCGGCCCAGGAGGAGCGCTTCACGCGAGTAAAGCACGACCCCGCTTTTCCCTCCCGGGCCGTGTCCTTCTGCCTTCGCGAAGGGGGCCTCACTTCGCAGGATCTAAATTACGTGGCCTTCTATGAAAAGCCCTTCCTGAAGTTCGAGCGCCTGCTGCAGACCTACCTGGCCTTCGCCCCCGCCGGGCTTCGTTCCTTCATCACGGCCATGCCGCTCTGGATCAAGCAGAAGCTCTGGATGCGAAACAACATCCTGAAGGAGCTCGACTTTGCGGGCAAGGTCATCTTCCCGGAGCACCACGAATCCCATGCCGCATCGGCCTTTTTCCCCTCCCCTTTCCGGGAAGCGGCCTTTCTCACCATCGACGGCGTGGGCGAGTGGACCACGACAAGCTTCGGCACCGGCCGGGACAACGAGGTGACGATCCTGGCGGAACTGCAGTTCCCCCACTCTCTGGGACTGCTCTACTCGGCCTTCACCTACTACACAGGCTTCAAGGTCAACTCGGGCGAGTACAAGGTGATGGGGCTTGCCCCTTACGGAGAGGCGAAGTACAGGGACTTGATCCTGACGGAACTGATGGATCTCAAGGAAGACGGCTCTTTCCGTCTCAACATGGAGTACTTCGACTACTGCACGGGCTTCACCATGACCAATGGCCGGTTCGACAAGCTCTTCGGGGGGCCGCCGCGAAAGCCCGAATCCCTGCTGACCCAGCGGGACATGGACCTGGCCCGGTCGGTCCAGGAGGTCACCGAGGAGGTCATGCTCCGCATGGCCCGCACGATCCACCGGGAAACGGGGATGAAGAACCTCTGCCTGGCCGGAGGGGTGGCCCTCAACTGCGTGGGCAACGGAAAGGTCCTTCGGGAAGGACCCTTCGAAAATATCTGGATCCAGCCCGCGGCGGGCGACGCCGGCGGCGCCCTGGGCGCAGCGCTCTTCACGTGGCACCGGGTCCTGGGCAACCGGCGCGAGGCCGCAGAACGAACGGACCGGATGCAGGGCTCCCGCCTCGGCCCGTCCTGGGACCGCGACAGTGTGCTGGAGTACCTGAAAGCAAACGGGATTGTCTACACCGAGATGAAGGAGGAGGAGATCCCCGAACGGATCGCCGACCTCATCGCCTCGGAGAAGGTGATCGGCTGGTTCCAGGGCCGCATGGAATTCGGCCCCCGGGCCCTCGGGAGCCGCTCCATTATCGGCGATGCCCGCTCGTCGAAGATGCAGGAGGTGATGAACCTCAAGATCAAGTTCCGCGAGAGCTTCCGACCCTTCGCCCCCACGGTGCTGAGGGAAAAGGTTTCGGAATACTTCGAACTCGACCGGGGAAGCCCCTACATGCTGCTGGTGGCGCCCGTAAAGCGGGAAATCTGCCGGGAGATGACGGGCGAGGAGCAGGCGCGATTCGGTCTCGACAAGCTCCACGTGGTTCGCTCCTGCGTTCCGGCCGTGACCCATGTGGACTACTCGGCACGGGTCCAGACGGTCGACCGGGAGGTCAACCCGCTCTTCTACAGGACAATCGAGGCCCTGGGCGAAAGGCACGGCTGCCCGCTCGTGATCAACACGTCCTTCAATGTCCGGGGCGAGCCCATCGTCTGCAGCCCCGAGGACGCATATCTGTGCTTCATGCGGACGAACATGGACTACCTGTTGATGGGGCCGTTCCTGCTGGACAAGTCGAAGCAGAAGCCCCTGTCGAGCGACATCGACTGGAAAAAACAATTCGAACTGGACTGATGCATGTTTCGTGAAGAGATCAAGAAAATCCCCATGGACCGCAAGGCCCTGCGCAGCTTCGGCCTCCTCATGGCTTGCGTGCTTCTTCTCGCCGGCGGCTGGCTCTGGTGGAAATCGGCGGTGGCCTGGCCCTGGGTGCTTGGAGCAGCGGTGCTGCTTGCCGGGATCGGCCTGACCGTCCCGGCAGCCCTGAAGCCGTTCTACAGAGGGTGGATGATCCTCGCCCTGATGATGGGCTGGGTCATGACGCGGGTTGTCCTGACGCTGGTTTATTACTTCGTGCTGACTCCGATCGGGTTTCTGGGCAGGGTCTGCGGGGAGCAGTTCTTGCAATTGAAATTAAAACGCTCCGGTGAGACAACCAGTTACTGGGTCAGGAGAAGCGGACCTCCCCGCGAGAAAAGCGACTACGAAAGGCAGTTCTAAATGAACGTTTTTTCCACCCTGTCCGAAATCTGGGCCTTCCTCCGGGCCCGCAAGAAATGGTGGCTTGCACCGATCATCCTGGTCCTCATGCTTCTCGGGGCACTGATCGTCCTCACCGAGGGCTCCGCCATCGCACCGTTCATTTACACGCTCTTTTAGGGACCAGGCAAGAGAGCCAACAGCCGGCAGCCGACAGCCGACAGTTACCAGCCAAGAGATTATTATCCGGACTGTATGCTGTAGGCTTCGAAAGGACGCTGCGCGGCAAGACCGGGTCGGCGCGCTCTCCAACCTTCTCAACTTCTCAACTTCTCAACTTCTTCACTTCTGAGGTGCGTGAGTGCTGCGGGGAATGTCTGTCCCATCACCTTCTCGAAGCGAAGGCTCGTCTCGACAAGGCGGTCGAGATCGATCCCGGTTTTCAGCCCCATCTCGTGAAGCATGCCGACCGTGTCTTCCGTGACGATGTTGCCCCGGGCCCCGACAATGAAGGGGCAGCCTCCCAGCCCACCCATGGACGTGTCGAAGATCGATACCCCCTGCGCGAGCGCCGCGCAGACATTCGCCAGCCCCAGCCCCCGCGTGTTGTGCAGATGAAGCGATAGATCGGCTTCTCCGACCACGTCCCCGGCACGCGACAGGACCTTCTCTATCTGGGCCGGGTTCGCCAGGCCGGAAGAATCGGCAAGGCAGATTTCGTCGGGCCCCCTTTTCATGAAAGTACGAACAAGTTGCAGGACACGGGTCACGGGCACGCGGCCTTCATAGGCGCAGCCGAAGGCGTTCATGACGCCTGCACGTACCTTCATCCCGGCATCCTGTGCCCTGTCGATCAGGCGGACGGCCTCTTTCAGCGCCTCGGAAACGGATTTGTTGCTGTTTTTTCGGCTGTGGGTCTCGCTGGCCGACACGAAAATCCCCACGTGGGGAACGCCACAGCGGATGGCCCTCTCGAGCCCGCCTTCACTCAGGATGAGGGCCGAATAGAGGACGCTTCTTTTCCGCTCGATCCGCTCCCAGAGCGCCTCGGCGTCTGCCATCTGCGGGACGAGCGACCGGTTCACAAAGGATGACACCTCGATCCGCCGGACCCCGCAGGCAACCAGTTCCCGAATCAGGCGCAGCTTATCCTCCGTCGGGACGAGCTTTCCCTCGTTCTGGATCCCGTCGCGGAGCACAACCTCGTGGATCGCTACCTTCTTCGGCAGGCTTTTCATCATGACTCGATCATACCGGAGGCGTTTATTTCTGGCAAGGGATTCGGGATTCTGGACTCCGGATTTGGGATAAAAGAGATCCATTACGTTTCAAATCCGGAAGCCTGATTCCCGATGCCGGAATCCGATCTGCGCCCCACCGGGGCGCAGATAAAAGAATGCCGAACCGACCCCGGAGGGTCAGTTCGGCATCATTTTAAGATCTTCCGGTGGCGTTAGCCGAGAACCACGAGAACCTGGCTCGTGTTGACCTTGTCGCCTTCCTTCACCTTGATCTCCTTCACGGTGCCGTTCGAGGGGGCCACGATGGGATTTTCCATCTTCATGGCCTCGAGGATGACGAGCTCCTCGTCTTCCTTCACGGCATCGCCCACCTTTACGATAATCTCTTTGATCGTCCCGGGCATGGGGGCTATTACATCTGCCATTTCGCAATCCTCCTGTTTTCTCAATAGGTAACAGTCGTCACGGTTCTCGAGGAACCGTGACGGTTTCTAGCAGAAAATGAGTGACAGGGGAAGAAATATTCTTCCCCTGTCATCGGTCTCGAATTTACTTCTTCCACACGGCGGCAGTGGGGCCCCACTTGTCGCCCAGCTTCACCTCTGCTGGCCACTCGGCGGGTACTCTCTGGCCGGGCTTCTCGCCGACTTTCTCGACGAGCTTCTTGAGGCCCGGGCGGCCAAATTGAGGATTGCCGCCTTTCGCCGTGCGCCCGTTGTAAATGGCCTCGGAGCGGAGCCTGCGGCCGATCGTCTTTTCCATCTTGGTGCCGAGCCAGAGCATGCGGTCCACGTCGTAGCCGTGCTCGATGCCCAGCTCGTCGATCTGGACAAGCAGGTCTTCCAGGGTGACCAACCCTACGAAACGGTGATCCTTGTAATAATACTCACCCGTCCCCCGGATGGGGCAGTCATCGAGGAAGTTGGCCGGCTGGCCACCGAGGCCGCCCAGCGTTCCCTCGAACCGTGCGATGCCCGCCTGCAGGGCCGCCAGCACCGACTGCGAGGCGATGCGCTTGGTCTCGTGCAGGTGGCAGAGGTGCGCCTCGGGGTTCGGCATGGCATCGAGGATCATCGAGAAGTACCGGTACACGTCGGCGCCGTTGGCCGAACCGTCGTGGTCGGCGTGCTCGATGTCGTAGGCGCCGATCGAGAACCAGCGCTTCGTAAACTCAACGGCGTCTTCCAGCTTGGTCGCGCCGCTGATGGGGCTGCCCCAGATCGTCGAGACGGTGCCGCACATCTTGATGCCGGCATCGGCTGCCTTCTTGATGCAGCGCTCGGCCTCTCTCCAGTACTGTGAGAGCGTCGTGCCGGAGTTGGCGAAGTGGTGCTCGGGGTCCGTGGAAACCATCATGAGGATGCGGTCGGGGCCGATCCCCTTCTTCTTCATCTCGATGGCGCGGTCCACGGCGGGCTCGCGGATCGTTACGTTGGTCAACATCACGTCCTTGTCGAGGTCGATCTTCGCCCGGGCACAGCGTTTCTTGAACTGCTCGCTCTTCATCGCCGTCATGACCTGCTCGGCGTCCTTGAACTGGGGAATCCCCTCGGGGCTCCCCAGGTTGGTCACCTCGAGCTCCCTGCAGCCGGCCAGGATGCTCTCCTGACCGTAAAAAATCTTGGCAGCCGTGGAGACGAACTTCTCCTCGTGCTGGAAGCCGTCGCGGATCGTAATGTCGCCTACCATGACCTTCTTCGGCATTCTTGGGAAAATTTTCCAGAGATCGTATTCCGTCATAAACTCCTACCTCCCTAAAATTAAACTGCAACACATTGTGTTTTTTGCGCACCCTCAGGGGCGGCTTTACCTCTCGGGGCAAGCCGAACGACTCGTCGACTCCCGCGCTGCCTCCCGGCGGTGAGGGCACGTCGGGCCGATGCTAGTCCGTCTCACTCTCCCGTAAAGTTCGGTTTTCTCTTCTCCGCAAAGGCGGCCAGGGCTTCCAGGCGGTCCTTCGTGGGTATCGTTACTTCGTAGGCCTTCGACTCGAGCGGCAGCGCCACACCGAGGCTCGCCTCGGAGCCGTAGTTGATGGCGAACTTCGCCTGCGCCACGCCGACGGGGCCGTTCTTCGCGATTTCGCGGGCCAGCTCGAGGGCCGCATCCATCAGCTTGTCGGGCTCGACCACCTTGCTCACCAGGCCGATCTCCAGGGCCGTCTTCGCGTCGAACCGGCGGGCCGTGTAGATGAGCTCCTTCGCCTTGGCCACACCCACCACGCGGGTCATGCGCTGCGTGCCGCCGGCGCCGGGGATGATGGCAAGACTCGTCTCGGTGAGGCCCATCAGCACGTTCGACGAGCAGATGCGGATGTCACAGGCCAGCGCCAGCTCCGTGCCGCCGCCGAAGGCGAAGCCGTTGATTGCGGCGATAACGGGGATGCGGACGTTCTCGACGGCCGTGAAGGTGTTCCGGATCGTGAAGATGAAGCGGCGGACCTGGTCCTGGGTCAACGAACGACGCTCTTTCAGGTCTGCACCCGTCGAGAAGGACCACTTCTTGGGGTCGTCGCCGGCCTTGGAGCCCGTGATGACGATGCAGCGGAGCCCCATGTCGAAGTTGGCCTCGCGGATGACATCGGCCAGCACGGAGAGCAGGTCGAAGTTGAAGCAGTTCATGGCATCCGGACGGTTCAGGGTCAAAATCAGGATGCCGTCATCGGTTTTCTGTTGAAGCAAAATTTCTGACATAACTTCCTCCCTCTCTATCTCTTTTCCTTTTCCTCTTTATAAACCGGGGAGAGGCCCCGACCCGGCGGGCCGGGGCTTTCTCCGGACATGTCAGATTCCCTGAACTAGACCTTCAGATCACCCCAATCGGTCTTGCCCATGGGCTGGCGGTAGCAGAGCTCGAGAGCCCGGGCCAGCTTGCCGCGGACCTCGCCGAAGGTGATGGCGCCGTCGTGGAACAGCAGCGACCCGGTGAGGAACGGGTGGCCTTCGGCGTCGTAGCGGTCTCTCATCATCTGGCGGAACTGGCCCATTTCTTCCTCGTTGACCTGCTGTCCCTTGTCGATGATGTTCTTGCGGCGCACGGACTCGACGATGAAGCCCGCCGTGTCACCGGACATAACGGTCGTGCGGCCTCTCATGTTGGTGAAGCAGAACACCGGCCGGAAGGCGCGGCCGCACATGCCGTAGTTGGCGGCGCCGTGGTCGGGACCGATCACGTACTGGATCTTGGGAACGTTGAGCACGGAGCAGGTGCGGACCATGTCGGATCCGTACTTGCCGATGCCGCCCCACTCCTCGGACTTGCCGACCATGTAGCCGGGCGAGCCCTGGAGGAACAGGACCGGGAGGCCCTGGTTGCCGCAGCGGATCATCCACTCGGTGGCCTTGCGGGCCGCCTCGATGTAGATGACGCCGTTGGCGTTGGAGGCGATGAAGCCGACGGGAAGCCCGCCGAGCCACATCTTGCCGGCCACGATCGAATCGCCTCGGTTTTCACCGTAGGTGGGCTTGTACTCGTGGATGTAGCTGTCGTCGGCCAGGCACTTCAGGGTCTTGCGGATGTCGATGAACTGATAGGTGTTGGTGGGCGTGTCGCGCATCATCTCCTTGAAGTCGAACTGGGGCGCGACGGCCTTGCGGCGGTCCACATAGAGCTTCTGGGGCGGTTCGAAGTCGATGATGTCGCGAAGCTTCTTGATTCCCTCGGCCTGGCTCTTCACGATGTGGTCGCAGCCGCCGGAGTGCTTCGTGTGAACGTAGGCGCCGCCGAGATCCTCGGGGGAAACGGTCTCGCCGATGGCCGACTTGACCATGGGGGGACCCGCCAGGAACGCGTAGGCCATCTTCTCGATCATGATGGACTCGGAGGCCAGGTAGACGATGTAGGCGCCGCCCGCCGTGTTTCCGCCCGTGGAGAGCGTGTACTGGCGGATGCCGTTGGCGGACATGCGGCACATGTTGTAGAACATGCTGCCGAAGTGGCCGTCATCGGCGAAGCAGCCCAGCTGCAGGGGCAGGTTGATTCCGCCGGAGTCGGCGATGTAGACGCAGGGCAGTCTCAGGCGCTCTGCGATCGCCTGGGCCCTCATGTGCTTCTTCAGGGTGATGGGGAAATAGGTTCCCGCCGCGTAGCGGTTTTCGTTGGCGAAGACCATGCAGTCTTTGCCCTGGATCGTTCCGACACCGGTCACGAGACCGCCGCCGGGGATGTGTCCGCGTTTCTCTGACTCGTAGATCTCGCCGCCGTAGAGCTTTACTTTGCCGATGTTGTAGCCGGCATCGAGACCGACCTCGAAGAACTCCGTGCCGGGATCGATGAGATCCGTCACCAAATCGCGCATGGGCTTCTTGCCCTGCTTTGCCAGGCGAGCGACCTGATCTGCCCCACCGATGTTGTAGGCCTCTTCGCGGTGTTTCTTCAGTTCGGCATCCTGAGCTTCCCAGTGCTTCAGGTTGCTTTCCCTCTCCGCTGCAAGCCTCTCGGCCCTTGTCAATTTCTTCTCTTCTGCCATAGTACTCCTCCTCTCTCCTTGAATAGAACGACAGGCATCAAAAGCCTGTAGTTGGCAAAATCTGTGAAAGAACGGGGGCTTCGGTGATTCTCCGGGTGGATCCCGGAACAGTTCTGCGGGCTGATCCGGGTGTCTTTTGAAACCGCGAATGCATATCACTCAAAGTCGCAAAAATCAAGTTAAATCGAAGAGGCGACAGGGTATTTTTCGGCAGGGGGGCTGTTCGATTTTTGACAGGGTTTGCCGATTGTGATAATCAGATCGGAATCATTGGGTGGTTATGCCGGATAAAGAACATAAAGAAGCCGCAGACCGGTTCGAAAAGCTCCTGGCCATCATCGAAAGGCTTCGGAGGCCCGAGGGCGGGTGCCCCTGGGACATCCGCCAGACGAAGGAGGATGTGGGCCGCTACCTCCTGGAGGAGACCTACGAGGTCCTCGATGCCGTCGAGAAACCCACGCCGGCGGCGCTCCGGGAAGAACTGGGCGATCTTCTCTTCATGATCCTGTTCCTTGCCTGCATTGCCGAGGAAAGAGAAGAATTCGACATTGCCGGCATCCTGTCGGAGATCACGGCCAAGATGATCCGCCGCCACCCCCACGTCTTCGGCGATGCGAAGGTGAAAGACGCCGCCGAGGTCAAGCGCAACTGGGACCAGATCAAACGGGATGTGGAGAAGCGGGGGGAAAATGAAATCTCTCTGCTGGCGCGGGTCCCCCGGACGATGCCGGCGCTCATGCGGGCGCAGAAGTTGACCGGGGAAGCCGCAAAGGTCGGCTTCGACTGGGACTCGGCCCGGAGCGTGATGGCAAAAGTCGAAGAAGAGCTGGGGGAATGCCGGGAGGCACTCGCGAAAGGGGACCCCGACCGGGTCCGCGAAGAGATCGGCGACATCCTCTTTTCGATCGTCAACCTCAGCCGGCATCTGAAAGTGGATGCCGAGGAGGCGCTGCGGTCGACAAACCGTAAATTCGAGGAACGCTTCCTCTATATAGAGGAGAGGCTGCGCGAACAGGGCAAGGACCCGGCGTCATCGACCCTGGATGAGATGGACGCGCTGTGGGAGGAGGCGAAAAGAAGGAAGTGAGGAAGAGCGGAAGAGCGGAAAAAGAAAACAAGGATTAGGTAAGAAAAAGACGGGAAACAAGAAAGTCCATGGAAATTGTCAATCTCAAATTCTTCCTCTGTGTCATCGGCATGGTTCTCGTCCTGGAGGGGCTTCCCTATTTCGCCTTCCCGGAAAAGATCAAGTCCCTCTACCTGAAAATCCAGGAGATCTCCGACACGAACCTGAGAATGCTCGGATTCCTCGCCATGGTCATCGGGCTGCTGCTCGTGTATTTTGGCACCAGCTAGGAGGCGGCGTCGCCGCGGGCTTCAGGCATCAGGCTTCAGGCTCCGGAAAAAGCAAAAGATCTTCTCGCGCTTCAACGTGATCGATGAAGAGGTTATCGTCAGACCATTAATATTTTGTTGACTTTCCCTTTCATTTCCGGTTATTTGCAGCGTGCGGGTTGTGGAATATGGAAACAACTGGATCCCGGGGGCCGGGGTCTTTTTTTTACCCAATTCCCCAATACCCAGTATCCCAATTCTCAATACCTGTTTTTCTTATTATGAGACTGCAAGATTTCGACTACACGCTCCCCCAGGAGCTTATCGCCCAGTCGCCTGCCCCGGACCGGGACCGCTCGCGGATGATGGTCGTGGAGAGGCAGACTGGCACTCTGGACAATCATGTCTTTCAGGAGTTCCCGGGATTTCTGCGAAAAGGAGACGTTCTCGTCATCAACGACTCGAAGGTGATCCCGGCGAGGCTTTTTGCCCGCAAGACGACGGGCGCCGCCGTGGAGATCCTCCTGCTTCGCAGCCGTGAAGGGGCGTCGTCGCCCCGGTGGGAGGCGCTCCTGAGGCCGGCAAAGCGCATCAAGGCGGGGACGACGCTGGGTTTTGACGGGGGAGCAAGCGTTCGGGTCCTGGAAAGGATCGACGAGCGGAAATGGGTCGTCGAGTTCAAGACCGACGAGCCCTTCGAGACCTTCCTGCGGCGCCGGGGGCAGGCCCCGCTGCCGCCATACATCCGCCGTGATAAGACAGGCGGGCCCTCCCCCGATGATCTCGACCGGTACCAGACCGTCTATGCCAGGCACGCGGGGTCCGTCGCGGCGCCCACGGCCGGGCTGCACTTCACCGAATCTGTCCTGGATAAGATCCGGAGCAGCGGCATCCCCGTGGCAATGGTTACCCTCCACGTGGGCTACGGAACATTTACCCCGGTGGAAGCCGAACAGATCGAGGATCACAGGATGGACGAAGAGTATTTCGAGATAGGCGGCGAGACGGCGGAGAGGATTAACTCCGCCGAACGGGTCGTCGCCGTGGGCACCACCTCCACCCGGGTCCTCGAGTCCATCGCCGACGAGCGGGGGCACATCCGGGCGGCTTCGGGCTCCACAGGGCTCTATATTTACCCCGGCTACCGGTTCAGGCGCGTGGGGGCGCTGCTCACGAACTTTCACCTCCCGAAGTCGTCCCTGTTCCTGCTCGCGTGCGCCTTCGCCGGCAGGGAGCTGATGTTTGCGGCCTATCAAAAGGCCATCGACGAGCATTACCGGTTCTACAGCTACGGGGATTGTATGT
>DCVI01000196.1 GCA_002327315.1 Syntrophaceae bacterium UBA2192 | reverse complement strand
AGGCCGAGGAAGCCCCCCTCGAAGACGTTCTTGCCGAAGCGGTCCTTGCGGTTCACCCACCAGGTGAAGTTCAGCAGCAGCTTGTTGAACGTCTCCCTGAGGAAATCGAGGTCCATCTCGCCGCGCAGGGCCTGCTCGGTGCGATGCAGGAAGAGTGTCGCGAAGGCGTGGACCGGGGGGTTCACGTCGCTGAAGTTCCACTCGTAGGCGGGCATCTGGCCGCTCGGGTGCAGGTAGACGCCCTCGAGCATCAGTTTCATCTGCTCCTTGGCGAAGTCGGGGTCCACGATCGCGAGCGGCAGCGTATGGAAGGCCAGGTCCCAGGCCGCGTACCAGGGGTACTCCCACTTGTCGGGCATGGAGATGATGTCCTCGTTCAGCATGTGGAACCACTCTGAATTCCGGGAGCTGCGATACCCGGCATGGAGGGGGTTGGAGCGGTGTTCGTCGAGCCAGTTGTCACCGTCGAAGAAGAAGAACTGCTTGCTCCAGAGCATGCCGGCGATGGCCTGGCGCATGACGTTGGCCGCGTCCGGGGAGGCGGAAGGCGGGGTCACGGACCGGTAGAACTCGTCCGCCTCCTGCAGCCGGGCGGCCAGGGTTTTGTCAAACTCCGGCCCGAAGGGCGATGTGACTGCTTTCGTTAGCCTGCCTTCGCCGGCGGGGGCCGCGGAGGTGAGGCGCAGCCGCAGGGTTGCCGACTGGCCGGGAGCAACCTTCACGCGGTAGTGCGCCGCGACCTTGGTGCCCTGCTTTTCGGGGTTCACCGCCTCCTTATTGCCCTCGACGACGCAGTTGTTGATGCCGTCCTTGACGTAGGGGCTCTCGTTCTTCTGCCCGGGGAATAGCCGCTCGTGGTTTGTTTCATTCTCGACAAAGAGCAACGGCACCTCGCGTTCGCAGGAAAGGATAAATTCACCCAGCATCGGATGCGTTGCCGCCACCGCGCTCATCCCCCCCTTTTCCCCCCCTTGGTTAGGGGGGGATTGAGGGAAGGTGATCTGCTTGAGGTTCGGTTTCTTGGCTGCCCTGTTGGATTCCGCAATCCACGACGCCCAGTCATTCCGGAACCAGAGCGTCGGCAGCAGATGCAGTTCGGCCGCATCCGGTCCCCGGTTGGCCGCCGTGATCCGCACGAGGATGTCTTCCGGACCGGCCTTGGCATACTCGACGAAGACGTCGAAATAGCGGTCCTCCTCGAAGACACCCGTGTCGAGGAGCTCATACTCCATCTCGTCGCGGGTGCGCCGGCGATTCGTTTCCACCAGGTCGGCGTAAGGGAAGGCCGCCTGGGGGTATTTGTAGAGGTACTTCATGTACGAATGGGTCGGCGTCGAGTCGAGGTAGAAGTAGTACTCCTTGACGTCCTCGCCGTGGTTCCCTTCACTGTTGGTGAGTCCGAAAAGACGCTCCTTGAGAAGGGGGTCCTTACCGTTCCAGAGGGCTAGGGAAAAGCACAGTCGCTGCTTGTCGTCGGATATGCCGGCGATGCCGTCCTCTCCCCATCGGTAGGCCCGCGAGCGGGCATGATCGTGGGTGAAGAAGTTCCAGGCATCACCGCCCTCGCTATAGTCCTCGCGCACCGTCCCCCACTGCCGCTCGCTCAGGTAGGGGCCCCATTTCTTCCAGGACACGTTGTGCGTCCGCGCCTCCTCGAGGCGATGATTCTCCGCGGTCATGACACACCTGCCTTTCGTTGGATAGTTAATCGGGTCTGGTCTCAACGGCCGGATTACACTCGTGTGAACAACCCTTCTCCTCGACTGAGACTCCGTGTAAGGTCGTGCGGATTACCCTGTTTGAGAAGTTTCGTATGGGTTCGATATGGACGATGGGAAAATCTATGTTTCGATTATAAATTTATACATTTTCCTGCGTTAGCAGGAAAATGGACTTTGGTCCTATCCGCACTGGACCTTGGTCCAAGTCCTCGCCGGATTGAGACGATCCGCGGATCGGCGCGCTACCCGGTCGGGATGGTCACGATCGGCGCGGTCCCTTTGTCCCCGGTCTCCACCAGGGTAAAGACAAACATGAGAAAGGAAAAGATTTTCTTGGACCTCAGGTCCCTGTCGTCGATCCAGAAATAGGAATTCCGATAGGGCACCGAAACAAATGCATCGCCCGGCTTTTCGGGCGAGTTCCGGATCCGGATCAAAGGCGGAATCGTGCCGCGGGCATCCGCCTGTTCGACGTGAGTCGGGTTTACGCGCTTCTCTTCCACATGGGCGGCAGGAACCTCGATGTCCGCGGACAGATCGACGATGACCTCCAGGAGCGACCGCGTCTGGAGCGCGATCTCCTTGTCATCCCTGGGAACGGTCCCATACACCACGTTGATCTCGCTGGCCTGAAGGTCGACGCCCAGGAGCTTCCGAACTTCCAGGGACAATGCATCCATCGCCGGATCCCGCTTCCCCCGGAAAACCAGCAAGGCGGCTTCTTCCTTGTCTTTTCGTTTCACCCGCATTCCCACGGCCCCGTCAGATTGCATCTTCCGCATTTTCTCCAGCAGCAGGTAAAACTCAGGGTCGGCGGATCGAGCCCTGGCTTCCCCCCCGAAGCGATTCCGAATGCCGTTGATCTCCTGGACCAGCATCCGGAAGACCAGGTCCACGGGATAGCCGGCCTGCATGAGGCTGAGAATGGCCGGGGGAGGGATGGGGGCCATCAGGCTGCGCGCAAATTTGTCTCCCAGGATGGGGGAAAACGTGATAGTCGGGCGGTCCACGTATTGCCCCGTGGCCCCGAGGGTCTCCGCGTGGCTCCAAGGAGAGCCGCTGACTGTACCGGCCAGGGTGACCTGTCCCGATACCTGGTACTGGCTGATCACAGAAGAGACGTCCATGAATACCGGGGCATCCCCGTAGCGTATCTTGACTATGTTGAACAGCATCTGGTGCTTCCACGAATCGGAAATGGCCGCCGTGTAATCGAAGCGGTCCCTGGCCACCGTTCCCGGCCCGATGGACGCACATGCCGAAAGCAGGAGCGTCACCCCCGCGAGGATACCCGTCCTGCGCCTCATCGCTTTGGTCATTGCCATTCCCTCCTCTGAAATCGGGTGAACGCGAACAGCTTTCTCATCGCTTCTGTAATCCCACGTCCCCTGTGCCCTGTCCGCACCCGGGCAACCCCGCCCGGTTGCTACAGCAGCGCCTTGGCGAGCATTTTCAGGATGTCCTCAACCGGCATCACCAGCGGAAGCAGGGGAAGCATGGGGGCTGCGGCGATGACGGACAGTTTGATGATCTCCTGCAGGCTGAACGGGAAGAGTTTCATCTGTCGGGCAAACTGATAACTGTTGCCCAGGTCGGCCAGTGACTGGATGTCGCTGCTGCCCAGGAGCGGTTCGCCCTCCGGCGCTTTGCCCCTGATCCATTTTTCCGCAAAGGAATCGTTGTAGACGCCGGCCAGGGAGCTGAACTCCCGGAGGCCCTGCCTGCGCGTTCTGGCCAGCAGCGGGACAAAGACGAGCAGGGGACCCAGGAAGATCAGGTTGACCAGCACAAGATACGCGCCAAAAGGGATCTTGAAGGCCTCCAGGTTGACGCTATGGAAGACGATCAGGAACGCGGTGCTCCCGCTCAGGACACTGCCCAGGCCAAAGGCCAGTGCGCCGAAGGGGACCTGCGTCATGCCCAGAAAACCGAGGCCTCCCGCCTGATCCGGATGGGACACGACCAGCCGGAGGTTCAATCGGGACATGTCTCGCAGAAAACCTGTCCAGATGATCAGCCTCCAGATCCATCGATAGAACATGAACTGCAGAAGAGGGACAGCCACCAGGAGATACCAGACACCGGCCATGGACAACCGGATACCGCCTTCTGTCCGGATGATGTGCCAGCTCGTCTCATGTTCAGCGTAGAGTGCAGCGGTCATGGACCATGCCCCGAAAACGGAAATGCCCAGCACGATCAACTCCGGCAGCAGGGCCTCCCTCCGCGCTATGACTTTTTCAACAGCCGAGTCGAAGGCGGGATAGTCCTCCTCCCTGACAAGACCGGAATGGACGAAATGAAGGCCGGCAATCGTCAGTCGGGGGCCGATGATGACCTCTGCGATGATCAGCATCGGGAAGCCTACAAAAAACCTGGCGTACGATGCAAAATCCAGCAGAAACGACTGCTCCGGCGTCGGTCCCAGGGCAATCCCCTCGAGCAAGGAAAGGACGAGCAGCGGGAACCACGTCAGGGCCAGGAAGATGACAATTCTGCGGGCGATGGAAGGATCATCCCCTTTGACCACGTTTAACCTCTGCATGAGCCTGTAGGCGGACCCGCCTCTTTCAAAATAAAGATGGGACTCGTTAGCCATTGACGGGAGAGC
This sequence comes from Syntrophaceae bacterium UBA2192, assembly GCA_002327315.1. Lineage (GTDB taxonomy): Bacteria > Desulfobacterota > Syntrophia > Syntrophales > UBA2192 > UBA2192. The sequence continues at coordinate 231 of DCVI01000196.1, read as the reverse complement.
CATGATGAAATCACTCCATGATGATTTGTTGATTCGGTTAAGAGTGAAATCCGGAATGCAGAAATGGAAACAGAGCTTTAAGAAGGACTGAAATTATACTGGAAAAGCCTCATATAATGGAGATGAAAATTATGAATTGCCTATAAATATAGTATAATTATAAACAAAAGTTTAACGATATTTCAAGGGATAATCAACCCTGTCCGGTTACCATAATCCACCACCAACTTT
>DCVI01000198.1 GCA_002327315.1 Syntrophaceae bacterium UBA2192 | reverse complement strand
CGCGTGCTGCAGCAGATAGGGGCTGCGTTCGAAAATCAGCCGATTGAAATCGGCGCCACCGTCCTTCGGAAGGAGACTGCGATCGATGGCGTCGAAGACGGTGATGTCGAAATGACCGGTCGCGGAGGACATGAGCATGGTCTGCCTTTCTTTCATGTTAGCAGACGCACGCAGTCGTGACAAAAAAATGGCCCCGCGAAGGNNGGCCTGTGAACCAGGGTACATGAGCAAATTTTAGGGGTGGTGCCTGTCGACGTCAAGAAAAAAGTAAGAAGTGGCTTGCAGATAAAAAAAGACCCCGCGCAAGGAGGGGGGGGATGCGCGGGGTCCAAGAAGCTCTTCGGTTTGCAGGCAACACGAAGAGTTAATTCTGTATAGCAAAAACGGGTAGTTTTATGCAAGAAAAATATCAGACGAAAGTGAGAAAATTCATGGGTTTCTCGCGACCCGGTCAGGCAAGCAAGCCAACCAGATCCTCGATCCGATTCAAGATGCGGTCGGCCGTCGAAAAATCCTGCCCGCTGGTCAATGTGGACGGGATCACCCAGCAGGTCAGGCCGGCAGCCTTGGCCGCTTCGAGCCCGCGTGCCGAATCCTCGATCACCAGGCAGTTGCGGGGATCTCGGCCACTGTGCTGCAATGCCAGCAGATACGGCTCGGGATCCGGCTTCGCTTCCCGGTAGTCCTCCCGGCAGAGGACGAAGTCGAAAAAGGCAAGCAGCCTGGAGTTGGCATGAATGATTTCGAAGTGGTCGCGACGGGAACTGGTGACCACCGCCATGCTGGTCCGGGTGGCAAGTTGCGCCAGCGTTTCACGCACGCCGGGAAGAAGATGGTCGCGCCCTTCAAGCAGTTTGCCGTAGCGAGCGTTCCGCCACTGGCGAAGCTTTTCCATGAGCGCCTGATCGTTTGTTGCCAACTCGAACACGCTGCGGCCGCTGGCCAGCGAGATCGCGGTGAACTGCTCCGGCGTCAGGTCGAAGCCGAGCTGCGCCAGCGCCTCCCGTGAGGCCTGGTAATAAAGCCCTTCGGTGTCAACCAGCACACCGTCATTGTCCCAAAAGATGAATTCACAGGCCATGCGGCGATCTTCCCATGAAGCCGGTCGGGCTGTCCAGTCGCTGCAAACGGCAAGGGCGCCGGTATCCCGGCGCCCTTGGAGTGCTGCCTCGCGAACTGGTTGCTTACTTCTTGTGGCAATCGCCGCACTTGGTGGGGCCGCCGACTTGCTGGTGGCAGCTCTTGCAGGTGTCCTTGTGGGCGCCTTCCTTGGTGACATCGATCTTCGCGGGGGTGCCCTGGTGGCACTTGGAGCAATCTTTCAGCTTGTCGGCGTGAGCCTTGTGGTTGAAAGTGACCTTGCCCTGCTTTGCTTCGTAAACCACGGTGTCGGCCGCAACGGCCACACCTACGCCCACGAATACCAGTACCATCAGCATGACGATCAGACGTTTCATTGCGAGTTCCTCCTGTTTGGGGGGTGGTTGCCTGGGCTCCGAAGAGCCTCTTGTCGTTGCTCACCTTATAGCCGGGTTTTTTGAAGATTACATTAGACATCGCGTCAAATGTCGATCGATGTCTACTCTTATCTGAGTTATTACAACTATTTGCAAGATGAATGTCGGGTGGTCTGCGGTTGAATAAAAGCCGATTTACAGAGCCGGTGAGTCCTGTTAGACTCGGCGCATGAGTCGAAAAGTGTTGGAAGTCTCTGCCAGCGTCTGCCTCGATGGTGAAATCCTCAGGCGCATCCGTGAGGAAAAACGGCTGACCCAGCTGTACGTGAGCAAGGTGGTCGGGGTCACCACCGATACGATTTCACGTTGGGAAAACAACCGTTATCCGTCGATGCGCCGGGACAATGCCCTCAAGCTTGCGGAGGCGCTCGAAGTCCCGATCGAGGAGCTGCTGCGCAAGCCGGCCGCTCCCGAGCCTCTCCCGGCAGTATCCAGGAGCATGCTGCCGTGGGTTGCCGGAGGTTTTTTCGCATTTGCGATTCTGTTGGTGGTACTGGTCGTTGCCGTCGGCAAACTGGGCCGGCAGCTGCCACCCCCGGCCAGCATCACGGCCGAACGGATCCTGCCAAGATTTGCCGCCCCCGGGGCGGCGATCCCCGTTCAGGTAAGAATGACTCAACGCACTAACGAAGGGGGGTATATCCTGCGCGAGTACCTGCCGAAAGGCTGGAAGCTGCTGCAGTCGAATCCACCCGCTTCCAGTCTTGACAACGACAACGGCATGGTCCGCTGGATTATCAAGGCCGGCGACGATCGCGAGCGCATCGTCTACCTGGTGCAGGTCGATCGCTTTGCTCGCAAGGGCAGTGACGGGATTTTCCAGGGAGAAGTGGTGGCCGGGTCAGGCGGCAGCCAGACTGCGGTGCCGGTGCACGGCGAAGGCCGGGTGGCCGTGGCGCCGGTCTTGTGGGCCGATCTGAATGCGGACAGCCGCATCGACGACGGTGAAATGCTGCAAGCGTCTTACACGGTGGACGAGATGGCCGGGGTGCACATCGACTGGCTCGATCTCGAGCGCCTCTGGAATGCCGGCGGTTACCGGTGGGATGACAAGTCCGCCACGTTTGTTCCGGTCAGGCCGCTCGATACGCAGCCGGAAGCGGCCCCCCGCTAAGCGCCTCTAACGCTTCTTCCCGTTCCCCCACACCCGCTCCAGAAACTGGTCGCGTCCCGAGTTGTAGCGGTAGTATTTGTAGCGAATCGGATTCTTCTCGTAATAGTCCTGGTGATACTCTTCGGCCGGATAAAACGGACCGGCGGGGAGGATCGGCGTGACTATCGGCTGACGAAACTGCCCCGAAGTCGCCAGTCGCGCCCTGGATTTTTCGGCCAGGCTCTGCTGCTCGGCGTCGTGGTAGAAGATGGCGCTGCGGTATTGAGCCCCGCGGTCGACAAACTGACCATCCGGATCGGTCGGGTTGATACTGCGCCAGAAGATCTCGAGCAGCTGCGCATAACTGACTTTCATCGGATCGTAAAGCACCTGGATCGCCTCCAGGTGGCCGGTCACCCCGGAGGATACCTCCTCATAGGTCGGATTGGCCTTGTGCCCGCCGGTGTAGCCGGAGATGGTTGCCACCACTCCGTCCTGCTTGTCGAACGGTGGTTCCATGCACCAGAAGCATCCCCCCGCAAAGGTTGCTTTTTCGAGAACCGGACTCGAAGTGGCGACTCCGCCTCCCTGGGCAGAAGCGGCCGAGGCGAACAGCAGAAGCCCGACCGATGCGAATGCCATGACGATCTGCACTTTCATGGTGGTGACCTCTTTCATCTGGCGAGCTGCGGCGCGATCCCCTCGCCCCGCAGGCCCTTTCTATTTTTTCCCGAAGAGCTTCACATACTCGCCGTAGCCTTCTTTTTCCAGGTCCTCCTTCGGGATGAAACGCAGGGCCGCCGAGTTCATGCAGTATCTCAGCCCCGTCGGCGGGGGGCCGTCATCGAAGACATGGCCCAGGTGGGAATTGCCGTGCCTGCTCCGCACCTCGGTGCGGACCCCGAGGAAGCTCCAGTCTTTTTTCGTCACGATGTTGCCGGGCTCCAGGGGCTTCGTGAAGCTCGGCCAGCCGGTTTTCGAATCGTACTTGTCCAGGGAGCTGAACAGGGGCTCGCCGGAGACGATATCGACATAGATCCCCGCCCTCTTGTTGCCGTCGTACTCGTTGCGGAAAGGGGGCTCGGTCCCTTCCTTCTGAGTCACGTCGTACTGCAGGGGAGTCAGCCTTTTCTTCAGGGTTGCTTCATCGGGTTTCTTGAAGTTCTTCCAGGCCCCGGGGCCGCTTTGAGCCGGGGCGATTTTCCCTGATTCGTTCAGGACATCCTTCTCCGGCGTCTGGGCGATCCCCGGGCCCTGGAGCCCCAATACCGCGATGAGCATCGCGAGGAATACAGCGTACGGTTTCATGTCAACACCCCGCAAAGAAATTTCCTATGGACACCTCGCGGATACGTTACCCCCGTCAGCCCCGGGAGTCCATAAGCGAATGGATGAGTCTCGGCCTCGATAACCCTGATCTCCGCAAACCCGGGGCAACGTCGGATTCGCCTGCCCGCGGCCCTGCCGGAGATGGATGGGCTGCGGGATCCGAGCCTCGCCCATCCTTTCCCCGATATCGAAATCAGGCTTTTGCACAGCCGATATCAGGCATTCCGCAATTGTAAATTTCCCGCCGGGATGAATAANNAATAATTGATCGTGAGCCGATTGGGGATGGACGAATTTCATCGCGCCGAAACGTCGGCCCGTCGCCGGCAATTCTCAACTCGTTGAAGGAGGTGTCAACATGTCCGAAAACAGGAATTGTAGTTTGCTCAGCGGTCTGCTCATCGGCGGGCTCGTCGGTGTGATCGCCGGGCTGGCCTATGCGCCCAAGAGCGGCAAAGAGACCCGGGAGGATCTGTCCGGGAAGGCAAAAGATATGGCGTGCCGGCTGCAGGGCGAATATGACGGCGCCCTCGAAAAGGGCAAGATCGCATACGACAAACTGCTGGTGCGGCTCCGGGAGCTGGAAGCAAAGGCAGAACGGAAGGCCAAGGATCTCAGGGGCGGCTCCGGGGTTCCGGCCTGATGCGATAAATCGTCCGTTTCGATCAGGGAAGCGGGCCAAGCATGCAAGGAGGTTGACGACATGGCAAAAGCGAAAGCAGGAGACCGGTACGTCTGTGATGAGTGCGGAATGATCATCTCGGTGGACGAGGCCTGCGGCTGTGAGACCTGCGAGATTGTCTGCTGTGACGCTCCGATGGTGAAAGCGGCGCCCGCCGCGAAAAAAGTCGTAAAGAAGGCCGCCCCTGCAAAAGCCGGGCGGGCCCCCAAGAAGGCGAAAGCCGCCATCAAGCGTAAGGCCGCCCGGAAGTAAAGGGGCGCGCCATCCCGACATCCTGAGCCAGCGGATTCAGATCCGGCTGAGAAAGGGTGTCTTTGCGCCCTCCGTCCACGTCCGGAAACATGCGTCAAAAGGCTCCGCCCTCCCCGATTCGTCCTCGTAACCTTACTCGCGGGGAGGGCGGATAGCGGCGCTCACATTCGCCAGAAGGGGCGCGTTTTGCCCAGTTCGGCGACGGCCGAGAGGAATTCGCCCGCATAGGAGCGACTGCGCGTGGCGTAATCGGGCTCGAGCCGTTTTTTGAACATGTCAAGGGAGAAAAGCCTGACCACGTCCGCAAGCGGGACGATGCCCTGTTCCGCAGCCGGGTCAAACCGGGACCAGTTTCGAATGTGCTCTTCCGACCGGAAGAGATTCATGGTGCTTCAAGCATAGGGGAAGCGCTGAAACCATTTTGAGAATGGAACAGCGACATACCCCATGATCCCTTTCGGCTCTTCTTTCAAAACCGCTCCGTCCTTCATCTCGATGCGAACGGGTGCGCCGCAATCGAGGCACGGGACGTCGATGCGGACCACTTTGCCGGGATAAAGCCAGCTAACTGCCAGCGATTCGAACCCTCACTGGCCGAACCACTTCTGCACACCATCGACGCTGATCCGGTATTGCGTCGGGAGGTTGCTGAAGGGCGCAAAACTGCAGATGAGGTCCGTCTCGGGATACAGCCACATCGCCGGAATCCCTGCGTCGATCAATTCGTGAAGGGCCTTCCGCCCTTCCTCCACCGGCAGGCCCGCCTCCGCGGCCATCTCCGTGTAGTGGGGAGCCTGACCCGTAGCGACCATCCGCTTCAGGATGATGTTGTACACCCTGTCGAGCATATCGGGTTTGCTCATAGGCCTTTACCTCCTTTCCGGGCATTCCGATTTCATGATACACCCGAATGCGCCTTTCAAAATCAGGGAATCCCCGATTTGCGTCCTCCTTTTTCCTGATGTGGATTAGGGCCGCCTGATGGCGGACCGGCTGAAAATGTGTTTGCATTTCCATGCGGGCTCATTTACTTTTGACTTCGACTGGACCGCTTGACCTTCAATACCCGGGCCCGACTTTTTTTAATCCACGCCATGGCCCCGGCACGTCCATCGATGAGCCATCGCACGGGTTGCCCGCTCTCTTCCGGAAATGCCGTTCCTTCCACGCCCGACCCGTCTCACGCCCGTATTTGATCTTTTTCAAACGAGGAGCAAGAAGGAGAAAAATCCATGTCAGGCAAATCGGAGACGATCCCGCTTTCCGTCAACGGCAGGAAATATACCGTGGAAGCCCCAACCGATACGCCGCTTCTCTGGGTCCTGCGCGAGCGACTGGGGCTGACGGGCACGAAGTACGGCTGCGGCATTGCGCAATGCGGCGCCTGCACGGTGCTCGCCAATGGCGCCGCCATCCGCTCCTGCGTCACCCCCGTTTCATCCGTGATCGGCAAGGAAATCACCACCATCGAAGGCCTCTCGGCGGATCGCTCCCATCCCCTGCAGCAGGCGTGGATTGAAGTGGATGTGCCGCAGTGCGGGTACTGCCAGTCCGGGCAGATCATGGCCGCCGCTGCCCTGCTGGCCCGGAAGAAGGAGCCAAGCGATGCCGACATCGATGCGGCCATGTCCGGTGTGCTGTGCCGCTGCGGGACCTACCAGCGCATACGCCGCGCCATCCATCGTGCCGCCGCAAACTCGGCAAAGGGGGGGTGCAACATGAGCGGAAAAACCACCCGCAAGGTCTACAAAACGGAACCCGCTGCGGGCGGATGCCTCGTCCTGGGTTTCCACGTGCCCGTTCGTCGCGCATCCGATGCGGCGGCCGTCTCTTCACCGGCATTTGCCCCCAATGCCTTCATCCGCATCGGCGAGGACGAGACGGTGACCCTCGCGGTCAACAAGTCGGAGATGGGACAGGGGGTCTTCACCGCCCTGCCCATGCTGATCTGCGAGGAGCTCGAGGCGGACTGGAGCAAGGTCCGGGTGGCATCGGCGCCCCTGGCAAACGATTACCGCCACACGATCTGGGGGGCGCAGGGGACGGGCGGAAGCTCCAGTGTGGCATCCGAGTGGGAGAGGCTGCGCAGGGTCGGGGCGGCGGCGAGGGAGATGCTGATTTCGGCCGCCGCGGACACGTTCGCGGCCGACCGGTCGGAGTGCCGGGCGGAAAACGGCGCTGTCATCCACGTGCCTACGGGGCGGCGCCTTACCTACGGTCAGCTCGTCGAAAAGGCCTCGGAAATGGAGCCGCCAAAGGACGTGGCCTTGAAGCAGCAGAAGGATTTCAAGCTCATCGGAAAGCCGACGCGCCGGCTCGACACCCCGGAGAAAACGGACGGCAGCGCCCTTTTCGGCCTCGATGTGAGCATCCCGGGCATGCTCACGGCCCTCATCGCGCGCTCGCCCGTGTTCGGGGGAAAGCTGAAGAGCTTCAACGCGCAAAAGACAAAGGCCGTGCCGGGTGTGGTCGATGTGCTCGAGATCCCGTCGGGGGCGGCCGTCATCGCCGACAGCTTCTGGGCCGCCCGGAAAGGCCGGGATGCCCTCGAGCTGACCTGGGACGAAGGCGAAGGGGGTAAACTCTCCACCGACTCCCTGCGCGGGCAGTATGCGCAACTTTCCCGAACGCCGGGCACCGTGGCCAGAAAGGAAGGCAACGCCGCGAAGGCCTTCACGAAGGCGGCAAGGCAACTGAGCGCGGAGTACGACGTCCCCTACCTGGCGCACGCGCCGATGGAGCCCCTGAACTGCGTTGTCGACCTCAGGGATGAAAGCTGCGAGATCTGGACGGGCACCCAGGCGCAGACCATGGACCAGCGAAGTGCGGCGGCGATCACCGGTCTCACGCCCGACCAGGTGAAGATCCACACCATGTACCTGGGCGGCGGCTTCGGGCGGAGGGGCAGCAAGAACTCCGATTTCGTCTCCGAGGCGGCCCATGTGGCCAGGGCGCTGAGAAAACCCGTCAAGGTGATGTGGACGCGCGAGGACGACATCCGGGGCGGCTACTACCGGCCCCTGTGGTACGACCGGATCGAGGCGGGCATGGACGCAGGCGGCGATCCCGTCGCCTGGAGGCACACAATCGTCGGGCAGTCGATCATGGCGGGTTCACGCTACGAGGCGTCCATGGTCAAGGGGGGCATCGATGAAACATCGGTGGAAGGGGCGGCGGATCTGCCCTACTCGATCCCCAACATCCTGGTTGATCTCCACACCCCCAGCCTTCCCGTCACGACCCTCTGGTGGCGCTCCGTCGGCCACTCCCACACGGCCTTTGTCGTCGAGAGCTTCATCGATGAGCTGGCCCACGCAGCCGGGAAAGACCCTTTCGAGTTCCGCAGGGCCCTGCTGGGCGGCGCCCCCCGCCACCTCAAGGTGCTCGAGCTGGCGGCCGGTAAGGCCGGCTGGGGCGAGGCCCTCCCTGCAGGCCGGGGCCGCGGCATCGCCGTGCACAAGTCCTTTGAGAGCTACGTGGCCCAGGTCGCCGAGGTGTCCGTCGCGGACGGCAAGGTGAAGGTGCATCGCGTCGTGTGCGCCGTCGACTGCGGCATGACGGTAAACCCCGACACCGTCGCGGCGCAGATGGAGTCCGGGATCGTCTTCGGGCTTTCAGCCGCCCTCTGGGGCGCCATCACCCTGAAGGACGGCAGGGTCGAGCAGGGCAACTTCGACAACTACCCGATCCTGCGGATGAGGGACATGCCCGAGATGCAGGTGCACATCGTGCCGAGCCGGGAAGAACCGACCGGGATCGGGGAGCCGGGCGTGCCGCCCATCGCCCCCGCGGTGGCCAACGCGGTCTTCGCGGCCACGGGCATGCGGATCCGCCGGCTTCCCATCGGCACCGAAGCGCTCACTTTTTCATCTCCCTCTCCCCCGGCGGGAGAGGGCAGGGGTGAGGGGGTCTGAACCTCACTCACCCTCCCCTTTATCCCCTCCCGTCCAGGGAGGGGAAATATAATGATGGGAAAGGACAAATGTGAAAGAGACGCAACTAGTGCCTCAATACCAGGGGGATTGATCCGGATGAACGATCTCGAACTCTTCGAGGAAATGGTACGGCTTGCCAGGGGCAGCGCCCCCTGCGCCCTGGCCATCGTCATCGAGAGCAAGGGCTCCGCCCCGCGCAAAGCTGGCGCGAAGATGATCGTAAAAGGCGACGGCTCCACCCTTGGGACAATCGGCGGCGGGAAGGTGGAGATGGAGGTCATCGACGCGGCGCTTTCCGCCATCGCCCGGGGGGCGCCTGTGACGCTTTCCCTGGCCCTCACCGAGGAATACGGCCACGTCTGCGGGGGAAGCATGAAGGTCTACATCGAACCGCTGGGGCTTGTCCCCCGCCTCGTCATCGTCGGCGCAGGCCATGTCGGGCGGGCACTGGCGACGGTGGCCCGGTTTGCCGGCTTCCGCGTGACCGTGTCGGACGAGCGGGCCGAATTCGCCGCCGGGAAGCAGGTGCCCGATGCCCATGAGATTCTTCATGGGCAAGCCGAAAAGGCGCTCGCTGCTCTGCCTGTCGATTCCGACACGTACGTGGTGATTGCGACCCATAGCCACGAGTGCGACTTTGCCGCCGTTCGCGCCGCGCTCAAGACGCCTGCCCGTTTCATCGGTCTCATCGGCAGCAAGCGCAAAAGGGAGGTCCTGTTCGGTAAATTGAGGCAGGAGGGGTTTTCCGCAGAGGACCTGGCGCGCCTCCATACCCCTGTCGGCCTTCCGATCGGCGGGGACAGCCCGGAGGAGATCGCCGTGAGCATCGTCGCTCAGCTCATTCAGAAAAGGACGGGCCGTGGGAACTAAGGTATCGGCCATCCTTCTTGCCGCGGGCCTCTCGCGGCGCATGGGCGCCCCAAAGCCGCTTCTGCCTCTCCAGGGTCGGCCGGCTGTAGTCCGATGCCTGGAGAGCCTCCGCGATTCAGGAATCGCCGAGATCGTCCTCGTCGTCAACCCGGAGGGTGGCGACATCGTAATCGCGGCAAAAGACATCCCTTTCCAGGTTGCCGTCAATGAACTGCCGGGAAGCGACATGGCGGCATCCGTGCGGGCGGGGCTGGAACTCGTCAACCGCGATGCCACAGGCGTCCTGATCTGCCTGTGCGACCACCCGCTGGTCCGTCCGGAAACGATCGAAGCGATGGTCTCTCTGCATGCCCGACGTCCCGACGCGATCATCATCCCCGCTTATCGCGGGCGAAAAGGGCACCCGACACTGTTCCCCCGATTCGTCCTGGAGGACCTCGGAAAGGTTGCCACACTGCGCGACGTCATCGGCCAACATCGCGCAAAGATCTCCCTCCTGGATGTCGACGACGATGGCGTCATCCTGGACATGGACACCCCGGAGGACTATCGAAAAATCCTCGAGAGATACGGCCCCTGAGTGTTTTGCACCTTCCCGCTGAATATAGGCGGGCGCCCTGTGCCCGGAAAAGACGCGAGGGAAAAGATGGAGCAACAGGCATCCATGTCCACAGTCCGTGAACTCATGATGGAATATGCCGAGCGGACCGGTCTGCTATCGGCCGGGGTCGCGCCGTGGCGATACCTGTGGACGGATGCGTTTGCCGTCTGTAACTTCCTGGAGCTTTATCGCCGGACGGGTGATGCGCACTGCAGGCAGCTCGCGTTGCACCTCGTCGATCAGGTTCATCACGTGCTCGGACGGCACCGTGACGATGACCCGCGAACGGGCTGGATCGGTGGGCTCGATGAGCAAAGCGGCAACCTGCACCCCACAAAAGGCGGGTTGAGAATCGGCAAGGGGATGAACGAGCGCAGGCCCGATGACCCGGTTGACGCCCAGCTGGAGTGGGACCGGGACGGGCAATACTATCACTACCTGACGAAATGGATGCACGCGCTCCATCAGGTAGCCCGGGCAACGGAAGATTCAACGTACGCCCGATGGGCAATCGAACTTGCGAAAACGGCACACGCCAGGTTTACCTATGCTCCATCGTCCGGCGATCCAATGCGCATGTACTGGAAAATGAGCATCGACCTCTCGTATCCGCTTGTGTCCTCGATGGGGCATCACGACCCTCTCGACGGATTCATCACGTACCTGCAGCTGCAGGCAACGGCGGCAAAAGATGCCGGGAAAGCCTCCATGCCCGGCCTGAGCGCGGAAATTGCGGAAATGGCCGGGATGTGCAGGGGAAAAAGCTGGGCGACGGATGATCCCCTTGGAATCGGCGGGCTCCTGAGTTCCGCGTACAGACTGTCTCAGCTCATCGTAAACGAAGGCGTTGAGCAAGCCGGGCTTCCGGGCATACTGCTGGATGCCTCCCTGATGGGCCTGCAAGCCTATGAGCGGGGACATGCATGGACACTGCCCACCGATCACCGGCTTGCATTTCGGGAGTTGGGCCTGTCTATCGGATTGCATGCGGTGGAGAAGCTGGAGGGGCTGATCGGGCAAACGCCGAGCGATTTCAAAATGAAAAACCGGCTGCATTCGCGCGCCGAAAGTCTGATGAGTGTCGCGCCTTTACGGGACATCATTGAAACGTTCTGGCTTGCCCCCGCCAACAGGCAAGCGAGCAGCTGGACGGGGCACCGCGACATCAACATGGTCATGCTGGCAACCAGTCTGGCACCCGATGGGTATCTCTCGCTGTGACGGCGTCTACACTTCTTTCAGGACCAATTCCTCCAGCGGCAGCCTGGGTCGTGCCGCCGGGGACTGGTCCGGATAACCGATGGGCAGCAAGGCAACCACATCGTATCGATCCTCGAGCCCCAGCATGCTCTTTGTCTTTGCGCTGTCAAACATCATGATCCAGCAGCTTCCCAGCCCCAGATCCACCGCCCGCAGGACGATGTGCTCGATGGCGATGGCTGCATTCAGGGTCAGATAGGCCTTGATGGCGGCCTGATCCATACTGCTGCGCCTCTTTGCTGACGCCTCCATCAGGGTCGGGTCATCGGCAAGCGGAGTGCCGACAAAAGCCTGCGCCTCCATGAGCTCCCTGTATCTCACCCGGGTATTGCCCATGCCCTCCCTGTCGATGCAGCACGCGATGATGACGGGTGCGTGTGCGACAAAGGGCAGCGGGGTGCATTCTTTCAATTTCATCCGCTCCACCGGGCTTTTGATGACGACAAACCGGGTCGCCTGCAGGTTGGAGCCCGACGGCGCCAGTCTGGCGGCATCCAGCAATTCCTTAATGACAGGATCCGGCACCTCGTTGCTTTTGAATTTCCTGATGCTCCTTCTGGACTGTATGGCTTTCAGCAATTCCATCATCGCACCTCCCGAAGATCCTTTATGATGCCCGTCCTACCGGCCTCTCATCTTCCGACGCCCCGCCGTCCGATTATACTCTCTAATCCTCCCACAGCATAGAGCTTTGACCCCTTCCACTTCAAGCACGATCCGCTTTATACCCCGCATAGGATGCCGCCCCGAAGCACATTGCCTGCTTCCTGCCTTTTCTCACCCGTTTAACCGTCCAGCTTCTGACTGTACTCGCCGATATAGGCGCGGACCTTGCTCACATAGTGCAGGTGTCGGCGATGCAGTCCGCCCCTCACCGACCCTTCACCGGAATAGTAGGCCGAAAAAACATGATCCCACAACTCGGGTTCCCGATACCCCATCCCCCGGTATTTGTCATACAGATCCCGCAGGATTTCCGCCGACACCAGGATGTTGACCGAAGGTCTGAACGCTTCCTCCCGGGAAGAGGAGAGGCTCAGTTTCCCTGTGTACCTTTTCCAGGTGACGGGGTGGATTTGCATGAGCCCCAAGGCACGGCTGCTGGAGACGGCACGAATCGTGAAATTGCTCTCCGTGCGCATCAGCCCCAGAAACGTCCTGACAGGGATTTCTGTCCGCCGGGACTGCTCGAGGATGGCCTCGGCAATCTGGAGCCCCTGGAGCCGGTTCATTTTTCTATCCCGGAATACCTCAAAAATCTCTTCCGGGGTTCTGGTGCCCGAGTAGCGGTCCCGCATCATCGGATCCACGTCGACCTTCATCTGTGCCTGGGTCTGATAATCCAGCAAAACGACGCAGAGCAGTGAAACAATGGCCGCTGACATCATGCGCATCCACCACTTTCTGCATGACAGATGTTGTTCCCGCAGGTTGATCTGCCGCATGTTGCACGTGCTGTTTTTCAATTCACCCCCTGCTTTGCAACTCCCGAGGCCTGAAAAGGGAGCCAAACAAGAGGAGGGCTTCCTTGTGGAAAGCCCCCTCAGTTTGATTCGCAGTTTTTTTAATGGCGTTCGACTACTTTGCCGTTGCAGTAGAAATGTCTGCCGGCAGGGTCTCGTAAGATCCGGCAAAGAGCCCCTCGACGTTCTTATAGCTCTCATTCATGGCCGCCGTGATATCTTCGAGACCTTTCCGGTAGGTCTTGTCCCACTCCCTGAGAGCCTTTTTTCCCTCCTCGGGAACCCAGGGAAGCATGTCTATGAACATATTTGTCATCTTCTCCGTCTGTTCCTGAAGAGCGGCCAAGGCTTTCGTAGTATTGTCCATTGTCGTCCCGGTGAATTCGGTCATCTGCTTGTTCATCGTCTGATTCATCATCATCTTTTCCTTTTTCATGTTAACGATTCGTTAAACTTACCTGGCCTTCTTCGTCTTTTGAGCCCCCTGAACCTTGTCAGCCTTCTCGGGCGTCTCAACAGAACCAGCCCCGTTATCCTTATGGAAGATCACCTCTAATTTCCTGTACTGTTCATCTGCGGCTACCTTTAAATCATCATAGCCCTTCTTGTAGACCTTCAGCCATTCGCTTACGAGCTTCCTGCCTTCTTCGGGAAACCAGGGGGATTGCACCAGAGAAAGGTTGATGGTCTTCTCCGTGTATTCCTGGAGCAGGGTTATCGAGTTGAAGCTGCTGTCGAATGTGGTCTTGAAAAATCCTGTGATCTGTTTTGCGATCTCTTTGTGAGCCATTCTTTTCACTCTCCTTCGATCTCGTTGAGACACCCTACTACGGCGAGGACAGCGAGTCAAGGTAATTGTTGCATTGCAAAATAAAGTGTACTTTCTTTTCCAACTATCCGATCATTATGCATTATTACATTTATTCGAATAGTTATAAAAATATTATTGCTTATCAGGCCATAAATTCTAGCATATATTGCTGCATTGCAATATCAACCGATCCTGAACCGCCTTCCCTCCATTTCCACCCCCGCAAAAGATGCAAAAGGCCGTCCCCCTGTAGAGGACGGCCCCCATTTCCACGAAAAGGCCTTTCCGGATTTAACTGCCCGCGTCAGCGGTAGCGGGCCCTTTTCCTTTCCTGACTTCCGATCTTCCTGACTTCTTAACTTCCCTCTTCCAGTGCCTTCCTCAATAGTAATAGGAGATAAGCAGGGACCCGAAAACCTGCTCGTTGCGCGGCTGCGTTTCGAACTGCTTGGTCCGGTACACGACGGCATAGGTCACTTTCAGGTTGGAAATGACGAATCCCAGGCCCGCCGAAAAATCGGCGACAAAAGGTTCCTTTTCCACGCTGTGGCTCTCTGTAAAGGTGTTCCCGTCAAGGAAGATGTCACGCAGAACGGCCCGCCCGTCGGCACCCAGAAAGAAAAAGGCGCCGAAACGACTGCCACCTGAATGTTGGGGGTTCTCGCCATCAAACGCGCCGCTTTCGCATCCCGGGCGTATGGTACAGGTCCCGAAGTCATTCGGCCTGTTCCACCCGAAGCGGAACTCAGCCCCCGCGTTGGCATAGATGGCGACATTGCCGACACTGCCTCCCGCGTGGGGGATCAGGTCGTATCCCCAGTCGCTGCCGATCTCCGTCTTCAGCCATTTCCATTTGCGCTCGTAGGTGATCTCCAGGGCCGGCTCGTCCTTCAGCTGGTTTGCCCAACCCTTGGGCTCGTCATTTCCAATCCATTTGTGGACCTGTTCCTGGACATCCCCGGCATAGGAGTGGCGGCCCACGATCCCCACATCCACCTCCAGCGTGTCCATGTGCCGGGCGTTCCTCTTGATCAAGCCGAACCCGAGGTACAAATATCCCGCGTAGGGGCGGTCATCGACGATGAGGTCCTGTCGATACTTATCATCTGGGGTGTACATGTTCTGGCCGACGGCGAGAAACATGCCCGATTGAGACCCGGGCGCGTAGAAGAAGGGCATCGCCTTGATCAGAGAATGGTACCAGGGGGTGGTGCCGGTCGGAACGGGATCACCTTCCGGCTTCCAGGAAATCCAGGGCGACGTCCAGGTCAGCCTCCCTCCGTTGGTGTAATTGCTGTCGGTCTTGGCCAGATAATCATTTTCCCAGTAAAGGCTCCATGTGCCGTAATTGTTTTCTTCCTGGCCCTGTGCGGCGTGAGGGAAGATCAGAATCAAGAGCAGACATAAAAGAAGAAGGGATTCATGCCTCATGAATGGTTGATCCTTTATCCATGGAAAACCTCGTCATCACGGCAATCGAACTGTAAGGACGCTCTCTCCGAAGTTAGCCCCCGTCGGGTCATTACGCAGTGAACAGGAATGACGAATCCAGGGCCGTCTCAGGAATAAAAAAAGGTGTGGAATGCGTCGAGGCAGCCCTTCAGGATGTAAAGGCCTGAGTTGTATAACATTTTAAATGATTCGTTGCAATTGCCTATCGGAAAAAGACGCGAATTCCGTTGCCCGTTGCCTGAGTTTCGATCAGGGAATCCCCTAGCTACGGCTTTTTCAGGGCATTCCGGGCGGGAAACAGACCCCGTACTTCCCCTTTTTTAGCAGATTAAATAGGCTCGTCGGTGCATAGGTTTCCCTTGACTTTCCTTCAATAGAGCCCATTATGGTATAAGTAATGTAAACGACATCATTCAAAATATTGATGCCCTCTTTTCCCATGTAGGGAAACCACGGATAAAATTGAAGCCCTGTCCATTACGATGTGACGGGGCTTAGTGTTTTTTGACCCGCTGAAAAAGGAGTATGCGAAATGCAAATCCATTTGATCGAAAATGCGAACAACTTCACCAAGCTGCGAGAAAAGATCTGGGAGTGCGGCTGGTGGAAACTGGATGAAGACAAAGCCAAAAAACTCATCGGTGGACATATCTATTTTCACAAAAAGCGCTCCGAGCCGTCTTTCTACGGAGGGTCAATCCGGGGTTACAGGATCAAGCAGGAGGAGCCCAATCAGGGCAGGATTATTTTCGAATTCGAATATCATTCCGCCTGCAGGGGGATCAAGACAGACAAGAATGGCTGGTCGATCGCGAAGAAGATTGTCCAATGAGCTTCTCGAAAGGCCCGGAGGCCGATCATGTCTGTGCCGTCAGGCAGCGATAGGGAGGCAATCGGGTGCCAGGCTTCCATCGGGACGGCAACGGGCAGGACGAATCGTTTGCGCGAGAGCATGTACGAGATAGTGCGGAAGACGGCAGCCGAGAAGACTTCTCGGCTGAAGAAGAATATCAAAATACCGGGAGATAATGGGTGACGCAGATATGAATGAGCGTGATGACAATCAGGAGCTATATGAAATTCACTATGTTTTCCAGGAGGGAAATGACGACAAGATTTATTACATCGTTGCGCGTTCGCTCATCAGCGCAATCGATCGTTTCTACAAGCTGCAGCCGACCAATAAAATCCGGCTGATCCGATTGCTGGCGGAACGGGACATCCAGAGGTTCAGCATGCGGACAAACCTGACCGTCTGCACAGAGTAGGCCGCTGTCTGAGAAATACGAATCCCCCTCTATCCCCCAAGGCAGCTTCGCTGCAGGAATTGGTTGACTGGGTAATGGGTTGATTGGGGAAGAGCAGACAGCCTGCCCGTGCGCTTCCCTTTCTCCCTTATCAACCAGTCAAC
>DCVI01000002.1 GCA_002327315.1 Syntrophaceae bacterium UBA2192 | reverse complement strand
ACCGTGCCAGGAGGAGAGGCGGGAGGAAGATAATTTGCAAGATGCTGAATCCATGGGGGAAAGTGCGATGCACGGGGTTGCTCGACCCTCCCTCGGAAGCCCTCGAAAAGGCCCCGTTTTGAACGGAACGTTCAACCGGCGGTGAACGAAACATAAAAAAAGGGTATCGGGCTTCGGGCATCAGGCTTCTGGAAGAAAAGATGAAAAAAACAGGAAACAGGGGAGAGGGCAGAGGGAGGGAAGATGGGACCAGGCTTCCGGAATCCGGACTCCGGAAGCCCGAATCCGGCTGCGAAGCAGCCTGCTACTTCGTAAGGTAGGCAGCAAGGGCATTGACCACCCCGGGGGAGAAAAGGGTGATCATCAGGATGTAGAGAAAAAAGATGGAAGCGGCCGAGAAGAGATCCAGGCCGCGGTAGCGTTTGAAGAGGGAGACGACGGTGAGCCCGCCGAGGACTATGGCGATCACCTGCGCCGCCAGGAAGAGGCTGAAACCCGACAACGGCACGACAGCCGCGACAAAGAGGAAGGCCATGCCCGTCATGACGAACAAGAGCATCCGCGTTTCACCCTGTCGTTTCATTCTCCTCCTCCTGTGACCGGTTGATGGGATCATACCACAAAACAGGAGGCCCTGTCGCAGACCTTTTTGCCCTCGCGGTCACGGGTACGATCCGTGCATGGAAGCAGGGGTCGCTGCGAATGAAAAAAGGATTTCTGTTTTCAATCCCTTGTGATATCGTTTTGCATCGCGACCCGGCAAGGGTGGGCTGATGCCCTGTTCTAACCACAACAAAGGAGAAGTTGAGATGAAAAAATTTTCGGCAGGCGCTCTGGCAGTCTTCATGCTTTTGTTCATCTTCACCTCCGCTGACCTCCTGGCGGCGGAAAAAGCAAAGAAGGACGTGCTTGCGAAGGTCGGAGCCAAGGAAGTGACGAAAAGCGACATCCAGGCCTATGCCGGGCTCTACCCGGAACAGCAGCAGGCCCTCATCAAGGCCGACCCCCGGATGGAGGAGGTCTTGTTGAGGAATCTCGTCAGCATCATGGTCGTATCCGACGTGGCCAAGAAGAAAGGCCTCGACAAGAATCCTGCTATCAAGAAGCAGATCGAGATCATGAAGGATGAGTACCTGGCCAGGATGTACGTCCAGAAGGAAATCCTCGGGAAGATCAACCTCACGGACAAGGATTACGAGGCGTACTACAACGAACACAAGAAAGAGTTCGAGAACCCCGAGATGGTGAGGGCCCGCCACATCCTCATCGCCGTGAAGCCCAATGCCACGGAGGATGAAAAAAAGGCAGCGCTGAAAAAGGCCGAGGAAATCCTCGATAAGGCAAAGAAGGGCGAGGACTTTGCCAAGCTCGCCTCGGAGTATTCCGATGATCCCGGTTCCAAGGCAAAAGGCGGCGACCTGGGATTCTTCACGCAAGGCAGCATGGTCGGCAAATTCGAGCAGGCCGCTTTCGGCCTGAAGCCCGGTGAGCTGAGCCCCGTCGTCGAGACGGAATTCGGCTACCACATCATCAAGCTCGAAGAGCGCAAGGCCGCCGAGCAGCAGCCCTACGAGTCGGTCAAGGAGCAGGTTAAGGCGAAGGCCACCCAGACCATCCAGCAGGAACGCCTCAATGCCTTCCTCGAGAAGGCCATGAAGGATGCCAAGGTGACCTACTACGGGCCTGAGCCCCCGAAGCAGCAGTAACAGGGGGCAGGATTGCGGGAATGGATGACCTGACCAAGCCCAGGCTCGACGCGGGTCGGTGCACCGGCTGCGGGCTGTGCCTTGATGTCTGTCCTTCCGATGTACTTGCCCTGGAAAACGGGAGCATCACCCTCTCCCGGGAGGGCTGTTTCGGTTGTGATCACTGCGCCGCTGTGTGTCCCACAGGGGCCATCACCATCGATTCCGTCAGCAACCGAAACCTTGCGCTTGCCACGGTAGAAACGGGCGGTCGTTGGCTCTCCTTCGGGGAATTCGACACCGCCCTTCTTGTCCGGCTTCTCTATTCGCGCCGATCCTGCCGATGTTTTACGGAAGAGCCCGTCGAAAAGAACGTTCTCGAGGATCTTGCCCGGATCGGCACCATGGCCCCCTCGGGAACCAACAGCCAGCGCTGGAGCTTCTCGATCGTCCCCGACCGGCAGGCCCTTCTCGGCTTCGGGAACCTGATCGCCCTCTTCTACGAACGACTGAACCGCCTGGCCGCAAACCCCGCAGCCCGTCTCTTCTCGCGCCTTTTCATGCAGGACAAGCTGGGACACTACTACCGGCGCTACCACGCCCAGGTGCAGGAGGCCCTGCGGCAGTGGGGCGAGACCGGGCTCGACAAGCTTTTCCACGGCGCCGCGGCTGCA
The DNA here is from genome assembly GCA_002327315.1 of Syntrophaceae bacterium UBA2192. GTDB lineage: Bacteria > Desulfobacterota > Syntrophia > Syntrophales > UBA2192 > UBA2192. Next base: position 14,072 of record DCVI01000002.1, on the reverse strand, counting down.
ATCCTCGTCGGGACGGAACCGGGCGCCTCGTGCCCGCGGGAGGACGCGCTGCTTGCCGCCCAGAACATCGCCCTGGCCGCTCATGCCATGGGCATCGGGACCTGCCTCATCGGCTTTGCCGTCGAGGCCATGCGCCGCGACCGCTCCATACAGCGCGCCCTGGGCATCCCCGAGTCGGAAGACATCCACGCCGTCATCGCCCTGGGCAAACCGGCCGTCACCTATCTCCGGCCGGCCGGGCGCAAACCGGCCAGGATCCGGTATGCCTTCCGTACAAAAACATGATAAGCCGATCATTGTAGACCGCTTGAAGCCCGATGTTCGCGAAGTCAGGAAGTAAGGAAGAGCGGAAGAGCAGAGAATGCGAATTCTTTTCCGATCTTCTTCACTTCCGATCTTCGTAAGCAAATGCTCGACCCGGGTGCACGAAGGCCCCAGTATGAAAGACATCGGTCAGTCGACCATGATGGAACCCGTCATCCAGGCAGATGCCCTCAGAAAAGCCTTCGGCGCCTTTACCGCCGTCGACGGGATCTCCTTTTCCGTCCGGCGCGGGGAGTGCTTCGGCATCCTCGGGCCCAACGGGGCCGGCAAGACGTCGACGATCCGGATGATCTACGGATTTTCGCCCCTTTCGGGAGGCTCGCTGCACGTGCTCGGACAGGATGTCACCAACAGGAAGCAGCTGCGCAGGGTGAAGTACCGCATCGGCGTCTGTCAGCAGGACAACAACCTCGATCCCGAGCTCTCCATCCTGCAGAACCTGGAGGTTTTTGCGTCCTATTTCGACGTGCCCCGTCCGGAGGCCACCGCGCGGGCACTGGAGCTGCTGAAATTCATCGCCCTGGAAAACCGCAGGGACACGCCCATCCCGGAGCTTTCGGGGGGTCTCATGCGGCGGGTCGTGCTCGCCCGGGCACTCATCAACGAGCCAGACCTCCTGATTCTCGACGAGCCCACGACGGGCCTCGACCCCCAGTCGCGCCACCAGATCTGGGAGCGCCTGGAGGGGCTGCGGGCGCGCGGCATCTCCATCCTGCTCACGACACACTACATGGAGGAAGCCTCGCGTCTCTGTGACCGGCTCATCATCATGGACCACGGGAAGATCCTCGTGGAGGGGCGGCCGCAGGATCTGATCCGGGAGCACGCGGGCAGGGACATCATCGAGGTCTCGGAGCCTGGTGAGGAGCTTCGCACCTTTTTGCGGGAGCGCAACCTCCGGTACGATGACCTGGGGCACCGCCTCCTCATCTACTGCGACGAGCGGGACCAGCTCTATCGAGAGGTGAGCGGGCGCTACTGTCGAGACGGCTGCACCCTGCGGACGGCCACGCTGGAGGATGTTTTTCTGAAACTCACGGGGAGGGAGCTGCGGGAATGAGCAGGACAGGCATGTTCGTCATCTCTTCGCGGTTTCTCCGCATCTGGCACCGCAATTTTGCGGTCTACCGCAAGACCTGGAAAGTAAGCTTCATGCCGCCCCTGCTGGAGCCGCTCCTTTACCTTGCGGCCTTCGGTCTGGGGATGAGCGCGCTCGTGGGGGAAGTCTCCTGGCGAAACCAGTCGGCCTCCTACATCGTATTTATCGCGCCGGCCCTGCTTTCCGTCAACATGATGTACAACAGCTTCTTCGAGACGACCTACGGCTCCTTCGTGCGCATGTACTACCAGAAGACCTTCGACGCCATGCTGGCCACACCGCTTTTCCTCGAGGAGATCATCACGGGCGAGATCATCTGGGGCGCCACGAAGTCCGTGATCGCATCGTCCATCATGCTCTCCATTATCAGCCTCTTCGGCCTCATCCGCTACCCCGAGGGCCTGCTCCTCGTGCCACTTTCCTTTCTGGCCGGGATCGCCTTCGCGTCGATCGGAATGTACTTCACGGCCGTCGTGCGCAACATCGACCTGTTCAATCTGCCGATCTTCCTCTTCATCACGCCCATGTTTCTCTTTGGCGGAACCTTTTTCCCCCTCGACACGCTTCCCGGGTGGGCCCAGGCCCTGGCCTGGTTCCTGCCGCTGACCCACCTGGTGGAGATCACCCGGGCCATCGCCATCGGCCCCCTCGACGTCTTCGCCCTGTGGAACCTGCTCTACCTCGCCCTCTTCAGCGCCATCTTCTTTCCGCTGGCACTCAAAAAAATGCGAGTGCGCCTTATCAAGTAAGGCGAGCTCGCATGGCGAAAGGCGAAGGGCTTACGGCAAAGGGCCCGCAGAAAACGATCTTTCTCCGGTTCGCCCTTCATCCTTTAGCCTTATGCCCTCAGCCGTGTTTTAACTTCATATAGATGATGTAGGCGGCCATGGCACAGGCGATGGCATTACCCAGGATGATGGGAAGGGCGCCGAGGAGAAGGCCGTAGATCAGCCAGAGAAAAAGACCTGCAAAGAGGAGGATATAGGATCCCAGGGACAGATCCCGGGTCATCCTGGTTCTGTGAATCTTGATGACCTGCGGGGCAAAGCCCAGGGTGGAGATGGCAGCAGCCGCGAGGCCGATCAGGGTGACTCCGTCCATGTCGTAACCGGGGACCCACGGGGGGCGCAATGCGGGCGCGGGGAACGGGGCATCTGAAACCCCATGAAATTCCCTGCACTTAAAAATGTCCGCCGCAAGGCACGGCACCGTTTTTGTTTGACAGAAGGGCTCTAACTCCCTATACTTTCGCTTCATTCTTCTAACAGGTGAGGCTGGTGGACACAAGCAAAATAGCCATCGTCGGTCCGGGGCGACTCGGGACGGCGCTGGCTTACATCTACGGCCGCAACGGCAGGCGCGTGACGATGTACTATCACGACGCCGAGGTGTGCCGTACCATCAACACGGAGCATCTCAACCCGACGCACCTCACGACGGACCTGGCGCGCCTCTATGGCGGGATGGCAAATGTGCCCCGGCTGGCGCCCGAGGTGACGGCATCGAGCGACCTCGAGCAGGTCGTCCACGAGCACGACTTCATTTTTCTCACGATCACCATGAACCGCCTGTCGAGCCTGCTGGATTACCTTCGCCCCATGATCGCCAAGAAGCGGGGTAAGACGTGCATCATTTCGGCCATCAAGGGCCTCGTGGCCGACGAGAAGACGAAGGAGCTGATCACCCCTTCCCAGATGATCCAGAGCGATCTCAACCACATCCAGCACAAGTTCAAGGTCGTCGCCATGGGAGGCCCCTTTTTCGACGTGGACATCGCCCTGGGCAAGCCGGTGGCCCTGACCATTGCCGGCCCGCGCAGCGTGGCGCAAACCGTTCGGAAAGAGGTCCTGAACTTCGACAGGCGCGAGATCACATCCTATTACAATTTTGACATCGTGGGGATCGAGGCCTGCGGGGCCCTCAAGAACATCGTGGCGAACATCAAGGGGGTCACGGACCGCATGAACCTGGGGAATTCGATCCCCGGGACGATCTTTGCGCGATCCGGCGTCGAGATCCGCTCTCTGGCGCGGCTTCTGGGCGGAAGCTTCCAGGCCTTCTACAGCCAGGCCGGGGTGGGCGATCTCTACGTCACGCTTTCATCGGACGCCAGCAAGAATTACCGCTACGGGAAGCTCTACTACGACCTCTTCGACGGCAACCCCATCCAGACGGACAAGAAGGTGCTGGCCCAGATCGACGGGACGCCGGAAGGTCCCAACACGATCCGCAACGTGTACCGCTACCTGGAAAAGAAAAACATGTACAGCCCCATCTTTTGCTGTGCCTACCACGTCTTCAACGAGACGGGCGACCGAAAGCAGATCGAGGAGCGGCTCATCGAGTCCATCCAGTTCGACAAGCGCTCCCAGGAATACATCGGCCCTGTCTCCCGGGTCCTCTACCGGATGTTCCCGAACTGGTGGTACAGGCGCAACAAGGGACTGCCGTCGATGTTAGATTTCTAGCCCGGCCTAATCAGACCTATCTTTCCTCGATTCGTTTTCGTATGAAAATTACGCACCACAAGGTGTCAGGTAGCAGGTATCAGGTGACAGGAAAGACCGGTCGGTAGAGGAATCCTGTTACCTGTTACCTGTTACCTGTTACCTGTTACCTGCCAGCGTCAGCCGGCCGTGGCTGGCGCCTCGAGGGCCTTCAGCTTTTTGAGATACAGGCCCCTGTAGCTGAGGTTGCGGTAGTTGACCATGTCGTCCATGAGCTGGACGACGGGGGGTTTGATGTCCACATTGAAGCGGTTTGCCTTCTCCGCGTTCGCCCGGTCCACAATGAGGACGGAATAATACGTGGCAAGGATTCGAGTCTTGGAATCCCGCCGCCACAGATAGGCCTTTCCGGACAGGGTGGTCAGGAAAAAGGCGGCGTACTCGTAGAGTTCCTTCTGCGTCATCCGGATCTCGGGGTTCTTCGCCTCGATCCCCTTGTTGAGCCAGTCATAGACCATTTCCGCCGTCGACTCCATCAACTCCGTCTCGTGGGCTAAGATGTCGAGAAGCAGGTCGATGTTCTCCCGCCCGATGACTCTCAGGAAGTGCTCCTGGTTCAGCTTGAGCTTGTAGGGGTCGGTGGCCTCTCCGTTCACGATGGGCGGATAGGCGGCCAGGTTGTTGACGATCTTCACAAAGTGCCGGAAGGTCCCTTCGGGGAGCTTATGGGCCTTGATGTATTCCCGCCCATCGAGGGTGCGGCAGAAGCGCATCATGTCCTGCTCGAGATCCTCGAAATCCTTCCACTCCTTCGGTATCTTCTGGCTCCGCAGCTTCTTGCGGTAGACGCGGTTGTTCTGGATGTCGGGGGTCTCGCCGGGGGTGTGCTTCGCAATATGGGACTGGGCGAACCCGGTCCGCACGATTCCCAGGTCCTCGAGGCCGCCACGCTCCAGGTAGACCCCGACGCTGAGCACTGCGACGATGCTGAGGATCGTGCCGATTCCGATGAGTATGTTGCGGTTGTCCAAGATGGAAACTCCGGCTGTTGGGTGAACACCGGCAGGGAAAGCAATTTCCCGCGTCCCCACCACAACTGAGAATGAGCAATTTCTGTGCCCGCGGCCTCGGGGAGCCACAAATTACGGGGCCCCCTCATCTGGGAGCGGCCAGCCACGGTATCGCCTTCCGATTGCGAAGTGAGGAAGTTAAGAAGAGCGGAAGAGCGGAGTGGATGGATTGCTATCCTTTTTATCCGCTCTTCCTCACTTCTGCTCTTCCGATCTTCTCGTGAAACAAGCCCCGGGGCACGATAGAAGTTCGGACCGAAATGCCCCGGCCTCAGCCAGGTTATCGCGAGGCATCACCCCATCAGGGGTTCGACGACGAGCTTCGGCACAAGGGTCTCATTGGCCCGGGCGAGCCGGTCTTCGCCGGCGTAGACCGCCACGGAGGATTCCTCGAGAATGGGAATGAGGACCTCCCGGACCGTCTTCAGGAGATCTTCCGGGGAAAGGCCGAGGACCCGGTCGCGGAATGCCTGCCGGTTGTCGTCGGTTATCCCTGCAAAATGGCGGATCATGGAAAGGTAGCCCTTCCCGGCCGGGTCCGCCGGCCGGTCCAGGGACCCGATCGTACCGATGATGGTCTTTTCCAGTTCCTCCTCGCCGATCCCTGTATCGAGCAGCCAGCGGGCGGCCCCGTCGTAGACCTTCAGTGTTTCCGCGAGATGGGGGTCGCGGTAGGACAAAAAGGAGAAGATCCTCCCGAGGGGATCGTAGAGGGACATCCCCCCGTAGGCGCCGCCCTGTACCCGTATCCGGTTGTAGAGATATCCCTTCGAGAGCTCTCTCGAGACGACGGAGAGCGCGGCCGATGCGGGGTCGAGGTAGCCCGGCGCGGCGGCCGCCCGCGCCACGTAGCAGACCTGGGCTGCAATCGAGATTCCCAGATGCGCCGGCTCCGGCTGCATCGATGCCGTCACCCCTCCCGGTGCCGCATCGCCAATCCGTTCCATCAGGGGACCTGCCTGATTCAGCAGGAGCTCGATCCCGGCGGCATCGCCCGTCACGTTGAGAAGCAGCCCCCCGCGACGGAAAACAAGCTTTTTGAGGCGCTCCATGGTCTCGACGAGCGGGTCGGCCGCAAAGCCTTCGGAAAGGCCGCTCAAGAGCCGCAGCTGGAGGCGCCCGTTCCACTGCTCGTCCCTGTAGGACGCCAGGTTCAGCGACGATGCCGCCGTACGCTGGGCAAAGAGATGGCCCGAGGGGACGACGGCGGCCTGCAGGCCGTTTCGCTTCTCCAGGACGAGATCTTCCATCCGCCTGCGGTCCGTAAGGTCCCCCGCCGCGAGAATGTCGCCGAGAAGCGCCACGGCCTCGGGAATATTGCGTTGCAGAGCCCGCATCCGGAAGATCATCTTCTGCCAGGTTTGCTTCCCGTCCCGGCCGAAGCCCGAGGCAAGCTGAATCCCCAGACCTCCCATGGTCATGGAGATCCTCGTGGCCATCTCGTCGTAGCGGCGCCCTGCTGCCCCCATGCCCCTTGCAAATTTTCCGAGCAGCGGCAGGTACGGCTGCAGGTCTTCGGGTACGTGAGATACGTCAAAGGCGCAATCCAGACAGACGATCCCGTTGCCGAAGACCTCGTGCTTCAGGACGGGAATGCCTCCGACACGGCCCTCCTCGGAGGGGATCCGCTCCACCCCGCGGGGGATGTCGGAGCGCTTGAGCCGGGGCAGCGCGGCAAGGGCCTCAGGTGTTTCGGGCTGCGACTGGAGCTCCTTGAGACGGGAGGCCTCGTCGCGGATCCTCTCGCGGTCCATCTCCGAAAGGGTAGCCTTCAGCTCCGCCATCCGCTGCCGGAATCTCGCCTCTTCCTCCTCCATGCAGTTGGGGCTCGGCTCCATGACGGAGGCAAGGCGATGCGGGTTATCCAGGAACCAGCGCCGGATCACCTCCCGGAAGAGTCCGGGCTCCTTCTCCAGGCGACCCCGGATTCGCTCGATGAGTGGGTTGAACTTGAGGGGAACCAGGGGGTCCCCGTCGTAGAGCCAGGTGTGGAAGACGCGGCCCATAAGGGTGATCCCGTAGGGGTAGGCCCCGCGGACGATTTCCTTGCCGTGGAATTCCACCTGGTGCAGGGCCGCCTCGATGAGGTCCCGTTCGAACCCTTTTTTCGCCAGATCTTCGAGGGTGTTCTGTACCAGGCCTTCGACGGCGCCGGCCTTGTCGGCATCGGTTCCGCGCAGACCCACGGCAAAGACGACCTGCCTCAGGTCGGATTCGAGCCCCGTGACGGGCGACAGGTCTTCGCCCAGTCCCGAATCGATGAGGGCCTTGCGAAGGGGGCCTGCCGCCGTGCCGACCAGGGCATGCGCGGCGATGCGAAGCAGCAGCACCTCCTCGGGGTCCGTGTTTTCCGCCATCAGCCAAGCCAGGTTGATGGCCGTTTTGCGGGCAAGGCTCTCGCCCTTGCCCACGGGGTAGCAGTCGCGCACGGAGCGCGGTGTTGCCCACCGGGGCTGGAGCCCGATGGCCGAATCGACGCGCACCTTGCCGAAACCGCGCAGGACGTCCTCCAGGAAGGCCAGGTGATCCTCCGGCGGGATGCTCCCGTAGAGGAAGAAATAGGCATTCGTGGGGGAATAGTAGAGCCGGTGGAACTCCCGGAGCTGCTCCCAGGTGAGCCGGGGGATGACCCCGGGATCGCCCCCGGAATCGAATCCGTAGGGGTTGTCGGGAAAGAGATTCTGCTGGAGCGCCTTGTACATCAGCCCGTCGGGCGACGAGTAGGCCCCCTTCATCTCGTTGTAGACGATGCCCGAGACGGTGAGATCGCTTGCCGGGTCATCGGGGTTCACGAACTCCAGGTGGTGCCCCTCCTGGAGAAAGGTCTCCTTCAGGATCCGGGGCTTGAGCACCAGGTCGGTGTATACCCGCGCCAGGTTGAAGTAATCGACGGGCACCTGGCTTGCCACGGGGTAGAGGGTCTTGTCGGGGTAGGTGAAGGCGTTGATGAAGGTCTGCAGGGTTGCCCGCGAAAGCTCGTTGAAGGCGTCCTTCACCGGGTAGGCCTCGGAGCCGGCCAGGACGGAGTGCTCCAGGATGTGTGCGATCCCCGTGGAGTCCCAGGGCGGCGTGCGGAACCCTACAGCGAAGAGGTTCTCGCTGTCGTTTCCATGAAGGTGCAGGACCTTCGCCCCCGTGGCGAGGTGCTCCATCTCGTAGGCCGTGCAGCAGATGTCGTCGACGGTCTCGACCCTGCGGACGACGAAACCGCGGGCTTCATCACCCGGCCGCAGCCGCGGCGCGGGACACTGTCCAGCTTCTTTCACCGGATAACCCTTCCTTTCCTCCATCCGCCCCGGCAGCCGGGGCGGACATGCCGGGATTGCGTGACGGTTGCAATGATACCTTATTGTAATGCAGGACAACCCCCGCCCTTGTCAAGCCGGACATGAAAAAAGGGGTCGGGACCTGTCGTCCCAACCCCTTTTTGTTCGCTGGATCGTCGGATCTTTTTAGTTTACTTCAGCCACTTCTCCGCTTCTTTGCGATAGGCGTCCATGACGAAGGGGATACCGCTGACCTCTTCGCACTCGCGGGTCAGCGACATGAGGTGCTTGCGGTTCACGAGGGACAGGTTGAAGCTGCGGGTCCCGGCCATGAGCTGCTGGAGGCCCTGCTTGAACTTCTGCCCGTAGGTGTAGAACCCGATGGCGCCCGTGGGCATCGAGTCGAGCTCCTTGCCGTACTTCTTGCGGAGTTCCTCGTAGGTTACGAAGATTTCATCCAGGGTGGTGCCAAATCGGGAGACCGTCTTGGGCAGGTCCTTGTTCTTGATCCACTCGCCGATGTTCTTGCCGACCATGCCGGGGATCATGAGGCCGCGACCCATGCAGACGGCCTTCACGTAGGGGGCGCCCAGGGCGAGGGCCTTGAACACACCTGCTTCGTCGGAGAACCCGCCGGCGAAGGCGATGTCGGGCACTCTCTTTTTCTTCTTCTCGAGCTTCTGACAGAACTCGTAGGCAAGCGAGTGCAGGTAAAGCGAAGGGATGCCCCATTCATTCATCATGGGCCAGGGGCTCATGCCCGTTCCGCCGGGTGCGCCGTCGATCGTGAGCAGGTCGATCTTGGCATCCGAACAGAACCGGATCGCCATGGCCAGCTCCACTGCGGAGTAAGCGCCCGTCTTGAGGGTGATCCGCTTGTAGCCCAGCTTGCGCAGGCGCTGGATTTCCTTCATGAAACCCTCTTGCGAGACGAAGCCCAGGCGGCTGTGGCGCTCGAATTCCTTGATGGCGCCCGCCTTGTAGGCCGCCTCGACCTCGGGGAGCGTCGGGTCGGGCAGAACGATGTAGCCGCGCCGCTTGAGCTCCTGGGCGCGTTCCAGCGAGGGGACCTTGATCTCGCCGCCGATGTTCTTGGCCCCCTGGCCCCACTTCAACTCGATCGTGTCGAGGCCGTGCTTGTCCATGACGTACTCGGCGACCCCGAGGCGGGTATCCTCCACGTTCATCTGCACGAGGATCTCGCCGTAGCCTTCCCAGTAACGCTTGTAGGTCTCGATCCGGCGATCCATTTCGGGGGACTTTTTCACGAGGCCGTTGGCCCCGAGCTCGAGCCCTGTGTCGATGCCGCAGACATTCTCGCCGCAGACCACGGTGACGCCGGCCATGGCAGCGCCGCCTGCGAAGTGTTCCCAGTTCTTACGGGCGATTTCCGTGGAGCCCAGCGCGCCCGTGAAGATGGGGAGCTGCATCTTGACCTTCTTGGTCCAGCCGTACTCGGTCCCCGTGTCGACGTTCGGGAACAAGGCCGTGTCGGGCCCGGGCTTGACGCCCTTGGGAAGGCCGTAGGCGCCAACGGCGTAGCCCTGGATGCTCAGGTGGGAGTAGTCCAGGGGGTAATTCTTATCGGCCCCGGCGGTCATGTTGCCGAATTCCTGGGGATAGAGCACTTCGCGGCCCCGGAACGTCGACAGCCAAACCTCGCAGCCGCCCCGGCAGCCGTCCACGCAGCGCGTGCAGATGCCGGACATGGGGACCACGCTCCTCGAGCGGTTAAAGGTCCCGGTCGCCTCGTTTGCATTGGGTTGCCTTAAATTCATACGCTGGTCCTCCTTCTCCTCCTGCGGAATTAAAAAAAGGCGTCCAAAGCCTAGCTTTGGACGCCTTTATCCAAAAAGTAACGGTTTCGCTACCAGAGTTACAGGATCGTGTCAAGAACTTTCATTAACGCCCCGGGAGATGATGATCGCCTCGGCGATCTGGCGCATGGGCCGCCGCATGTTCATGCTCATCTGCTGCATCTTCCGGTAGGCTTCGTCGCCGCCCGTACCGCTCTCGGCCGCCAGGATGTCCTTTGCTCTCTCGACGAGCTTGCGCGACTCGAGTTCCTCCTGGATGACCCGGCTGCGGACAAGCAGCTCCGTGTTCTCGATGGCAATGGCGGCCTGGTTGGCGATCGTCGTGAGGACTGTAACCTCCGGCTCCGTGAAATCGTGGGGCCGGGAGGTGTAGCAGTTGATGACCCCGATGACCCTGCCCTTTACAGCCAGGGGCACCGAGAGAAGCGAGACGAGACCCTCCTTGCGGGCCATCTCGGGGTAGAGGTAGTCGTCCCTCACCCTGACGTCGTGAACGATGGCGGGCTGGTTCTCCGAGGCCACCTTCCCTACGATCCCCTTGCCGACGTCGATAATGCGCTTCTTGTTGTATTCCTTGCTGATGCTCTGGGTTGCTTTGACGTGGAGCTTGCCGTCGTCATCGATGAGCATGAGGGAACAAATTTTGGACTCCATGACCTCGGCGGTCACGGTGACGATCAGGCGGAGGATGTCTTCCAGGTATTTCTCCGACGTGATGGCCCGACTGATGGTGAGAAGCGCGCTGATCCTGCTTTCCACGGGTGAGGTCTTCCCGCCGTCGGCCTCGCTGCAATCTTTGTCCGGTGTTTTTTTCCGACCCATAATCCGAGAACCCCGCTTGGGCCCGGGGACGGGCTCCGTTGCCCATTACAAATTCGCTCCCGCTTCCTATAGCACTGCCGGGCCGAAATGCAATAAATATCCTCCGGCAAAGCCGGAGGTATTACGATTGCTGGCCCCTCAAAGGGGCCTAACCGCAATCGGAAGAATTCAAAACGTTCAGCCATGCGAATAGGTGATTCATCATTGGGCGGTATTCTCCGTGAAGAGGAACTGCGTATGCTTCAACTGGCGCAAGTATGGCTGACGTATTCCCGGAACTGTCAAACTCTGTGAGTCCCCCGGCAGAGCCGGGGGTTTTCCTAGAGGAAATAAAAAACACCGGCCCGAAAGGATCGGCGTCCGAGGGTTACCCTTTGCAGGCTTGCTGCGGAAAACGATCAGCGGCTCCCAGGTCTGCCCTTCGACTCGAACACAAGACAAGCCTCACCCGTACTGCTCACAACGGCAGCGGAGGGCATCTCCCGGGACTTGAACCCCATGGCCTGGCAGCCATAGGGGTGGGCCGGCTCGTGGGTGATGAAGAAGTGCCGGCATTCGAAGCAGTTGATTTTCTGACCCTCACGCTGCTCGCTGTTCAACTCGCGCCCTCCGCCCTTGCCCGCCGGCAACGGGATTCCTGGTTGAGAATTTGAACCATTCATGATAGTTGGCAACACGTGCGGTCTGCCCTGTTTGTTTTCGATGGCAAATTCCATGCCGGGCACCCGTTAAAAGACTGAAGTTAGGAAGCGAAGAAGAGCAGAAGAGCGGAATGGACCCATTGTTTTTTTCTTTGGCCGCTCTTCCTCACTTCCGCTCTTCCGATGTTCGCCGGCCTGACGGCGGCAGACAGACAGAAGGCAAGAAATAGAGGAGAAATCATGGCTTTCAGCAACTTACTGGTCACCGGCGGTTGCGGCTTCATCGGCAGCAATTTCATCCGCTATCTGCTCGAAAAGTCAGGCTTTGCGGGAAGAATCGTGAATGTCGACAAGCTGACCTACGCCGGCAACCCGGAGAATTTGAGGGACCTCGAACAGCGCTTCCCCGGCCGCTACGTCTTTTTGCGGGAGGACATCTGCAACATCGAGAGGCTAAACGCGATCTTCACCGACTGCGGCATCGACGCGGTGTGCCACTTCGCCGCCGAGAGCCACGTGGACCGCTCCATCAAGCGGCCCGCCGAATTCATCTTCACGAACATCGTGGGCACCTTCAACCTTCTCGAGGCGGCTCGCAACCACGCAGAGGGCTTCAGTCTCTTTCACCACGTGAGCACCGACGAGGTCTACGGGAGCCTCGGGAAAGAGGGCCTCTTCACCGAGACGATGCCCTACAAGCCCAACAGCCCCTACAGCGCCTCCAAGGCATCCTCGGACCACCTGGTGAGGGCCTATTTCAAGACCTACGGGCTGCCCGTGACGATCTCCAACTGCTCCAACAACTACGGCCCCTGGCAGTTCCCGGAGAAGCTCGTCCCGCTGATCACCCTCAATGCCCTGGAGGGTAAGCCCCTTCCCGTCTACGGCGACGGGAAGAACGTCCGCGACTGGCTCTACGTGGAGGACCACTGCGAGGCCATCTGGACGATCATGAACAAGGGGCGGCGCGGCGAGACCTACAACGTAGGCGGCAACTCCGAGGAGGAGAATATCGCCGTCGTCCACGGCATCTGTGACATCCTCGACGAGATCCGCCCCAGGGCGGGCAGCGGCCCCCGGCGGGAACTCATCACCTTCGTCAAGGACCGGCCGGGGCACGACTGGCGCTACGCCATCGACTCCAGCAAGCTCCAGGCCGAGCTCAAGTGGGCTCCTCGCGAATCCTTCCGCACAGGGTTGCGGAAGACGATCGTCTGGTACCTGGAGAACAGCGAATGGATTGCGCGAGTGCGCAGCGGCGAGTACCTGAGTTGGATCGACGAGCACTACGGGAAGGCAGGCAAATAAACCTCTTATCTTTTTGCATCCTTCCCGTTGAATTGTCCGGGGAATTGTTGTAATAGTATCGCTTGCGAGCAAACCTGCATCGTTTTTTTCCAGTCGGCCAGAAGGGGGAGATACTTTGGGGAAGATCCGGATTGCAATCGCTGGGATCGGAAACTGCGCCTCATCGCTGATCCAGGGGATCGAGTACTACCGGAGGAAATCACCGAAAGACCTGATCGGCCTGATGCACTGGGATCTCGGCGGCTACCGGCCCTCCGACATCGAGGTCGTCTGTGCCTTTGACATCGACCGCCGCAAGGTCGGAAAAGACATTTCCGAGGCCATCTTCCAGCCCCCCAACTGCACCGCCGTTTTTCAGCCCCGGGTCCCGAAAACAGGGACCAGGGTGAAGATGGGGAAGATGCTCGACAGTGTGGCCCCCCACATGAGTCAGTACGACCCCCGGTTTGCCTTCGTGCCGGCCAAGCAGAAGCAAGCCACGAAGAAGGACGTGGTAAACGCCCTGAAGGATTCCGGGGCGGAGATCCTGCTCAACTACCTGCCGGCAGGTTCCGAGGAGGCGACGCGGTTTTACGCGGGCTGCGCCCTCGAGGCCGGCGTTGCCTTGATCAACAACATCCCCGTATTTATCGCCAGCGACCCCGAATGGGCAAAGCGCTTCGAAAAGAAGGGCCTTCCCATCATCGGGGACGACGTCAAGAGCCAGCTTGGGGCCACCATCATCCACCGGGTACTGACACACCTCTTCAACCTGCGGGGGGTGAAGCTCGAGAGGACCTATCAGCTCAACACGGGGGGCAACACGGATTTCCTCAACATGCTGGACCACAGCCGCCTGAAATCGAAGCGCATCTCCAAGACGGAGGCCGTGCAGTCCCAGACGGGCAAACGGCTCGCCCCGGAAAACATCCACATCGGCCCCAGCGACTGGGTGGCCTGGCAGAAGGACAACAAGGTCTGTTTCCTCAGGATGGAGGGAAGTATCTTCGGGGATGTGCCCATGCACCTGGAGATGAGGCTCTCCGTCGAGGATTCGCCCAACTCGGGCGGGGTCGTCATAGACGCCATCCGCTGCTGCAAGATCGCCCTCGACAAGGGAATCGGCGGAATCCTCTACGGCCCCTCGGCCTATTTCATGAAGCACCCGCCCCGGCAGTTCACCGATGAAGAAGCCTGCGAGATGACGGAAGCCTTCATCAAGGGGAAATAAAGCCTACAGTAGACAGCCGACAGTCAACAGCCTACAGCCTACAGTAATCGGGATAGGGGGCGGTCGTG
>DCVI01000160.1 GCA_002327315.1 Syntrophaceae bacterium UBA2192 | reverse complement strand
ATGGCCTGGTAGCCCCGGTCGATGTGGTAAACGCGGGCGAGGGTCGTCTTTCCTTCCGCCACGAGGCCGGCCACGACGAGCGAGGCCGAGGCCCGCAGGTCCGTCGCCATGACGGGGGCCCCCCTGAGTTTCTTTACCCCCTTGATAACGGCGTTGTGGCCATCGACGACGATGCTGGCGCCCAGGCGCCGAAGCTCCGCCACGTGCATGAAGCGGTTTTCGAAGATCGTTTCCGTGATGACGCTCGAGCCCCGGGAAACGGCCATAAGGGCCATGATCTGGGCCTGCAGATCCGTCGGGAAGCCCGGGTACGGCAGGGTCTTCACGTCGACGCTTTTGATCTCCGGGGCCCCCTGGACCCGAAGACCGCCATCGACAGGGCCGATGGCAATGCCCGCCTCCTTGAGCTTCATGACGAGGGCTTCCAGGTGTTCCGGATTGCAGCCCTCGAGGATAACATCGCCGCCCGTGATCGCCGCTGCGATCATGAAGGTCCCCGCCTCGATCCGGTCGGGGATGACGTCGACCTCGCAGGGCCTGAGACTGTCGACGCCCTCGATGGTGATGACGTCGGTACCGGCGCCCTTGATCTTTGCGCCCATGGCGATGAGGGTATCGGCGAGGTTGACGACCTCGGGTTCCTTGGCGGCATTCTCCAGCCGCGTGGTCCCCTTCGCCAGGGCCGCCGCCATCAGGATGTTCTCCGTGCCCCCGACGGTGGAGATGTCGAAGTAGATCCTGGCCCCCTGGAGCCGCTTCGCCTTCGCCTCCACGTAGCCTTCCTTCAGCTCGATTGCGGCCCCCATGGCTTCGAGGGCCTTGAGGTGGAGGTTGACGGGCCTTGCGCCGATGGCGCAGCCCCCGGGAAGGGACACCCTCGCCTGCCCCATCCGTGCCACGAGCGGCCCCAGGACGAGGACGGAGGCCCGCATGGTCCTCACGAGATCGTAGGGGGCCTCGCAGCTTACGATGTTTCCGCCGTTGATGCGCAGGGTCTCGCCCTGCCCCTCCATCTGCGCCCCGTGGTTGGCCAGGAGCTTTTTGATCGTCCGGATGTCGGCCAGATCGGGGATGTTGTGGTAGGTGCTCCAGCCGTCGGCAAGAAGGGAAGACACCAGGACAGGGAGAGCGGCGTTCTTCGAGCCGCTGATTCTCACCCGCCCTTCGAGCTTTTTCCCACCTTCAATGATGAATTTGTCCAAATGATATACTCCTGCTGACAATGGTAGGGGATTCGTCCCCCTCACCCTGCCCTCTCCCACGGCGGGGAGAGGGATGAAATGATCAGGATGTTTTTATTTCCTTTGCTGTCCGGTTCTTCGCGCCCTTCGACTAGCTCAGGATGACGCGGCCCCGACTGTTATGTCATGGTGAGCGGTCATCGTGAGCCTGACGAACGACGAACCATGAGCCGGCAAAAATTTTCCCTCGCGCGTGATCTTTTTATATCAAATTCGTCCGTCTCGCAATCACAACCCGGTCGAGGCCGGCGTAATCGGCGCGGAAGCGGATGTCGTCGAAGATCTTTGTTTCTTCCAGAATTGCCGTCAGGGCCTTCCTCTGCTCAGCCCCCATTTCCATGAGAAGCCACCCGCCGGGCTTGAGCCGCTCCCGCGCCCCTTCGGCGATGCGCCGATGGAATTCGGTCCCCTCGGGCCCCGCCACGAGGGCTTCCCGCGGCTCGTAGAGCGTCACCTCGCGGGCAAGGGTTGCGTACTCGGCCTCGCTGATGTAGGGGGGGTTTGAGCAGACAATGTCGAAGACCCCCTCGACACCCTCGTAGAGATCGCCCTGCAGAAAGGCGATTCTTGTGTCCGACCCGAGGAGCCGCCTGGCGTTTTCGCGGGCCACCTCGAGAGCGGCGACCGAAAGTTCCGTTGCCGCCATATCGCAGTCGTGCCATTCCGATGCCACGGCGACGCAGACGGCCCCCGAGCCCGCACCGATATCAAGTATCCGGGGGCGTGCGCTTCGGAACGAATCCCGAAGTCTCAGCACTTCCTCGACGAGACATTCTGTCTCGGGTCTCGGAACGAGCACGGCGGGGGTTACGGTGAAGTCGAGGGACCAGAACTCGCGCCAGCCCCGGATATAGGCCATGGGCTCACGGCGCTTGCGCCTCCCGGTCAGCACGAGGACCCGGTTGATCTGCTCATCGTCAAGCTCGAGCGAGAGGTCCCGGTACAGATCGGCGCGTTCCTTGCCGAGGCAGAAGGAGAGCAGGACCTCGGCGTCGAGCCGCGGGGTCTCGATGCCCGCCCTTTCGAACACCTCGGTGAGGCGGGAGAGAATCCGGGCGATGGAGCGTTTGTCTTCCCCTGGCATCCGCTGATCCTTTCGAGCACCTGAGATCGGTTGTACGCGGGGTTATCGATGGAAGAAACCGTCTGCCCAAGAAAACCACTGTCATCGCGAGGGCGAAGCCCGTGGCGATCTGCAGTTGGATGATTGTCGATCACGCAATCAAGAATACTCTATGGAAGATTGTCACGCCTGTGAATACCCAATACCTTAATCTTCCTCTCCCCTCGTGGGAGAGAATTGAGGTGAGGGGGTCCTTCGACATCCTTCGATGGACTCAGGACAGGCGCTCAAGATGACTTCTCTGTTCGCCATGGTG
>DCVI01000083.1 GCA_002327315.1 Syntrophaceae bacterium UBA2192 | reverse complement strand
AAGCTGTGTCAGCGGCAGGAAGAACCCTTCCTTCTCCATCTCGTTGTAGACGACGCCCGCCTCCCGCATCAATTCCGTCCGTCCGATCTCGAACCAGCGGATGTAGTTCGTGTGGTAGACGATCCCCATCGCATCGGTGTCGGCGTAAATGACCCGGATCTTAACGACGCCTGTCTTCAATGAACCGTCTCCAGTCTCGAATGAACCCCTCCATCAGCCGGTAGCCCGGGGACACGAAAATGCCGCTTTCACGCGCCGCCGGCTCGCTGTATGCCTTGCCGTTTTTCAGATTATCCGCCGGGACGGACGA
Organism: Syntrophaceae bacterium UBA2192; assembly: GCA_002327315.1. Lineage (GTDB taxonomy): Bacteria > Desulfobacterota > Syntrophia > Syntrophales > UBA2192 > UBA2192. The sequence continues at coordinate 25,269 of DCVI01000083.1, read as the reverse complement.
CAGAACGGCAAAGGGGCTCGCCTCCGAGACGTGTGTTTTTTTTGCCACCGGCGTAGGGTGGTCGCTCAGCACAAGCACCCGAAAATCGCCGAGACGGCCGATACCCCTGAGGATCGTGCCCACAACCTTCTCGTCAAAATCCTCGAGGGCCTTCACCTTCCCTTCGGTGTTCCCCTCGTGACCCATCTCGTCGGGTGCTTCCACGTGGACGAAGGCAAAGTCTTTCTCCCGCAGGGCTTCGAGGGCTTTCTCGGCCTTTCCGACGTAGTTCGTGTCGATGTAGCCCGTGGCCCCTTCCACTTTCAGGACCTCGAGCCCCGCATACACCCCGAGCCCGTTGAGGAGATCCACGGCGGAGATCATGCCGCCGCGAAGGCCGAATTTTTCCGATAGAGGTTCCATGGCCGGTTTGGCGCCCTGCCCCCAGAGCCAGATGGAGGTTGCCTGTTTCTTGCCCTTTTCACCGCGGGAGCGGTTGACGGGGTGATCCCTGAGCACCTCCCTGGACTTCAGCATCAGATCAAGCACCTCGTCGGCGCCTTTGCCTTTCGGCAGGTACTGAGCCGTGGCCTGCCCGGTTATGTCATGCGGAGGGGTTGTCTCCACGACCGGCCCGCCGCCCTTCCAGACAAGCAGGTGCCGGTAACCCACACCGGGGTAGAACTTCAGGCGCCCGGAGCCGATCGCCCGATCGAGCCCGAGAACGATCTGGCGTGCCTCGTCCGTAGGGATGTGCCCGGCCGTGAAATCCGCCATGACCGGGTCCGGCCCGTCTCCGAGGGTGACGAGGTTGCACCGGAAGGCAAGATCCTCCGGATCGAGATGGACACCCATGCTGGCAGCCTCAAGGGGCCCGCGCCCCGTATAGCACGCCTCGGGGTCATAGCCGAGTACCGAAAGGATGGCCACGTCGCTGCCCGGTTTCAACCCTTTCGGCACCGTGTCGATGAGGCCGAGGGTCCCTTCCCGGGCGATCCGGTCCATGTTGGGGATCTTTGCGTATTCCAGCGGGGTCTTCCCGCCCAGGCTCTCGACGGCCCAGTCCGCCATGCCGTCGCCCAGCAGAACTGCGTATTTCATTTCAGTCTGTCGTCCTCGATGCGGATGCGTACCGTTTTGCCTTTCAGGACGGCAAGCCGGTCGATCTCCTTCAGGGCTGCCCGCATGTCCTTCTCCCGGGATTCGTGGGTCGTCATGACGACGGGAACGGAGCCCGCCTTGTCCTGTGCCCTGCCCTTCTGGATGACGGCGGAAATGCTGATGTTGTGCTTCCCGAGAATCCCGGAAATCCTCGACAGCACGCCGGGTCGGTCCAGGGCCGAAAAACGGAAGTAGTAATTGGTCACGATGTCGTCCATCGGCATCAGATCGATGTTCTCGATCCTGTCCTCCGAGAGCGACCGCGAAGGGACACGGCGCGATATCCCTTTCCGGATGTCCCGGGCGATGTCAATGAGATCGGCGACGACGGCGCTTGCCGTGGGCATCATGCCCGATCCCTGCCCGTAGAGAAACACGGGGCCCGATGCGTCGCCGCGGATGTGCAGGGCATTGTAGTTGCCGTTGACGCTCGCCAGCAGGTGATCGAAGGGGATCATGGTCGGGTGGATCCGCGCCTCGATGGACCCGCCCCGCTCGATTGCGATGGCCAGCAGCTTGATCTTGTACCCCAGTTCCTTGGCGAATTCGATGTCCTGCTGGCTTACCCCCGTGATGCCTTCCCGGTAGATGTCCTCCAGCTTCACATTCTTGCCGTAGGACAGGGCCAGGACGATCCCCAGCTTGTGGGCCGTGTCGATCCCCTCCACGTCGAAGGTGGGGTCCGCCTCGGCAAAGCCCAGGGACTGTGCTTCGCGGAGCACCGTCTTGAAGTTCTTCCCCTCGTCGGTCATCTTCGTGAGGATGTAGTTCGTCGTGCCGTTCAGGATGCTGAAGATGGAGCGGATCCGGTTGGCTGCCAGGCTCTCCCGCAGGGTCTTGATGACGGGGATGGTGCCCCCGACGCTCGCTTCGAAACCGATGTTGACCCCGTGACGCTCGGCGGCCTTGAAGATCTCGTTTCCGTAAGTGGCCAGCAGGGCCTTGTTGGCCGTCACCACGTGCTTTCCCTGCCGGATGGCCTCGAGAATGAAGCTTTTCGCCGGCTCGTAGCCTCCGACAAGCTCGATGACGATGGAGATCTCGGGGTCGTTCAGGATGGCCTTGGCATCCTTCGTCAGGAGCTTCTTGTCCACCGCCACCGGGCGGGGCGTCTTCAGATCGAGATCGGCAATTCTCTTGATGACGATCCTCGCCCCCAGGCGCTGTTCGATAAGGCTGCCGTTTTCCATGAGCAGCTTCACGGCGCCGACACCGATGTTGCCGAAACCGATCAGCCCTGCATAGATGGTTTTCATGGCGTGAGCTCCCCTGAAAAGGCGTTCCTGTGTTTCTGCCCCGCAACGGCGCGGATAGCGGAAAAACAAAGCATCTGATTATAGTGAAAATGATTGTTTTGTCAAAAGAAATCCGCGTGCATCAGCCCGTTCGCGCCAGTTCGAGCCGCCCTTCCCACTTCCAAAGCAGGACCTCCCTCAGCGCGGCGTGTTCGGTCCTTTCGAGGCGCGGGTCCTTCTCGACAAGCTGGAAGGCCTCCGTCCGGGCATCGTTGAGAAGCCTTCCGTCGCGAAGGATGTCGGCCACCCGGAAATCGGGGAGTCCGGACTGGCGCGTCCCCATGAACTCCCCCGGCCCGCGGATCTCGAGATCCGCCTCGGCGATCCGGAAACCGTCCGTGGTCTGCTCCATGATCCGGAGGCGCTTGCGGGCGTTTTCCGACCCTTTGTTGTCGGTCATCAGGACACAGTAGGAGGGGATATCGCTGCGGCCGACCCTGCCCCGGAGCTGGTGAAGCTGTGCGAGGCCGAACCGCTCGGCATGTTCGATCACCATGAGGGAGGCTCGGGGGATGTCGATCCCGACCTCGATCACGGTTGTGGACACCAGGATGTCGAGCCGGCGGTCATTGAAGGCCCTCATGATCTCGTCCTTCTCCGGGCCCTTCATCCTCCCGTGGACGAGACCGATGCGAAGCTCCGGAAAGATATCTTTTTGGAGGTGTTCTGCCATCCGCGATGCATCCTTGAGATCGAGGGCCTCCGATTCCGTGACGAGGGGATAGACGATAAAGACCTGGTTTCCCTTGACGATCTCTTTCCGGACGATGTCGTAGACCCGTTGCCGTTCCTTTTCGAAGAAGATTTTCGTCTTGACGGGCTTCTTGCCGGGAGGCATCTCGTCGAGGACGGAGATATCCAGATCCCCGTAGACGGTCATGGCGAGTGTTCGCGGGATGGGTGTTGCCGTCATGACCAGCACATCCGGGTTTGAACCCTTGCCGCGCAGGGCCGCGCGCTGCACGACTCCAAAGCGGTGCTGCTCGTCGACGACGACCAGACCCAGTTTTTTGAATTCCACACCCTCCTGGATGAGTGCGTGGGTGCCCACGACGAAATGGACCTCGCCGTTTTCGATCTGGCGGGCAAATCCCTTTTTCTCCGCGGGACGCGTGCTCCCCAGAAGCAGTACCGCCCTGAGCCCCAGGGATTCCGCCCACCGCGCGATGTTCCGGTAGTGCTGCTCCGCCAGGATTTCCGTCGGTGCCATGATGGCCGCCTGGTAGCCGTTTTCACAGGCCGTCAGCATCGCCGCCATGGACACCACGGTCTTGCCGCTCCCCACATCCCCCTGCAGCAGGCGGTGCATGGGCGAAGGCCTCGCCATGTCCCCGTGGATCTCCCCGATCACGCGCTTCTGTGCCTCTGTCAGCCCGAAGGGCAGGATGGAAAGGAATCGGCTCGAAAGCCCCCCTTCCGTCCGAAAGGCGATGCCCTCTTCGAGGATGTTCCCCTTGCACTTGAGCGCCATGGCCAGTTCGAAATAGAAAAGCTCGTCGAAGATGAGCCTCTTGTGCGCCGCCGAACGCATGTCGTTGAGCGAGTGAATATCCTCTTCCTGCCCGGGCAGATGGACAGACCGGACGGCCGAGATGATGTCGATAAGGCTTTGCCTCTCGCAGACATCCCGGGGTATCGGCCCCGGGACGTATCGCGCATAATCCTCGACGGCGTGCAGGAGGATGCGGCGCAGGTGTTTCTGACCGAGGCCCTCCGTTTCGGAGTAGATCGGGACAATCCGTTTGAAATGAAGATGGGAGTCCTCTCCCTCTTCGAGAAGCTCGAAGTCGGGGTGGATCATCTCCATTTCGAACCGGTAGAGGCGGACATCGCCCGTGAGGATGGCCCGGAGACCCGGCTTGAACGCATTGCGCAGATACGCGAAGCTGCCCTTGAACCACTTGGCCTTCAGTGTGCCCGAATCGTCTTTCAGCACGACCTCGAAGACCCTCCTCTTCTTGTAGGGGTGGATCTCCGCCCGGACGACTTCGCCGATAACGGTTTCCTTTTTGCCGACCTCGGATTTGCCGATCGCCTTGACAAAGCGCCTGTCTTCGTATTTGCGAGGGAGAAAAAAGAGCAAGTCCTCGATCGTGTTGAGGCCTTTGCGCGCAAGAAGCTGCCCCACCTTGGGACCCACCCCCTTTACGAACTGGGCCTGCTGCGTCAGTTTCTCGATTGCCGCATCGAGCGATTCTCTCAAGTCCTGCTTTACCTTGTCCGGCGGACGCTGGTAACCGGGGTCCGACCATTGAGCCAGGAGGGATTTCACCGTTTCGATGCGAATCAGACCCTCCGACACCCGTTTCTTCTTTTCTTCGAGGGACGCCTTGTCGAAGCCGGAAAAGAGCTCATCCATCCGCTCCATCGATTCATCGAGGCGGGAGGCATCCACCGGGTGCGTCACCCTCTGCCGGACCCCCTCGCGAAGATCGTCGATTTTTTTGCGCAGGGGCACTTCCAGGTCCCGGACGATGGCCAGGTTCCGAAAGGCATTTCCGGACGAGAACCTCAGGGGGCGTTCGATCTTCTCCAGGGCCTGCTTCAGGGTTTCCATCGCCCGTTTTTCCTTGCCGGCAACCCAATGCCGTTTTGCTTCATTTCTGCCGTCATCCCGATCGGAACGGTAATTCGATTAAGATGGAACTTGCCGATATGGTTATCAAAGTTACTCCTTTTTCTCAAGGCCCGAGTTGCATCTGCAGTGAGAATTCAGGCCCTGCCGCCCGAGGTTCACATTGACTTATTCGTTGTTTTCGGATAAGGTTCATTCGTTTTTCACCGAATGGCCTTGATCCATCCATTCTATCATTTATATCCACACAACAGGAGCGAGCATGGGGGGGAATATTTCATACAAGGACTCCGGGGTTGACATTGACAAGGGAAACCGTTTCATCGACGTGATCAAGCCGCTCGTCAAGACGACCTTCCGAAAAGAGGTGATGGGCACCCTCGGCGGTTTCGGGGGCCTGTTCCACCTCGACAAGGTCAAATACCGGGACCCCATCCTCGTCGCCTCGACGGACGGCGTGGGGACAAAGCTCAACGTCGCCCGGATGATGAAACGCTACAACACGATCGGGATCGACCTGGTCGCCATGTCCGTCAACGACATCGTCGTCCAGGGCGCCGAACCCCTCTTTTTCCTCGACTACATCGCCTCAGGCTCTATCGACGTCGAGACGGGCAGGCAGCTCATCGAAGGCGTCGTGAAGGGATGCAAGGATGCCGGATGCGCCCTGCTGGGCGGGGAGACGGCCGAGATGCCCGGGTTCTACGGCGAGGGGGACTATGAGCTGGTGGGCTTCTGCGTCGGCATCGTCGAGGCGGACAAGCTGATCGACGGCTCCCGGGTGGGCATCGGCGACCGGATCATCGGCCTTGCCTCGAGCGGGATTCACAGCAACGGCATGTCGCTCGCGCGAAAGGTCTTTTTCGACCGCTGCGGCCTGCAGGCGAACGACCCCGTGGAGGGCTTGCTCCTGCCCGTCGGCGAGGAGCTTCTCACGCCCACGAGGATCTACGTCCGGAGCATCCTGAATCTCAACAAGAATTTCAACGTGAAAGGGATTGTCCACATCACCGGCGGCGGCTTCTACGACAACATCCCCCGCGTCCTGCCAGAGCGCTGCTCGGCCGTGATCCAACGTGGCAGCTGGCCCGAACTGCCCATCTTCCAGGCCATCCGGAAGCAAGGGCAGATTGAAGACGCCGAGATGTTCCGGGTATTCAACATGGGGATCGGCATGATGATCATCGTGGACAACGAAACCGTGCCGGATATCATCGAACGGCTTGGCGCCCTGGGGGAAAAGGCCTACCTGATCGGCTCGATCGAGAAGCGCCAGAAGGATTCCCCGGCCGTGATCATTTCATGAAGAGGCATTCCGGGAGCCATCCATGTCGAGAATCGTAAACCTTGGCGTCCTCGTTTCGGGAAGCGGCTCCAATCTCCAGTCCATTATCGACCACATCGAAAAGGGGACACTGCCGGCCCGGATCCGGATCATCCTCGGCAACAACCCCGGGGCCTTCGCCCTCGAGAGGGCCCGAAGGCACGGCATCCCCTGCGCCGTGATCGAGCACGGCGGCGCCGGCAGCCGGGAGGAATACGACCGGAAGCTCGTGGATTCCCTGCAGGCCCACGACGTGGAGCTGGTGGTGCTCGCCGGTTTCATGAGGGTTCTCTCGCCCCTTTTCCTGCGGGCTTTCCCTATGCGCATCATGAACATCCACCCGGCCCTTTTGCCTTCTTTCCCCGGCACGCACGGCCAGAAGAAGGCCTTTGACTACGGCGTCAAATTCTCCGGCTGTACCGTACACTTCGCCGACGAAGGCGTTGATACAGGGCCCGTCATCATCCAGGCCATTGTCCCCGTCTACGACGCGGATACGGAGGAGACCCTGTCCCGGCGCATCCTGAAGGAGGAGCACCGTATCTACCCGAAGGCCATCAAGCTCTACGCCGAGGGCAAACTTCAGGTCGAGGGCCGCAAGGTCCGCGTCAAGGATCACCCGCAGCCGGAAGACAGCCCCCGGCACAACCCTCCCGTCGTTGACTTTTGAGCCCCGCCATCTCATGATCGCATTTGACAAGAAGGCGTTCTTTCTGGAAAATGGGGCATCAATGAAGGGCCTCCGCCAGAAGTCAAAGGATTGCAAACCATGTACGACGTGATCGTCATCGGCAGCGACCTCAGTTCCTTCATCGCCGCATTGCTGTCCGCCCGATATGGCCGCAAGACGCTGCTGCTTTCCGAATGCGCTCTCGGTGACAGCCTCACTTTCTCGGGTTATACCTTCAATATCGATCCCTTCCCCTGGAGCGGCTTCGGCGCAGGCCAGATCTTCACGAAACTGTATTCCGAGCTCAACATCCCCCTGCCGGACCCGGCAAAGATCTCGCCCCTGAACCCGGCCTTCCAGGTCATCCTGCCGGAGCACCGGATCGATTTCTGCATCGACAGGGGGGCCCTCATCAACGACATCAGCCGGGAGTACCCCGCAGAAGACAGTCAGATCCAGAACCTTTACCAGTCCGTCACCCGGGTCTGCGACACCCTGGACAACGCAATCCGGGAGTCCCTCACATCGGCGGACCGCTCCTTCAAGCACCTGTTGAAGAACTGGCTCGACCTGCCATTTTTCATGGGGGAAATCTGGCGACTGACGCACAAGCTCCGGTCCCTCGACAGGCAGCCGTCGCTGGAAGCGATTTTCGATGCGGGGCTCACCCTGTTGTCGAGCCAGTACGTCAACCACGACAAGCCGCTCCCGTCGGCCTACCTGCTGTCACTGCCCTGGCGCGGTCTTTACTATCATTTCGGCGGCAAGCACCTCATGCTCGGTCAGCTGCGGAAGCGCTTCGAGGACCTCCGGGGCGAAACTCTCACGGACTGCGCGATCACGGCCATCCGCGCCGGAGACAAGATCGAGGTGGACGTCAAGCCGAAAGGCAAGCCGATCAGCGTCGTGGGCCAGGAGCTGATCATCAGCGCAAAATCCCCTGCCCTGGCGACTCTGCTGACGGGGGAAAAGAAACTATCGAAGCTCGCGCGGAAACTCCGCAGGGTCGAAACGGCCCAGTATCCCTTCACCCTGCACATGGGCGTCGACAACCGCGGGCTGCCGGACCGGATGAGCGAATACGTCATCTTCGTCCCGGAACACCCCCGGGAACCTGGAAGCGAAACCGGCCCCTTTCTCTTCCTGGAGTCGAGTGTCGCCGACGACGCGGGACTCGCTCCCCGCGGGAAACGGACGCTGACGGTAACGGCACTGCTGGCCCGTTCCCCGCTGCACATGGAGGACGGGGAACTCAAGGCCACGGCAGAGGACATGATCCGGTCTCTCGAGAAATTCCTCCCGTTCCTTCGGGAGAGCCTGGACTGCATGGATGTGGATCGCTCGATCGAGGTTTCCCGCCAGTACCAGCAGGTCGTGAATCCCCGGTATCGTTTCCCGGGGCCGTCTCTTCCCTCGCTCACGACAGTCGCCCTCAAGTCCCCGCTGCGCAATGTCCGGATCACCGGTGGAATAACCTTTGCAGGATTGGGCTTTGAGGGAGAAGTCCTGTCCGGCATGAAGAACGGCTACCTCGCAGCTGGAGATGCAGAGATATGAGAAAGACCACAGGGGATTTCGAGATCCAGAACCTGGGTGAACCGAAGATCCCGTCCCCGCTCACGGTAGGTTACTTCAAGAGCGATGACGAACGGGTCCTCTGTGACATCAACATCGGTCTGCACAAAGAACTTCCGTCCAAGCCTCTCAAATCCATGTCCCTGGAAGTCGCCGGCCCGCGGCACATCATCTACTTCGAACCGCAGAAGGTCAAGGCGGCCGTGGTCTCCTGCGGGGGCCTTTGCCCGGGGATCAACGACGTCATCCGGGCGCTTGTCATGGAACTCCATTTCCGTTACGGGGTCCGGAACATCATCGGCGTCAAGTACGGCCTCCAGGGCCTGATCCCGCGATACGGTCACGACTTCCTCGAGCTCACACCGGAGGTCGTCAAGGACATCCAGGATCTCGGCGGAAGCATCCTCTCCTCGTCCAGGGGCAACCAGAACATCTCCGAAATGGTCGACGCCCTGGAGAGAATGAACATCAACCTCTTCTTCGTCATCGGCGGGGACGGCACCATGCAGGCGGCCCAGCTCATCACCGCCGAGATTGCACGCAGAAAACTCAAGATCGGCGTCATCGGCATCCCCAAGACCATCGACAACGATCTTGTGCTCATCCAGAAGAGTTTCGGTTTCGACACGGCCATCTCGGAGGCCGTCAAGACGATCCAGTGCGCCCACGTGGAAGCCAAAGGCGCCCCCATGGGCATCGGCCTCGTGAAACTGATGGGGCGCCAGTCCGGCCACATCGCCGCATCGGCGGCCCTGGCCCAGGGCGATGCGAATTTTGTCCTGATCCCCGAAGAGCCCTTCGATCTGGAAGGGGACAAAGGGTTCCTGCGCCACCTCGAGCGACGGCTCGGGGCCCGGAATCACGCCGTCATCATCGTGGCCGAAGGCGCAGGGCAGAACCTCTTCTCCCGAAAAGGAACGGTGAAGCGCGACGCCTCGGGAAACATCCGGCTCAACGACATCGGCGTATTCCTGAAGGAGAAGATCGAAGAGCACTTCAGCAAAAAAAAGATGGAGATCAACCTGAAATACATCGACCCCAGCTACATCATCCGGAGCGTGCCGGCCAATGCCAGCGACAGCATCCTCTGCGGGGTCATGGCCCAGTACGCCGTCCATGCCGGGATGGCCGGCAAGACGGGCATGCTTGTGGGCCTCGTCAACGATGCCTACGTCCACCTGCCCTTCCTGGCCGTGGCGGCCCAGAGGAAGATGATCGATCCCAAGGGCAACATCTGGATGCTCGTCCTCGAGTCGACGGGCCAGCCCCTTTCCATGAAGAACTAAAAACCGCTTGCAATATTCTCCCGGTTGGTTTAAATATGCGGACTTATTTCTTTTTGAGAGGTGTCTGTTATGGCCAGAGTCTGCGATGTCTGTGGCAAGGGCCCCGTGGTGGGCAACAATGTCAGCCACGCCAACAACAAAACGAAACGGGTCTGGTACCCCAATCTCCAGAAGCTCCAGGTCGTTGACGGCAAAGGTTCCGTGAAACGAATGAAGGTCTGCACCCGCTGCCTGCGGTCGGGATTCGTTCGCAAAGCCCTATAGGTCGCCGTCAAACCCCGCTTTCGCAATCTCCTGCAGCGTTGCCGACAGGAACTCTTCCATGTCGGCAACGCTTTCGATTCCCCTCAGCAGAAGATCCCGGATGCCGCTCCGCACCTTCTCCCCGGCAACTCCCCCGTAGAACTTGTGGAGGAACAGCTCGGTTCGGCCCTCGAGGCTCACCGACCGGCGCAGGATATCGTTGCGGTAAGCGGTCATGCCCTGCACCACGGCTTCCCGCACAAGCGCTTCCGGAAGCGAGTAAGACCAGACCAGCGTGCCGACAAGGCTCTCGAGGCGGTTCTCGAGGGTCCATTCCACTGCCTGAGAAAAAAGCTCCACGTTCTCGGGGTATCGCCCGTAGACCACCAGATCTACGGCCATCTCGATGAGCAGGTGCGACCGGTACAGCGCTTCTTCCGCGGGGATCTTCCCGCCGTGCAGCTCGATCAGGTTCTGCGCAAGCGCTGCGCCCTTGCGGTAGGCATACCCGCCGGAGGCATTCTCGAAACGGTCGTGGCCTCGCCGGGTGATGTGGCCGTGGTGGGACAGATCGTCCACGAGGAGGTGAAACTGGATGAAACGCGCCTTCCCGTGTTCCGGCGGTACGGTCCTGAGGCGCTCGATCCGGTGCGTCATTTCGGGCGTGATGTCCCGGTGGATGGGGAGGATATCGGGCATCACGTTGTAGATGAGGATATCGAGGCGATCCGGGCGCAGACGGGCGCCCGCATATTCCTTCAGCAGCCATGTGTGCGTGTTGAGCAGCATCTCGATGCAGGATCCACCGTTTCAGAGGGGCCTTGTGTTCCCTGGAACAGCGTGCGGCAAGGCAACCTTCTTCACGGCTCCTCCCCAGACTCCTCCTTCCATTCGATGTCTTCCCGGAAAGGGATCGATCCTTCCTGCGCGATGGCATCCAGGACGCGGTCGACCTCCCCCTCGAGACCGTCGGGAATGCAGAGCATCAGGACGGCGGCCTTCGAGTCGACGGTGGTCACCGTGGCGATCCCGTCATAGCCCTCGACGAGGAACTGGAAATGGGCGATGTGACGGGCCGGCAACCGGAAATAACGCTTGCGGCATGCGATCATGGCTGTTCTCATCAGAAAAGCAGGAATATCAGTAACATCGGCATTGACAAAGATCAAGGAAGATTAATTCTTCTCTTGACACAAACCCCGACGCTGTTAATATAACCGGTGCCGCGACCGTCCTGACAAAACAACGAAGGGCGGCGAACAGGCTTCGTGGAAGAACATGTCTATATGCTGCCGATCACAAGATGGAAACTGTCTGAAACGAAAGAGGATCTCCAGTCTCTTTTCGTAAGGGAATTCAAGCTCAGCCCGATCATTGCCCAGATCCTCATCAACCGGCAGATCAACGATCTCGAGGCGGCCAACCTCTATCTGAACTCCTCGCTTCACGACCTGCACAGTCCGTTTCTCATGAAAGACATGAATAAGGGCGTGGAGCGGCTTATCCGGGCCATCCAGGGCGGGGAAAAAGTTGCCATCTACGGCGATTACGATGCCGACGGCATCACCTCGCTGGCATGCCTCTACCGCTTTCTGCATGGGATTCACGACAGCGTCATCTACTACATCCCCGACCGGGTGAGTGAAGGCTACAGCCTCAACCGTTCGGCCATCGACCGGCTGAAAGCGCAGAACGTCGGCCTGATTATCACCGTTGACTGCGGGGTATCGGACCGGGAGGAGATCGATTACGCCCGCTCCCTCGGCATCGACACGATCGTTCTCGATCATCACGAGGTCCCGCCTGCAATCCCCCGGGCGGCGGCCGTCATCAATCCCAACCGCAGCGACTGCCCGTTCCCCTTCAAACAACTCGCCGGTGTCGGGATTGTCTTCAATTTCCTCATTGCGTTGCGCGGGGGCCTGCGCAATATCGGTTTCTGGTCCAGCCGTCCCTACCCCAACCTGAGGGATTATCTGGACCTCGTGGCCCTGGGCACGATCGGCGACCTGTCGCCCCTGGTGGATGAAAACCGCATTTTTTCCCGGATCGGCCTCGAACTCATCAATGAAGACCGCCGCGTGGGCCTGAAGGCCCTGAGGGACACGGCAGGCCTGGGCAACACGGCCATCGACTCCGGGGTGGCCTCCTTCGCACTCATCCCCCGGATCAATGCGGCAGGACGCGTCGGAACGCCCGATGACGCCGTCCGGCTCCTGCTGACGGAAGACCCCGCCGAAGCACAGCGCCTCGCAGCGCGCCTGGAGACGTGCAACCGGGAACGCCAACGCCTCGAAAAGACCATTTTCGACGAGATCATCGCCAGGATCCTCTCCACGGGCGATGCGAAGGACAAGGGCGCCATCGTCCTCGCCTCGCCGGAATGGCACCCCGGCGTGATCGGGATCGTGGCCTCCCGGGTCGTGGATCGTTTCTACCGACCCACGATCCTTATCAGCCTCAAGGACGGCATCGGCAAGGGATCGGGAAGAAGCATCGCCGAATTCAATCTGTACGAAGGGCTCAAGATCTGCGATCCCCTGCTCATTTCCTACGGGGGTCATCGTTACGCGGCGGGCATCTCCGTCAAGGAGGGCGACATCGAGAGGCTGAGCGAGGTGCTCGGGGATCTCGTCAAGGAAGGACTCGTCGTGCAGGAATTGCTCCCGGAAACACACATCGACGCGCAGTGCAGCCTGAACCAGATCACCCACGAACTGGTCGCCCAGTTCGACCGCCTGGCCCCATTCGGAACCCGGAACCCGGAACCGATTATCTGCGCCCGCAACGTCCAGGTCTCATACCCCACGGTCGTGGGTAACAGGCATCTCAAGATGCGTGTCTACGGCGACGGCGTTTCCTGCAACTCCATCTGGTTCAACAAAGGGGATTATGCCCAGGATATCGAGGGAGTCCGGCTGGACATCGCCTTCACCCCGCAGATCAACTACTGGAACGGCTCCTCGAACATACAGCTGAAGGTCCGCGACATCGCCGCCGCCTCGACGCCGGACCGATAGAGCGATCCCCGCCTTCAGCCTTTACCCTTCGTCAGGTACTCCACGGCGTGAACCATTCCGCGCACAAGCTGTGACATCTTGTCGAACCGCAGCGTCTCGATCGTGTCTTTTTCCCCGTGATAATTGGGATTGCGATAGAAGGCCGTGTCGGTCACCATGACGGCCCGAAAGCCCATCTTCCAGAAGGATCCGTGATCGGACAGGCCGATGCCGGGGATGAAGGGCAGCGCCACGAGATGCTCGACGGGAAGCTCGGAGCCGGCTTTCATGGACTCGGCCACGGCAAGCGTCAGCTCCCGGGAGGGCACGTTGCCGACTACCCCGATGAAATTCCCCCGGTCGGGGAACAGCCAGTGCAGGCCGGGCACAGGAAAGGCCTGGCTGCCTGCGGCCTCATTGAAGTACCCCACCATCTCGAGACCGATCATCCCGACGATATTTTCGCCCCGATCCCGGGCCTTCATGGCATAGACGTAACTGCCCATGGCGGGGGTCATGAATGCGGGCGGTTCCTCGAGAACGAAGAAGATCAGCCTCAGGGTCCTTTCGGGCCTGTAATCCTTCAGGGCGCGGCACAGCTCGAGCAGCACGGCCACGGCACTGGCGTTGTCGTCGGCGCCGGGTGTGCCGAAGGTGGTGTCATAATGGGCCCCGATAACGATCGTCTCTTCCCTCCGCGTGCCTCCCTCGAGGGTGACGACGATGTTGTTGTACCGATTTCCCTCGTAATCGTATCCCTGAAGCTCGAACGGGATTTCCTGCTTTTCTAAAAACGTCCGGATGTATTGCTCGGCCTGACGGATCTTTTCAACTTCCCGAAGGCTTCTCGACCCGATCACAACGCTCAGGGCATGCACGTGGCCGTAAAGCGCCTGTTCACTCGAGGCGGGGATGAAGCGCGGCTCCGGGTGGATGACCGAGGCGGACATCTTGATCTTCACGACGGGGTAAGCAAGCGCCGCGGCCACACCGAGCACAACGATGATCAAGGCGTAGAGCATCTTTCTTCTCATGGGCTGACCTTCACTTTGTCTTCAGCCGCGTCATTGTCGCACAGGCACCCGGCTATTTCAAGCCCGGCCGGGATGCCGGCGCGACGGGCCATATCCCTTGCTCGAAACTTCTCCGGAAATGAAAAATATCCGTTTCCGACGCCACTCCGATCTGATATAATTATTGTTGTTGACCATCCGGTCAGACGATCCCTTCAAACCTCAAAAAGGAGTGACCCGATGAAAAAGGAAGAGCGCCTGAATGCCCTCGAGGTGGCCCTGACAAACGAGCAGAGAGAGCGGGAGTTCTACCTCAAGAGCGCCGAGCGTTGCCGGAACAAACTCGGCAAATCCATGTTCAAGCAGATTGCCGATGACGAGCTCGAACATTATGAACGGCTCAAGGAGATTCACGCCCGCTGGCAATCGGAGAAGAAGTGGCCCGATTCGCTTCCCGTGAAAGTCAAGGGGACTGCCGTAAAGGACATCCTGAAGGACTTCCTTCTGAAGGCGGAAGCGTCCGCCCCCGGGAACGACGACGACCTGAAGGCCGTCCGGACGGCCCTGGACTTCGAAGCAAAGGGCGAGAAATTCTATGCCCAGCTCCGCGACGCATCATCGGATCCCAAGGAGAAGGCATTCTTCGAGATCCTCTCGAAAATGGAGCGGCAGCATTATCTCTCGTTGAAAGACACGGAGGACTATTTCACAGACCCCGCAGGATGGTTCAGGAAAAAGGAGCATCACGGAGTTGACGGGGCATAAGAAGGAGGATCCCATGGCGGAAAAATCTCTATCGGTCGGAACAAGAGTCAAGGACTTCACGCTCAAGGATCAGAACGGACAGGCATTCAAGCTTTCCGCCTTCAAGGGGAAGAAAGTCCTTCTGTCCTTCCACCCCCTGGCGTGGACGTCGATCTGTGCAAAACAGATGCAGGCCCTCGAGAAGAACCTGAAGGGTTTTGAAAAGGCGGGCACCGTTGCCGTGGGCCTGAGCGTCGATAGCGTCCCCTGCAAGGCGGCCTGGGCGAAATCGCTGAAGATCGGCAAAACGCAGCTACTGGCCGACTTCTGGCCCCACGGGGGGGTCGCATCTTCCCTCGGCCTGTTTCGCAAGGAGGGGTTCTCGGAGCGCGCGAACATCCTCATCGACGAAAAAGGCAAGGTTGCCTGGATCAAGGTCTACCCGATCGGTGAATTGCCCGATATCCGGGAAGTCCTGGCGGCTGTAAAGAAGTAGGCTTCCGAAGGAAGCCTCCCCTTCCAGTCTCCCTCTCCCTTGAGGGGAGAGGGTCGGGGTGAGGGTGAATGATCCCCTGCCTCTATTTCCAGCTCCGTTCGTCTACGATAAGCTTATAGCCCTCAGCGAGGCTGCCCGTCGGGACCTCCTCGATGCGGTCGATGCGGACCGTGCAGATCTCGGCAAAATATTTCTCGAACGAAGCAAGTGCATCCTTGCCTCGTTTCGTTTCCGGCGCGTCGATGCGGACGGTGAGGACATCCCGGTTCTCACACCGGCCCACAACGATCTGAAATTTCCACTCGGGGAAGCGTTCGCCGATTTTTTTCAACTGGCTCGGCGCCACGAACATGCCCCTCACCTTGACGGCATCCCCTACCCTTCCGGCAACGCCGGCGAGCCGGAAAGAAGTCCTCCCGCAGGGACAGGGTTCCGCGATCAGCCTGGAGAGATCGCCCGTCGCGAAGCGGAAAAGAAAAAAGATGCCGTTCGGCCTGGTGACGACCACCTCCCCCAGCTCCCCCGGCGGCACGTCGCGACCCGTCTCCCGATCGAGGATCTCGACGACAACCTCCTCGCAGATGTGCCAGCCGTTTTTCTCACGGCACTCGTAGGCCACGTCGCCCACCTCGGTCGCCCCGTACATCTGGTAGGTGTCGATCCCGTACTGTTTCTCGAACTCCTCTCTCAGGACCGGATGAAGGGGCTCGGCCGCAAAGGAAGCCCTCCGGACAAGGAAATCACTCTTGAAGTCGTGACCCGTCTCTTGAGCCTTCTCAATGATCGCCTTGAGAAAGCTGGGCGTCCCGGTATACCCCGTCACCCCGAGGTCGCGGAGGAGCTGCACCTGGATGGCCGTGCCCGATGCACCCGACGGGACGACGGTGGCCCCGATGCGCCTGAGCCCGCTGTGGAATGTGAGCCCTGCCGCCACGAGGTGGTAGGAGAATGCATTGAGGACCACGTCGCCCGGACCGAACCCTGCCGCACGATAGGCTCTGGCCCAGATCGGGTCCGATTCGCAGAGGTGGGGCTCATAGACAGGCCCCGGCGAGGTGAAGATCCGGTCGATATCGGCATCGGGGTTTCCCAGCCCGGCATAGGGCGGGTCGTCGATCTCCATCTGGACGAGCTTTTCCCGCGAGATGACGGGAAGCCGTTTCAGAATTTCATAGGCGTTTCTCTTCGACGGTTTCATCCCCAGTGACTCGATCTGCCCCCTGACCAACGGCGATTTCTTCACGGCCAGCCGCATCATCGCAGCCAGTTCCCCCGCCTGGTCCTCCCGGCGCTCCTCGATTGTTCTCGTTTCCTTCTTGTCGAAATACGGCGAGCTTTTTTTCTTCACCATTCGTCCAGACCTCCCTGCTCCGCTTCTTCTGCCTATGCTTTCACTGGTCACTGGTCACTAGCCACTGGTCACTGCCTTTAGAGCCATCGCTTCCGGCGCTTATACGCCTTCACATCTCTGTACGACTTTGCCGTCCCCGCGGCGCCCATGCCCAGGTAGAACTCCTTGACATCAGGATTCTCACGCAATTCCTCGGCGCGGCCCTCCATGACGATCTTCCCGTTCTCCATGACGTACCCGTACGTAGCGATCTGCAGGGCCATATTGGCGTTCTGCTCCACGAGGACGATCGTCGTGCCGTCCTCCCGGTTGATCCGCTCAATGATCTGGAAGATCTCCCGGACGATGAGAGGCGCAAGCCCCAGCGACGGCTCATCGAGAAGCAGAAGCTTCGGGTGTGCCATGAGGGCCCGACCGATGACGAGCATCTGCATCTCACCGCCGCTGCAGTACCCCGCGAGTGTCTTGCGTCGTTTCGTGAGGGCCGGAAAGTAGTGATAGACTTTATCCAGATCCTGCCTGTAGGGCTTTCCCCACCGCGTTGCCGTCCCCACCCGGAGGTTCTCCTCGATGGTGAGGTACTTGAAGGGCTGACGGCCTTCGAGAACCTGGATGATCCCGGCCCTCGTGATCGTTTCGGGCGAATGGTTGTGGATCGGTTTGCCGTCGAACAGGACGCTCCCTTCGGTGACCTCGCCGTTTTCCGGCTTGAGAAGCCCCGATATGGCCTTCAGGGTCGTCGTCTTGCCGGCACCGTTGCTCCCGAGCAGCGAGACGACCTGTCCCGGTTCAACGGAGAGCGAGACCCCCTTGAGGACCTGGATCACGTCGGAATAGATGACGCTGATGTTGTTGATCACAAGCAGCTTGTTATTCTCCATGTCTCAACCCATGAATTCACTGAAACCGATGTTTGATCTTCCCCGTGATTTCTGTCTTCCTCTTTTCACTGGACACTGGCCACTAGCCACTGATCACTAATAAGAGAACGGCCACAACTTGAAGCTCGAGCGGACTATTCTCCACACCTCCGCAAGCCCCCTGGGCTCGAATAAAATAAAAAGGACAATGGCCAGGCCGAAGACAAACTCCCTCAGCGGCGCCATCGTCAGCTCGACGCCTGCGAGTCCCCCCATGTTCATGATCGTGTCCGTGGCCCAGCGGAGGCCCTCGTTGAGCAGCGTGATAAACACGGTGCCAAAGATGGCCCCGGGGATACTCCCCAGACCCCCGATAACGATCATGGCGATATATTCGACGGATAACCCCAGCGTGAAAGGCTCCGCCGTGATGCTGATCATGTAGTAACCCCAGAGAGCCCCGGCAACGCCGGCATAAAAGGAGCTCACGGCGAAGGAAAGGAGCTTGTATCGGAAGATGGGGATCCCCATCCCTTCGGCGGCCCGGTCGTTGTCGCGGATCGCCACAAAAGCCCTCCCGTAGCGCGTGCGCATGAGGTTCACGGCACCGAAGACCATGACGACCGCCGTCGCATAGATCACGTAGAAAAAGCTCAGGTCCCCCGCAATCGCAACCCCGAAGATCGACGGGGCGGGAAGCGTGATCCCCATGGTCCCGCCGGTCACACTTTCCCAGTGGACAAGCACGTATTCAATGATGAACTGTCCGGCCAGCGTCGCAATGGTCAGGTAGAGCCCTTTCAGGCGTCCCGAGGGAATCCCGAAGACCATGCCGACGACGGCCGTGACGAGCCCCGCCAGAGGAACCACGGCAAGAAAAGGAATGCCGTACGTCACGGCGAGGATGCCCGCCGAGTACGCGCCGACCCCGAAGAAAGCGCCATGTCCCAGGGAGATCAGCCCCGTGTAGCCCACGAGAATGTTGAGCCCGAGGGCTGC
Organism: Syntrophaceae bacterium UBA2192; assembly: GCA_002327315.1. Taxonomy (GTDB): domain Bacteria; phylum Desulfobacterota; class Syntrophia; order Syntrophales; family UBA2192; genus UBA2192. The sequence goes on along the minus strand of DCVI01000083.1, from coordinate 6,699 downwards.
AATGGCCGAGATCCCGATGAGGTTCACAACGTAGAGGAGATACGGGGTGGCGATCCACGGCACGACGGCAAAGAGAACGACGATCCCCACCGCGGACCAGAGCCTCCCGAAGTCCGTATCGAAGACGGTCAGCTCCTCCCGGTATTGAACCTTGAAATTCCCGCAGGGACGAAACCGAAGGGTTTTCATGTCGACCGAATCCTTTTCAAACGCGTTCAATTTCAGCAAGCCCGAACAGCCCGTACGGTTTCACCAGCAGGATGAACACGAGAGCGATATACGGCACGACGTCGCGCAGCGAAGGCGAGAGATACCCGCCTGTGAACGTCTCCAGCAGGCCGATGATGAGGCCCCCGATGATGGCCCCGCCGATCGAGTCGAGGCCCCCCAGGATCACGACCGGAAAGACCTTCAGCCCCACGGAGGAGAGCTCGTGCACCGTGATGCCGTTGATGATCCCCAGCACGATTCCGCTGATCCCCGCCACCATCGCCGCGATGGCCCAGGAAAGCGCAAACACCCTCCGCACGTGCACACCCAGGGAAAGCGCCGCCGTCTGATTATCCGCCACGGAGCGCATGTAGATACCCTGGGAGGAGAATTTGAAGAACAGCCCGAACATCAAAAGAAAAAGGCTCCCGATGATGACGGCCGCCACGTAAACGGGCGGCACCTGGACGATGCCCCAGTTGATGCCGAGACCCTCGGGCAGGAAGTCCGGATAGGTGTAAAGGTTTCCGCCCCAGACGAGCAGCATCCCGCCCTTGAACATGGCGGCAAGCCCCACGGTGAGCATGATCACGTATATCAGCAGCTCGCCGATGAGCGGCCGAAGGAAGATCCGCTCGATGACAAAGCCCAGGACGAAGGACCCCGCCAGTGTCACGAGAAATCCCAGCCAGATGGGAAGCTGCGCCCAGGTCACGAGCGCCAGGAACAGGAATGCGCCGAAGGCCAGGATCTCGCCATGGGCGAAGTTGAGCACGCTCGAGGACTTGAAGATCATGACAAACCCCATTGCGGACAGTCCGTAGAGAAAGCCGATGCTGATTCCGTTGATGAGAAGTTGTATGAAGAAATCCATGCGTCTCTCCTTATTGCACGTCGATGATCCGGACGGTTGTCTCTATTTTTCCCACCTGCCCGTCTCGGTAGCGGACCTGGCTCTTGACCTCCAACTCCTTGAGGTTTCGGTACATGGCCTCGATCAGGTTGAGGTAAAGGCCGTAAACGAAACGCCGCCGGACCTTCCCGGTTCTCGTCAGTTCCTCGTCATCGGCGTCGAGCAGTTTGTAGAGGAGGATGAACTTGCGGATCTTCATGTAATCGGGAAGCCGTTCGTTCACGTCTCGGATCTCCCCGAGGACGAGCTCCTCCACCTTCGGCTGCTGCGAGAGGTCCGTATAGGTCGTGTAGGGGATCATCCTCTCCTCGGCCCAGTTGCCCACGTTTCCCATGTCGATGTTGATGAAGGACGTGATGTAGGGCCTCCCCTCGCCCCAGGTGACCGCTTCCTTGATGTAGGGGCTGAATTTGAGCCGCGTCTCGATGAAATCGGGAGAAAACGCCGCACCGGTCTTGTTCCGGATGATTTCCTCCTTGCGGCCGATGATGACGAGGTGGCCGTCGGGGTCCAGGTAGCCTGCGTCTCCCGTTCGCAGCCAGCCGTCCCGGAAGGCATCCTCGGTGGCCTTGTAGTCGTTGTAATAGCCCGCGAAGTTTGAAGGGCTCTTCACGAGGACCTCCTGGTCATCGGCGATCTTGACCTCCGTCTCCAGAAGGGCCTTCCCTACCGTCTCGGGCTTTACCTCGTCGTCGGGCTGTACCTGGAATATGCCGCCCGCCTCGGTGAGGCCGTAGCACTGCTTCAGGTTGAGACCGCAGGCCCTGAAGAAGCGGATGACCTCGGGGCTGATCGGGTGACCGCCCGTGTAGGCGCTCTTCATGCCCAGACAGCCCACGCGGTCCATGAGAGGCCTCAGGACCATCGCCTCGGCGGCGCGTCTCACCGTGCGCAGCGCAAGCGAAATGGGTTCTTTCTTCGCCTCTTTGTCCACGGCCTTCTGACCGATCCGCTCTGCCAGACCGAACAGCTTGCGCTTCACAAGCCCCGAATCGGCCATCTTGACCCGGATCTTCGATGCCAGGTCTTCCCAGAACCTCGAAGAGGAGACGATGACCTCGGGCCCGATCTCCCGGAAGTCCGCTTCGATGGTTTCCGCCGTTTCGGGAAAGTTCATCGTGAGCCCGCCGGTGAGCGTGATGCCCGCGCCCCAGACCTGATCGACGATCCAGGCCGACGGCGTAATGGAAAGCCAGTTGGAGCCGATCCCGACAGGCGCCTCGACAAGCCACTTGCGCGCCATGGCCGTGAAATTGCGGTGGCTGAGCATGGCGAGTTTTGGCAGCCCCGTCGTCCCCGAGGTCTGGATCATGACGGCCACGTCCTCGGGGCGCCCGCGCCAGAGTTCCGAGGGAAAGAGCTGCGGCTTTTCCCGTTCCAGCTCGTCGCCCCGCTCGAGAAGCTCCCGGTAGCTCGTAAGCCAGGGGTCCTTGCGGTAGGTGCGCATCCCCGTGGGGTCCACGTAGACGACGGATTTGACGAATCCCAACCTCGCGCGCGTCTCGAGCAGCTTGTCGACCTGCTCCTGGTCCTGGGCTACGACCACGGTGGCCTGAAAGCGCTTCAGGGCCTCGGCCAGTTCGTCGGCGATGGAGGAGGTGAAGAGGTTCACCGTGACACCGCCCACGGCCTGGGCGCCCAGCTCGCAGAACAGCCACTCGGGGTGATTGTTCGTCACGATGGCGACGTTTTCCCTGCGCCGCATCCCGAGGCTGAGAAGACCCAGCGCCGTTCGCCTGACGTAGCTGAAATAATCCTCCCAGTTGTACGTTTGCCAGATCCCGTAAGCCTTCTCGCGTATCGCCACGTGCCCGGCCCCCAAACGCTTTGCCTGTTCTCCCAGGATCTGCGGCAGGGTGTATTTGCCGTAGGCATTGAGTGTCGCGTCATCGAGTCCTGCCGGCCGGCCGTTGCCGCTCACGCGCTCTCTGATTGCCGGGACCGTCATCGGCCACCTCCCGAGCGGCCTTCTTCCGCGGTCTGCTCCGCCCGGTCGCCCAGATAGGCCCGGATGACATCGGGGTTTCCCTGAATCTCCCCGGGGGTGCCCTCAGCGAGTTTCTCCCCGAAGTTGAGAACCATGATCCGTTCGGAGATACTCATGACGATCGACATGTCGTGCTCCACGAGGATCATCGTCTGCCCCCAGGACTCGGAGAGCTCCACGAGAAACCGCACCATGTCCTCCTTCTCCTCCAGGTTCATCCCGGCGAAGGGTTCGTCGAGGACGAGAAGCCTCGGTTCCAGGGCAAGCGCCCGCCCCAGCTCGACGCGCTTGCGCATTCCGTAGGGAAGCGAACCCACGAGCTTCTTGCGGATCGACTGGATCTCCAGGAAATCGATGATCTCCTCGATGAGCCTCCGCTGGCGGATTTCTTCGCTTTTCGCCTTCCTGGAGAAGAGGGCCGCCGCGGCGAGACCGTAGCGGCAGTGAAGGTGACGGGCCAGCAGCAGGTTCGCCAGGACCGTCATCCCCGGAAAGAGCTCGATGTTCTGGAACGTCCTGCCGATCCCGTGCTCGATGTGACGGTGCGCCGGGAGGTTGGAGATATCCTTCCCGTTGAAGAGGATCCGCCCCTGCTGCGCCTTGTAGTATCCCGTGATGCAGTTCAGCAGGCTCGTCTTCCCCGCACCGTTGGGCCCGATGACGGAGACGAACTCGCCTGTCGATACCTTCAGGTCCACGTCTCCGACCGCCGTGATGCCCCCGAAGCGCAGCGTCAGGCGCTCCACGACGAGCTCCGCCTTGCGGTCTTCCGGTTTCCTTCCGGCAAAAATGGACGGTTCCCCCCGATAGGCCTTCATGTCGCAGCTCCTACTTCAGGTGGCGGATTTTTTCTTTTCCCGGCGTGTAGAAATCCGTCAGCGGCTTGAAGGTGCCGTCTTCCCGGACCTGGACGATCCGACCCCGGAAGGATCCTTCGTGGTTGGCCTTCGTGTAGGTGACGGGGGGTACGATCCCGCCGAAGTCCTCGTTCGTGAACGTCTCCATGGCCATGTTGATCGTCTCACGATCCACCTTGCCGTATTTCTCCTGCGCCCTCAGGGCTGCGCGCTCCATGATCATCGCCACGACGACCCCTTCCCAGTAGGCGGCGTCAAATCGGCTCACGGTCTTGTATTTCGCCCAGAGCGTCTTCAGCATCTCGATGCCGGCGCCCTTGTCACCGGGCAGCCCGCCGGGGAACTGCATCTTCAGGCGGTCACGAATGATTCCCTTTCCCAGCTTGAAGAAGTCGGGGTCGGTGGAGGTCCAGGTGCCGAAGAACTGCGGGCCGTACTGGATGCGGTCGGCGCTCTTGAAGGCCGTGACGATCGTCGCCGGCAGCATCTGCATGAAGACATACTCGGCGCCGCTTTTCTTCAGGCGAAGCAGCTCCGTCGTGAGGTCAACGGTCTTCGGGGGAAATTCCTCGATGGCGACGATGTTGACGTTGTTTGCCCTCGCGTATTCCTTGCTTGGCTTGTGGATGGAACGCCCGTAGGCGTTGTTATAGGTGAGAAGGCCGACCTTGGGGGGCTCTTTTCCCTTGTGGATGGACTTGATGTACTCGAGAACGGCTTCACAGTCCAGCCGGTAACTCCCGAAGGGCAGATACATGTAGGCCACGGGTTTTTCCAAAAGCTCCCAGCTTGTCGAGTAATTGATCGTGGGGATCTTGTATCCCTGGATGATGGGTTTTGCCGCAAGTCCCTCGCCTGCCCCCCAGGTGGCGATCATGTCGACATTCTCCTGGATGGCGAATTTCTTGACGGCCGCCACGGCCTCCGGCACCTTGTAGCCCGTGTCGACGAGGATCAGTTCGATCGGCCGGCCCTTGATGCCGCCCTTGACCTCGTTGACGTACCGCAGATAGTCCTGCATTCCCTTGGCATGATACTGCCCCCACGTGGAGGCAGGTCCGGTCAGATTGATGGCGGCTCCAACCTTGATCGGCGCTGCAGCCATGGTTGAGGCAGGCAGCGACAGGATCCCGATCGTAAGAATTCCCGCGATTGCCTTCAGGATGAAATGATGCATCGTACGTTCCTCCTTTTAAATAAAAAAAGGCCGTGATCGTCACGGCCTCCAAATGCAGAAAGGCCGTGGGCAGTTCAGGTCTGCCCACGGCCCTGGTTGCTTATTCACAATCGGGCGCTATGGGCAGACCTCCCTAAAAAAGCTAAAAAACGCAAAAAATCTGCCCACAGGGTTATGTCGGTACATGTTATTCCTCGTTGGGTGGATTTGTAACCGATCCGGGCAACGCCTGTCAACCATTTTTTTCAGCACCCCCCCACGGAATCCCCGTTGCAGGTTTTTTGCCCGGCCCGATGCGACCGGTGATTGTCTGGAGGGCCAAACTGTGGTAGACATAACCGGTATTTTTGGAGCCTATCATGAACCGTGAAATCTTCAGGGAATACGATGTCCGGGGCCTCGTTGAAAAAGACCTGACGCCCGGGCTCGTCGAAAAGCTCGGCCGGGCCGTCGGCACCTATGCCGCAGGCCACGCCGTGACAACCATGACTCTCGGCCGGGACTGCCGCCTCAGTTCAAGCGCCCTTGGCGAGGCGATGAAAAGGGGACTGCTCTCCACCGGGATGGATGTCATCGATATCGGCACCTGTGCCACGCCCATTCTCTATTTCTCCGTGCGCCACCTCAAGACGGGGGGCGGTGTCATGGTGACGGGAAGCCACAACCCGCCCGAGTTCAACGGATTCAAGATCTGCGTGGGGCCCGACACGATCTATGGCAGCGAGATCCAGAAGCTGCGGGAAATCATCGAGTGCGGGGCGTTCCGGTCAGGGAGCGGCAGGGCTGAAAGCCGCGACATTTGCAAGTTCTATCTCGACTACCTCTACGAGAATGTGAAGGTGCGCCCCGGACTCCGGGTCGTCCTCGACGGCGGAAACGGCGTGGGGGGTTACTTTGCCAGGCCCCTCTTCGAGCGCTTCGGCTGTGAGCTGACCTGCCTCTACGAGGAAATGGACGGCCGGTTTCCCAACCACCACCCGGACCCGACGGTTCCCGAGAACCTCCGAGAACTCATCGCCCAGGTGAGACAGAAAAAAGCCGATGTCGGAATCGCCTTCGACGGGGACGCCGACCGGATCGGGGTGGTCACCGATGAGGGCGAGATCCTCTGGGGTGACGAGTTGCTGCTTCTCTTCTCGCGATTCATCCTGAAGGAAAAGCCCGGTGCGACGATCATCGGCGAGGTGAAGTGCTCCCAGCGCCTCTACGACGACATTGCCGCCCATGGCGGCAGGCCCATCATGTGGAAGGCGGGGCACTCGCTGATCAAGGGAAAAATGAAGGAGGAAAAGGCCCTGCTTGCCGGGGAGATGAGCGGCCATCTCTTCTTTGCCGACCGCTACTTCGGCTACGATGACGCCATCTACGCCGCGGCGCGCCTCCTCGAGATCCTCTCCGTGACGGGAAAGAAACTGAGCGAGCTGCTCGCCGACGTTCCACGGACGGTCACGACACCGGAGATTCGCATCGACTGCCCCGACGAGATCAAGTTCGACGTGGTGCGCGATGTGACAGAGGTCTTCCGGAAGGACTACCGCATCATCGAGACCGACGG